>JBLJBS010000073.1:0-15018 GCA_047637695.1 Aquamicrobium sp. | reverse complement strand
GCTCGAGCTGCTCGGCGCGCTGGCGCTCGAACTGGTCGTAGCCGCCGCGCCAGAAAGTCAGCTTCATCTGGTCGAGATGGACGATGGAACTGACGGCACGGTTCAGGAGGTCGCGGTCGTGGCTGATGAGCAGGACCGTATGCGGATATTTCGCTACATAGCCTTCCAGCCACAGCGTACCTTCGAGGTCGAGATAGTTGGTCGGCTCGTCGAGGAGGAGAAGATCGGGCTGGGCGAACAGAACCGAGGCGAGCGCGACGCGCATGCGCCAGCCGCCGGAGAAAGACGAAGCCGGCCTCTTCTGCGCTTCCGCATCGAAGCCGAGGCCGGCGAGGATGGTTGCGGCGCGGGCCTCGGCAGAATGGGCGTCGATGTCGGCGAGCCGAGTCTGGATCTCGGCGATGCGGTGCGCATCGATCGCCGTTTCGGCTTCCGACAGCAGCGCCAGCCGCTCGGTATCGGCCTTGAGCACGATCTCGATCAGCGGTTCTTCGGTTCCCGGCGCTTCCTGCGCCACCTGTCCGATGCGCGTGCCCTTGGGATAGGAGATCGACCCCGTTTCGGTGGAGAGATCGCCGGTGATGGCCTTGAACAGCGTGGTCTTGCCGGTGCCGTTGCGGCCGACGAGGCCGGCCTTCGAGCCCGCCGGAAGCGTCAGCGAGGCATGGTCGATGAGCAGGCGGCCGGCAATGCGGAGCGATATGTCGTCGATGATCAGCATGGTCGCGCTCTATGGACCGGGGAAGCCGCGTAGCGCAAGAGGCGGGTGCTCAGGCGAAGGGGCGGCCTTCCTCCGTGCGCTGGAAATAGATCAGGTCGAGCGACAGCGACGGCTTGCCGAGCGCCGTCAGCGTCGCGTGGGCCTGCCCGCGATGGTGGGTCTGGTGGTTGAAGAAATGCGCAAGGGCCGGCGCCAGCCGCTGGCTGATCGTGCGCATGTCGGTGACGGTCAGATAGGTGAACCGGCCGGTGAACGCCTTGTCGGGCAGGGAACCGATCCATTCGACGATCCGGGCGTCCTCGGCCTCGCGCGCCGTGCGCAGCACCGGTAGCGCGGTGTGAAGAATCGTGTCGAGCGCGGCCGGCGCCGCGCCTTCGCCGGTGAAGCGCTTCATCCAGATGCGGTCGGCGACGAGGATGTGGTTCAACGTCGCGATCAGCGGTCCGAAGAAGGCACCGGTGTCGCGCGCAAGCTCCTCCGGCGACAGCTGGGCGGCGGCGTCAAAGATGAGCGCGTTGGCCCAGCGGTTATAGGCCGCGAACATCTGGAAATGCCGGCGCATGGTTCTTGCCCCCCGTCTTCAGATCGACATGCGGCATCACTACACAAGGCACCCGCATCCGCCAATGCCGCTAGCCTCTTTGCTAGGCTCCTGCTTCACCCTGCCCCTTCACATCGGGCGCCCGCGCCTGTATAGACCCGCCACATTTCCCTTTCCGACGATATGAGGACCAAGAATGGCTATCGAACGCACCTTTTCGATGATCAAGCCCGATGCGACGCGGCGCAACCTGACCGGCGCGATCACCGCGATGCTGGAGGATGCGGGCCTCAGCGTCGTCGCCTCGCGCCGCGTGTGGATGAGCCGCCGCGAGGCGGAAGGCTTCTACGCCGTCCACAAGGAGCGCCCCTTCTTCGGCGAGCTGGTCGAGTTCATGTCCTCCGGCCCGACCGTGGTGCAGGTTCTCGAGGGCGAGAACGCCATTGCGAAGAACCGCGAGGTGATGGGCGCGACCAACCCGGCGCAGGCCGCCGAGGGCACCATCCGCAAGGTCCACGCCCTGTCGATCGGCGAGAACTCGGTCCACGGCTCGGATGCGCCCGAGACCGCCGCGCAGGAGATCAAGTACTGGTTCTCCGACACCGAGATCGTCGGCTGAACCTGCACACCGTTCGGGCTTCCCGCCCGATCCGGAGATTTATCAAGGGCCGCAACGCAAGCTGCGGCCCTTTTGTCATGCGCTCCTGCGTTTTTCCGTCCAGCCGTCGCGGTTTTCCTCGACAAACGCGATGAAGTCGGCGGAGGGCAGGGCGGGGCTGTAGAGATAGCCCTGGAGATAGTCGCAACCGAAGGCGCGCAGGAATGTTTCCTGGGCCGCATGCTCGACATGCTCGGCGACGGCGGTCAGCCTGAACGTCCTCGCCGTACCGAGGATCGACTTGACCAACTGGCGGTCGCTTTCGCTTTTCTCGATGTCGGCGACGAAGCCGCCGTCGATCTTCAGCTCGTCGAAAGGCAGGCGTTTCAGCTGGGCGAGCGAGGAATAGCCGGCGCCGAAATCGTCAAGCGACAGGCGCACGCCGAGCTTTTTCAGCGCCAGCATGTGACGGGCGATGGTGCGGCGGTCCCGCGTCATCACGCTTTCGGTCATTTCCAGTGTCAGAAGCCGGGCGTCGACATCGTGGCTTTCGATCAGCGATGCCAGATTGGCGACGAAATCGTCGCAGGCCAGCGACTGGACGTTGACGTTGATCGAGAGCCTGAGATTGCGCGTCAGCGGATCGGCGCGCCAGCGCGCCAGCTCCGCCACACCCTTGGCCAGAACGACGCTGCCGAATTCGCGGACGAGGCCGAACTGCTCCGTCAACGGGACGAAACGCTCCGGCAGAAGCAGGCCGAGTTGCGGGTGGTTCCAGCGGCACAGCGCCTCGGCGCCGGCCACGCGCCGGTTCTCGTCCATCTGCGGCTGGAAATACAGCTGCAGCGCATCCGAGGCCAGCGCCTGCCGGAAATCGTCGAGCAGCCGATAGCGCTCGGCTTCCATGTTCATCGACTGGTGATCGTAGAGCGCCATGCCGTTGCGGCCGCCGTTCTTCACCCGGTACATGGCGATGTCGGCATGCTTCATGATTTCGTCGGCGCATGCGATGTCGCCGTCGAACACCACGATGCCGATGCTGGCCGACGAGCGATGGCTGAACTCTCCGAGGGAGAAGTTTTCGCGCATCGCCGAAAGCACCCTGTTGCCGGTGATGATGGCGGCGCGGGTGGCGTTGGCCTTGTCCTGCCCGGCGTCGCCGATGATGATGACGAACTCGTCGCCGCCGATGCGCGCGACGGTGTCGCCGGCTCCGATGCAATGGCGCAGGCGTTTGGCGACCTCGATGAGGAAGCTGTCTCCGACATCGTGACCGCGGGTGTCGTTGAGCGTCTTGAAATTGTCGAGGTCGATAAACACCAGCGCGCCGCTCGTTGCATTTTCCCGGCAATGGGTGACGGCAAGCGTCATGCGATCCATAAACATGCGGCGATTGGGCAGGCCGGTCAGAGGGTCGAAGAAGGCGAGCTTCTCGATCTCGCCCTCGCTTGCCTTGCGTGTGGTGATGTCGCTGATATAGCCGTGCCACATCATGCCGTTGTCGACGACTTCAGGTTTGGCGTTGATTTGCAGCCATTTCACGCTGCCATCGCGCAAAGTCACCCGGTATTCCTGGTCCCATGAGGCCACGGTCGCATCCGCCCTGGCATTCGCGAGAAAGGCCGCGCGGTCGTCGGGATGGACCATTGCGGTGATTTCCTGCGGCGTCAGGATTTCCTCGTCCGGCCCGAGGCCGTAGAGCTCGCGAAAGCCGCTGCTCATGAACGGCATGGTGTAGGAACCGCCGGCATGGCGGACGAACTGGATGAGCGCGCCGGGCACCTGGCTCGACAATTTCCGCAAACGTTCTTCGGCCGCCAGCCTGTTGACCGTCTCGGTGATTTCCCGAACCGACCCTTCGTAGAACAGGGGTTTGCCGCTTCTGCGATCATGAACGAGCCGTGCCGATTCCGTGACCCATATCCGCTCGCGCGTCTTGTAGCGATAGACCTCGGAGACGAAGTTCTCCACGAAGCCGTGCTCGCGCAAAATCCTGCGGAACTGCCATGCGCGGCCCGCCTCGACATACCAGTCGTTGGTGATGTCGATGGTCGCGGCGAGCATCTCGTCTTCGGTATCGTAGCCGTTGATCCTGACCAGCGCCTTGTTGGCGCTGAACACCCTTCCGTCCGGCGTCGAGCGGTAGATGCCCTCGTAGAGGTTTTCGATAAGGCTGCGGTGGTTTTCCTGTTCCTCGCAACTGAGGCGGTAAAGCATGCCGAAGTGAACGGCTGCGCCGAGGGACACGACGGCAGCAATGCCGGTCGCAAGCAACCATAAGTTGCCGGCACCTCCATCACTCAAGGCCGCGAAGAAACTCGACATTTGCACGATCACCGCCCGTGTTCCGTTGCGAAACCTAGCCGGTTAGCGTTGCAATTCCTCTAACGATCGGGGGCGGGTTGCCGCAAACGCACACGGTGCTTAACGCGGTGTAAACGAACTCCAGCGGCTCTCGGCCGCGTCGTCGGCCGCAGCCGCCTCGACCCAGCTTCCGGCTGTCCCGTCCTTCAAATGCTCGCGTTTCCAGAAAGGTGCGCGCGTCTTGAGGAAATCCATCATGAAGGAGGCGGCGTCGAAGGCGGCCTGCCGGTGGGACGATGCGGCCACCACCAGCACGATGTTGCCGCCGGCGGGAATCGGCCCGTAGCGGTGAATGACGGTAAGCCCATCGAGCGGCCAGCGCGTGGCGGCCTCGCCGGCGAGGCGTCCGATTTCGGCTTCCGCCATGCCGGGATAGTGCTCGAGTTCGAGGGCGGAAAGCGTTCCCTCCTCGTCGCGGCACAACCCCAGAAAGGTGACCACGGCGCCGATATTCGTCTGCCCGCGGGTCAGTCGCCCGACTTCCTCGCTGGCGTCGAAATCCTCGCGTTGGATGCGGATGCGCGGTTCGATGGCGGCGGCCATGTGCTTAGCCACCCGTCATCGGCGGGAACAGGGCGATCTCGCCCGCCCCGGCGATCGCTTCGGAGTGGTGGACGTGTTCCTGGTTTATCGCGACGCGGATCGCTTCCGGATGCCGCAGCGCCTCGGCATAGCCTTCGCCCCGCTGCTTCAGCCAGTCGAGAAGGTCGCGCACCGACACCACCTCGGCGGGCAGGACGATGTCTTCCTCGGCTGTGCCGATCCGCTCGCGCACCCATGCGAAATATTTCAGTTTCATCGGCCTGGACCCGTCATTCCTCGATGATGTGCTTCAACCCGGCACGGAAATAGTCATAGCCGGTATAGAGCGTGACGATCGCGGATACCCACAGAAGCGCCAGCCCGATCTCGGTGGTGTAGGGCAGTATCTTGTCGCCGGCCGGTCCTGCGAGGAGGAACCCGACGGCAACGAGCTGCATCGCGGTCTTCCATTTGGCCAGCTGCGTCACCGGCACCGACACTTTCAGCGCCGCCAGATATTCGCGCAGGCCGGAAACGAGGATCTCGCGGCACAGGATGATGATCGCGGCCCACAGCGACCATTTGTCGATGGTGCGGTCGAAGGCGAGCAGCAGCAGCGCGGCCGAAACCAGCAGCTTGTCGGCGATGGGGTCGAGCATCTTGCCGATGTTCGAGGTCTGCTTCCAGATTCGCGCGATATAGCCATCGAGATAGTCGGTGATGCTGGCCAGGATGAAGATGCTAACCGCCGCCCAGCGCCACCAGTCGGTCGGCCGGACCCGGCCCTCGAGATAGAAGCAAAGCACGATCAGCGGCACGGCGAGGATGCGCGCATAAGTCAGCATGTTCGGCAGGTTGAAGGCGCTCTTGGACATTGTTTCCTGCTATCCTGTTCACACTAGTAACCAGATGGCCTTGATGAAGGTCAACCGTGAAAGGCTCTTTACCAGTGGCCCGATGGTCGTGGCTCAGCCGTTTTCATGGAAATGGCCATATATGATGCGGGCGACCCGTTCGGAGACGCCTTCCACCCGCATCAGATCCTCCACCGCCGCGCGCCCGACGGCCTTTGCCGAGCCGAAATGGTTGAGAAGCGCGCGCTTTCGCGCCGGGCCGATTCCCGCGATTTCGTCGAGCGGGCTCTTGACCAGCTCCCGGCTGCGCCGGGCACGATGGGAACCGATGGCGAAGCGGTGGGCCTCGTCGCGCAGCCGCTGGATGAAATAGAGCACCGGGTCGCGCACCGGCAGCATGAACGGTTCCCGCCCCGCCGTGAAGAACCGTTCGCGTCCGGCGTCGCGATCGACACCCTTGGCGACGCCGATCGCCGTCACCGTTTCGGCAATTCCGAGTTCGTCGAGGATGGCGCGCACCGACGACATCTGGCCCTGGCCTCCGTCGATCAGGATCAGGTCCGGCCAGGCGGGGAATGCGCCGTCGTCCGGCTCATCCTCCCCGGTGCCGGAATCGGCACCCGTGACGGCTTCGGGCGCGGCATGCTCCTTGATCAGGCGAGAGAACCGCCGCTGCATGACCTCGCGCATCATCCCGAAATCGTCGCCGGGCGTGATGTCGGTCGAGCGGATGTTGAACTTGCGGTACTGGTTCTTCACGAAGCCTTCGGGGCCGGCGACGATCATGCCGCCGACGGCGTTGGTGCCCATGATGTGGGAATTGTCGTAGACCTCGATCCGGCGTGGCGGCCGGGCGAGGCCGAAGGTTTCGGCGATGCCCGCGAGAAGTCGCGCCTGCGACGAGGTTTCCGCCAGCCTTCGCCCCAGCGCCTCGCGCGCATTCTGGAGCGCGTGGTCGACAAGCGCCTTCTTTTCCCCGCGCTGCGGCACCGACACCGTCACCTTGTGGCCGGCACGGGTGCCGAGCGCTTCCTCGAGCAGCGTCTGGTCCTCGACCTTGTGCGACAGCAGCACCAGCCGCGGGCAGGGCTTGTCGTCGTAGAACTGGGCCATGAACGCGCCGAGCACCTCGGCAGGCTCCAGCGACGGGTCGGCCTTGGGGAAATAGGCGCGGTTGCCCCAGTTCTGCCAGGTACGGAAGAAGAACACCTCGATGCAGCTCTGCCCGCCTTCCTGATGGATGGCGAAGACGTCCGCCTCCTCGACCGATTGCGGGTTGATGCCCTGATGGCCCTGGACGTGCGACAGCGCCGTCAGGCGGTCGCGGTGGATCGCGGCGCGTTCGAAATCGAGCTCGTCGGACGCCTTGCGCATGGCTTCGGCGATCTCCTCCCTGATCCGCACCGAACGGCCGGACAGGAAGGCCCTGGCTTCGGCGACCAGCTCGGCATAGTCGGCAAGCGCGATCTCGCCGGTGCAGGGCGCGGAGCAGCGCTTGATCTGGTAGAGGAGGCAGGGCCGCGAGCGGTTGGCGTAGAAAGAGTCCGTGCAGGTGCGCAGCAGGAAGGCGCGCTGCAGCACGTGAAGGGTGCGGTCGACCGCGCCCGCCGATGCGAAAGGGCCGAAATAGGTTCCCTTTCGCGTGCGCGCGCCGCGATGCTTGTAGACGCCGGGGGCAGGGTGGTCCTCGGTGATGAGGATATAGGGAAACGACTTGTCGTCGCGCATCAGCACGTTGAAGCGCGGCTTGAACCTCTTGATGAGGTTGGCTTCGAGAAGCAGCGCCTCCGTCTCCGTGCGGGTGACCACGAACTCCATCGCCGCGGTCTCGCGCACCATCCGGGCGATGCCTCTGGTGTGGAAACGCCCCTGCGCATAATTGCCGACGCGTTTTTTCAGGCTGCGCGCCTTGCCGACATAGAGCACGTCGCCGGCCGGGTTCATCATACGGTAGACGCCCGGCCTGTTCGGCAGGCGCTTGACGAGTTCCTGGATCACCTCGATGCCGGCCGCACCTTCGCCCGGCGTCTCGCCGCCTTCCCATTCGACGGCCGGCCCTTGCGGAGCGGCATCGGCCGCTTCCGCGTCCGGCCCGGCTTGTTCCGGCATCTCGTCCTGGGGCGGCAGGTCGCGCCCGTCGCGGCCGGTCATTCGGCGATCCCGTAGATGTCGGGCGTCTTCCAGGCCAGGTGCTGACCGCCGTCGAGCGCTATCATCTGGCCGGTGATCGAGCGCGCCTGCCAAAGATAACGGATCGTCTCGCCGAATTCGGCCAGTGCCGGCCCGCGCTTCAGCATCAGCCCGTCGACCTGCCGCGCGAAGTCCTGTTGCGTCTGGCGCTCGTTGGCCAGTGTCGGGCCGGGACCGATGGCATTGACGCGAAGGCGCGGCGCATAGGTCTGGGCCATGGTGCGCGTTGCCGTCCACAGCGCCGACTTGGAAAGGGTGTAGGAAAAGAAGCGCGGCGTCAGCCGCCACACGCGCTGGTCGATGATGTTGACGACCAGCCCGTCCTGCCCGCAGGGCAGTGCGGCCGCCATATGCCGGGTCAGCAGCGTGGGAGCCTTCACATGCAGGGCGAAATGCCGGTCCCAGACCTCCCAGTCGAGATCGTCGGCGGCATCGTCCTCGAACACCGAAGCGTTGTTGACCAACAGCCGGACCGGCCCGAGCACCCCCGTCACCTGATCGACCAGTTGCCCGGCGACTTCCATGTCCGTCAGGTCGGACTCGAACAGCGCCGTGTGTCCGCCGGCGGCTTCGATTTCGGCGACAAGCCGGTCGGCTTCCGCGCGTGCGCCGTTGTAGTGGATGGCGACGGCGAAGCCGTTGGCTGCGAGGTCACGCACGATCGCCTCGCCGATGCGGCGCGCTCCGCCGGTAACGAGCGCGACTTCCTGCTTCATCGCCATGACCACTCCGTTGCCGTTGCCTTCAATGCCCGCGAATGGGCAGCCGTGTGAGGGATTCGCGAGCCGGCTCGTCTGATATAGGCCCAGTCGCCCGCGCGACCAAGCGCTGCGGGATGGCGGGCCAGACACTGGGCCAGACACTGGGCGAGACACTGGGCGAGACACTGGGCCAACGGTTGACAAGGAGGTGTCCCCACCTTCTCCACCGTCAGGTGTTGCCCAATCGCAACGTCAATTTTCCGCCGTATTCCAGCCGGGGAATCACCCTTTTTCGGGTGTGGTTCGGCCGCATTCCGCCCGCAAATAGGAACCACTGACGCAGCCGGCCGTTCACCTCCCATCGCGGCGGGGCGTCATCAAGGGGGAAGCGTGTAATCTGCTTCCTTGCGGCAAAGGAGTAACGAGAATGAACAATACCAAGAGATTCGCCTTCTCGGCTGCGGCCGTGCTGGGTCTGTCGGCCGCGCCCGCGCTGGCCGCCGATGTTGTCTACCAGGAGCCCCCGGCACCCGCGCCGATCATCGAGTCCGCGCCCGTCAGCTCGTGGGCCGGTCCCTATGCCGGTGTGCATCTCGGCTACGGCTTCAGCGGCAGCGTCCAGGACCGCACCATCGGCAATGACATCAGCACCAAGGGCTGGCTCGGCGGCGCCTTCGGCGGCTTCAACATGCAGAACGGCCAGTTCGTGTATGGTGGTGAGGCCGACGTGAACTACAGCAGCATCGACGGCGGCAATGCCGGCACCGCTGCCCGCGCCCGTCTCGATGGCTCGCTGCGCGCCCGCGCCGGTGTCGCCGTCAACGACGACGTTCTGGTCTACGGTACGGCCGGTGTGGCTGCCGAGCGCCTGCGCGTCACCACCGCCGCCGCCCAGGACACCAACCTGATGCTCGGCTACACGGTTGGCGCCGGCACCGACGTCAAGCTGACCGACGATGTGTTCGCCCGTGCGGAATACCGCTACAGCGATTTCGGCTCGGACACCTTCGACCTCGGTGGGCCGACCAAGATCGACTCGAGCAACCACCGCGTCACTGTCGGTCTCGGCATCAAGTTCTGATCCGGACGACATTGCAGATCGAAAGGCCCGGAGCGATCCGGGCCTTTTGTCTGTTTGGGCAAGGCTGACGGATCAGCCTTGCGGCAGCAGGGCCGCGAGCGCCGGAAACCGCTCGTCGAAACGCTTCGCCCATCGCTTCAGTTTCGGCCGTCCGCGCTCCCACTGACCGTCGAAACGCAGAGCCAGATAACCCAGCATGGCGCGCAGCGCCATCTGTCCGGCATCCGGCTTCTTGCCGAGCTTCGGCAGGTCGGCTTCGAGGTGGTCGAGGGATCGCGTCACTTTCTGCCATTGCGTATCGAGCCAGGGCTGATGGATCTTCTCGGCCGGGCGCGCGCGCCGCTCGTAGACATGGGCGAGCAGGCAGTCGCAGATGCCGTCGGCCAGCGCCTCGAGCCGCTCGGCTTTCCGGCGCTTGTCGGCGTTGCGCGGAAACAGCGCCCCGCCGGAGAGACGGTTGAGATGTTGGGTGATGACGCGGCTGTCATAGACAGCTTCGCCGTCGTCGGCGATCAGGACAGGAATCTTGCCGAGCGGATTGGCGGCGAGAAGTTCGGCCGGGCTTTCCGCGGTGTTGATGGCTTTCACATCGATGTCGATGCCGCCCCATGCTGCTGCCATGCGCACCTTGGCGCTGTAGGGCGAGGCGGAGGAGTAGAGAAGCACGGCCATGGGCTTGGTCATCCTTGAAACGGGGAGAAAAGGCTGTTCAATCGGGGGCGGGCATTGCCGCCTGCGGCAGCCGGCAGGCTCTGGCGTCGACCTCGCGACAGGAGCGGAACTCCAGGTCCCGGGTCAGGCAGATGCGCACCTCGGAAAGGTGGCGACCGTCGCAGGCGACAGCGATCCCGTCGGCCGTCATGCCGGGATTGGCGGCAAGGAACGCGTTTTCCACGGCTTCCGGCGCGATGTTGACGTCCTTGGACGGGTTTTTATATTGCTGCGGAACGGCGATGCGCTTGCGCGCCGCGCGCACGAGCGCGAAATAGTCTTCCTGGCTTACGCCCATGCAGGAGCCATGCTTGCGCCATTGATGGCCCATCAGCCCAGCCGATGGCATGATGTCGAGATACTGTCTGACCAGCGCGTTCGGCACCCGGCCGGGTCCGCGCAGATGGCAGAATTCCGGCCAGCCGCTTTCGAATTGCGGCCACAGGCCATGGACGACGAAGCCCAAGCCACGGCCGTCGGCGCATTGCTGCCCGTTGGCGTCGTCGCCCTCGATCTCGCAATAGCTCGGCGACCAGGTCAGGGCCAGCACGAGGAAGTCATAGCCTTCGCCTCTGGGAGGCAGGCTGTCACCGGATTCGGATGGCGCGCAGCCGCCGAGGAAAGCCGCCATCATGAGCGGGACGAGCGCGCGGCGCATCACCACAGGGCAGGGCGCAGCACCCGGCAACGGCCGTCATAGACGTTCCAGCGGTCGAAGCCGGAGACGCAGAACTCGACATTGCTGCCGAGGCTGGCAAAGCCCATTGGCCGCTCGATCACGTACCAGATGTCGCGGCTGACGCCGCTGCTCAGTTCCGCCTTGGCATGGCAATAACGCCGGTCGATCGGTCGCTCGCCGGCGATCTGCGGCTGATGGCGGCTTTCGCGGATGCGGTGGAAATCCGTGATCGCGACGCGGGCCAGATGCGGCACATGGTGCACCTGATGCTGGAAGCGGCTCGATATCCGGTCGAGAACGGCCTGATTGGCACAGATGCCCGGCGTATCGACGGCGACCGAAACGGGGTCGGCCGCGCGCGCCGCCACCATACCGCCGGCTAGGGCAAGGGCTGCGACGAGCAGCAATCTGGCGAAACGGGGCATCGAAAACTCTCCCGGCTGAATGAATCGTGCATGCAAGGGCCGCCGCACTGTGATGAAAGCGCAAGGAGCGGTCAAGCTTCCGCTTCCGCATAAGCGCGGTCTCATTGCCGCGTTAACGGTCGCGACCATGCCCGCGCGCCGCTTTCGCCGAGAATCCCGCACAGCGCGGGCAACAGCACACTCATTTCCTCTTCGAGCACGTAGGGCGGGTTGACGACGACCATGCCGCAACCGTCGAGCCGGGGTTCGGCGGAAGGCGTGCGGATTTCAAGCACGATGTCGAGCATCTTCTCGATGCCGGTCTCCCCGAGCCGGGCGCGGAAGCGCTCGACCGCGTCACGATCCTTGACCGGATACCACAGGGCATAGGTGCCGCCCGGCCAGCGCCGATATGCCTTGACGAGGCCGTTGACCAGCCGGTCGAACTCGCCTTCCTTTTCGAACGGCGGATCGACCAGCACCAGGCCGCGCTTTTCCTTGGGCGGAACATGCGCGCCGAGCGCCAGCCAGCCGTCGAGCGCGATGACGCGCACCTGCCAGTCGCCGACGAAACGGTCCCTGAGCGCCGCGCTGTCGTCGGGATGAAGCTCGATCGCCGTCAGCCGGTCGATCTCGCGCAGAAGATGGCGCGTAACGAGCGGCGAACCGGGATAGTAACGGATGCCTCCTTCCGCGTTGAAGGCCCGCATCGTGTCGAGATAGGGCCGGAGCAGCGCCGCCGCGCTGTCGGGCAGCGTCCCCTCCATCAGCCTTCCGATGCCGCCGCGCCATTCCCCGGTTTTCTGCGCTTCTTCGGAGGTCAGGTCGTACAGGCCGATTCCGGCATGGGTGTCGATGACCCGGAACGCGCCGGGCTTGCGCTTGAGATAATCGAGGATGCGGGCCAGCACCGCGTGCTTCAGCACGTCGGCGAAATTCCCGGCATGAAAGGCGTGGCGGTAGTTCATCGCTTCTCGCCGTCGCGCGGGGTCAGGAAATCGGTGAGCATGGCGCCGCCGGGGGTGAGATCGGCCCATCCGCTTTCGAAGGCGAGGCGGGCGAGACCGGCCGTGGGGAATTTCCGCTTCACCGCCGCCATGGCTGCCGGTGCGCTTTCGCGGCCGGCGAGCATGGCGGTCAGTTGCTCGAACCCGGGATTGTGACCGACGACGACGAGCGTGCCGACGGCATCAGGCGTGGCACGGATCGCGGCAAGGATGTGCGCTGCCGGGGCTTCGTAGATCGAGCGGTCGAAGATGGCCGCAACGGGTTGCGGCAGTTCCGCCGCGACCAGATCCCATGTCTGGCGGGTGCGAAGGGCTGGAGAAACCAGCGCGCGGTCGGGAAGCCAGCCATGGCGGACGATCTCGCGGCCCATGCGCGGCGCGGCCTCGCGGCCTCGTTTCGCCAGCGGCCGGTCGAAATCGTCGAGATCAGGATCGTCCCAACTCGACTTGGCATGGCGCAGGAGAAGCAGGATCTTGGCCATCCTGCGCCTTCACGGCGTCATGCGGGCGAGGCTTTCGATGTCGACCTCTTCGCCGGCCGGACCGGGGGAAAGCAGGGCGCCGGCGGCATGGACGCCGGAAAGCACCGTACCGCCGTCCTCCATCCTCGCACGGCCTTCCGCCACCAGCCGCAGCGCCAGCGGATAGAGCTTGTGCTCGGCTTCGAGCACCCGCCGGGCGAGCGCCCCGCTGTCGTCGGCCGGCAGGACCGGCACGGCCGCCTGCGCGATGATCGGGCCGGCATCCATCTTGGCGGTGACGAAATGGACCGTGCAGCCGTGAATGCGCATGCCGGCTTCCAGCGCGCGGTCGTGGGTGTCCAGTCCCGGAAACAGCGGCAGCAGAGACGGATGGATATTGATGAGCTTTCCGGCCCATTTGGCGGTGAATTCGGGCGAAAGCAGCCGCATGTAGCCGGCGAGGCAGACGATGTCGGCGCGCAGCGCCGTCAGTTCCTCGTCCAGCGCCTTGTCCAGAGCCGCTTTTGTCGGATGGTCGGCGCGGGTGATGGCCTTGGCCTCGATGCCGAGCGCGGCGGCGGCGTTCAGCCCTTTGGCGTCGACCTTGTCGGAGATCACGGCGACGATCGCCGCGGGATAGTTAGGATCGCCCGCCGCCTCGGCCAGCGCGGTCATGTTGGTGCCGCGGCCGGATATCAGGACGACGACGCGCTTTCTTGACATGCTCACAGTCCGATTTCGCCATTGTAGATGACGCCGGCGTCGCGGCGCGGCACGATGCGGCCGAGCGTCGTGACCGCCTCGCCATTCTTGGTCAGCACCGCTGCGACCTGCGCTGCCTGTCCGGCCGCGACCACGAGCACCATGCCGATTCCGCAGTTGAAGGTGCGCATCATCTCGGTGGGCGCGACATTGCCGGTGCTGGCCAGCCAGGAGAACACCGGCGGCACGTCGATGGCGTCGAGGTCGAGTTCCGCGGCATAGGCCGCCGGCAGCACGCGCGGGATGTTGTCGGGAAAGCCGCCGCCGGTGATGTGCGCCAGAGCCTTGATGCCGTGGGTGGAGCGGATCGCCGACAGGATCGAGCGGACATAGATGCGGGTGGGGGCGAGCAGCGCCTCGCCAAGCGTCTTCGACTTGTCGAAGGGCGCGAGATGCGCCCAGCTCAGGCCGGAGCCGGCGACGATGCGCCGCACCAGCGAGAAGCCGTTCGAATGAACCCCCGACGAGGCGAGGCCGAGGATGACGTCGCCCTCGACGATGTCGTCCGACGGCAGCAGCTGGCCGCGCTCGGCCGCGCCGACCGCGAAGCCGGCGAGGTCGTAATCGCCATGGGCATACATGCCAGGCATCTCGGCCGTCTCGCCGCCGATCAGCGCGCAGCCGGCCTGGCGGCACCCTTCCGCGATGCCGGCGACGATTTGCGCGCCCTGCTCGGGATCGAGCTTGCCGGTGGCGAAATAGTCGAGGAAGAACAGCGGCTCCGCGCCCTGCACCACGAGGTCGTTGACGCACATGGCGACGAGGTCGATGCCGACCGTGTCGTGGCGGTCGGCGTCGATCGCCACTTTCAGCTTGGTGCCGACGCCGTCGTTCGCCGCCACCAGCACGGGGTCGGAAAAGCCGGCCGCCTTCAGGTCGAACAGGCCGCCGAAGCCGCCGATCTCGCCATCGGCGCCGGGCCGGCGCGTCGAGCGCACCAGCGGCTTGATCTTCTCGACGAGCGCGTTGCCGGCGTCGATGTCAACGCCGGCCGCTGCATAGGTGAGACCGTCTTTGTCTTCGCTCATGCGCGGCTGCCCCTTGGCACGATCCGTTAAAGCCGGCTCTTCGCATGAACCCCCGCCGCTCGCAAGGCCGCTGGCGGGCAAGGGGTGTGAATGGCGTTCAAAACCGGCTGTCGCCGTCCGCTTCTCTTGACCGTAACTTCAACAGGAGCCTATCTCCTGCAATGGCCGGTGTTAATATGGCCGCCGGATTGGACAGACCGACGAGCGAACGGGCCGATGAGCGAACCCAGCGACGACATCAGGGACCAGGTGGCCGAGGCGGTCATCGCCGCCGGCTGGCGGCGGCAGGTGCTGTTCTGGCTCGGTGCAGCGGTGACGCTGGTGGTGTTCCTCTACGTTTTCTCCGCCATCCTGCTGCCGTTCCTCGCCGGCATGATCCTGGCCTATTTCCTCG
>JBLJBS010000072.1:0-11042 GCA_047637695.1 Aquamicrobium sp. | reverse complement strand
TGTCGGGCCTGCGCATCGTCGTCGATTGCGCCAACGGCGCCGGCTACAAGGTCGCGCCCGCCGCCCTCTGGGAGATGGGCGCCGAGGTGATCGTCATCAATGACGAGCCGAACGGCCTGAACATCAACGAGGATTGCGGCTCGACCCATCCGCTCGGCCTGGCGAAGAAGGTGCACGAGGTTCGCGCCGACATCGGCATCGCGCTCGACGGCGACGGCGACCGGGTCACCATTGTCGACGAGGCCGGCACCGTCATCGACGGCGATCAGGTCATGGCGCTGATCGCCGAATCCTGGCACCAGAGCGGCCGTCTGACCGGCGGCGGTCTGGTCGCGACCATCATGTCCAATCTCGGTCTCGAGCGTCACATCAACGGTCTCGGCCTGTCCCTGGAACGCACCAAGGTCGGCGACCGCTACGTGGTCGAACGGATGCGCGAGGGCGGGTTCAATGTCGGCGGCGAGCAATCGGGCCACATCGTGCTGTCCGACTTCTCGACCACCGGCGACGGGCTGGTTTCGGCACTTCAGGTCCTCGCCTGCATCAAGCGCGCCGACAAGCCGGCGAGCGAGGTTCTACGCCGGTTCGAACCGGTGCCGCAAATCCTGAAGAACGTCCGATATTCCGGCGGCGCGCCGCTGGAGGACGACACGGTCAAGGAGGCGATCGAGGACTGGCGCTCGAAACTCGGCAAGAACGGCCGCATCGTCATCCGCCCGTCCGGTACCGAGCCGCTGATCCGCGTCATGGCCGAGGCCGACGATCGCGCGCTGGTCGAACAGGTCGTCGACGGCATCGTCGACGTCATTGCCTCGGTGAGGAACGCCGCCTGATTAAAGCATGTCGCCCGAAAGTGGGACCCGGTTGCGTGACAACGACATGCGTAAAAATCGGCATGGCGTGAGCCGCTGCTGCTGATCAGCGGTAGTTCATGAAGCTCTTGTAGATGAAGCCGGTGCGGCCCTGATAGCGGATCTCGCACCAGCCGCAATCGGTCTCGGCGTCGATTGCAGCTCCTCCCGGAACCACCATCACCACCTGCCCGCCCTTGTTGGGAGCCGCGCGCATGTTGACCGCCTGGTTGACGACGGCCGAGCGCAGGCCGGTCGCGCTTGCTGCCGCGTTGCCGGCATCATTCCCTGCCGACGGCCGAGCCTCGACAGCGACAGCCTGCACCGCTGGCGGAGCCGGGCGCGGCGCAGGCACCAGCGCCGAGATCTCTGCGGGCAGCGCCGGCTGGATGGCAGCGGTCGGACCGGGATCGGGCGGATTGCCGGAAAGCGTCAGCACTTCCCCCGAAACCTCGACTCGGGGAAGGATGGGTTCGAGCACAGGCTCACCCTGTTCCAACGCCGCCTCGGGAAGCGCCGTGACCAGCGCCGGTTCTTCTTCGGGCGTATCGACGGCAACGCTCACCGGCGCTTGCGCGGCGATGGCGGGCGGCGCGGTCTCAGCCGGCGCGCCGCCGGTTTCCTCAATCGCCGTGCTCGCCGAGCCGCTGCCACGCAGCTGAAGGCCGAACAGGGTGCTGAAGGCAACGACGAGAGCGACACCGCCACAAACGGTAAGAACGAGCGGCGCGGCGACGGCGGGAAAACGTCGCTGACGCCCCAGAGGCGACAGGAACGGTTGTTCCGGCTGTCTGATGAACGGATTTCTCACGCCAGCTCCACGAAAGCGCCCTGCCCTGCGGGCGAGTGCGTCCTGCCGATAATAGGCAAAATTGTGTCCGCGGTTTGATGGCGGCTGCGATAAAATCGCCTAGAGCAATTCCAGCAAAAGTGCGAAGCGGCTTTGCGTCTAGAATTGCGTAAAAACAAAGAGATAGGTCGTTTCACCGTTTCTGTGAAACTGTGAAACGATCTAGGCGCTACTCCGCCGCATTCGGCAGCGCGCCATCGGTTGCGGCCTCGCCGCCATCGCCCCGGTCGCCTGGCTGCTTGTCTTTGCGCCCGCGGCCGAACAGCCGCGCCAGCATGCCGCGCCGCTCCTCGCCGGCCGGACGGTTGTCACGGGTGAAGACCATCAACGCCGACGGCGTGACGATCAGCGTCAGCACGGTGGCGAAGGCGAGGCCGTAGACGATGGCCGAGGAGAGCGAGATCCACCACTGGGTCGACGGCGCGTTGATCGTCGTCTCATGATGGAAGAGCTCGAGCCCGAGGCCGAGCGCGATCGGCAGCACGCCGAGAATGGCGGCAGCCGCCGTCAGCACCACCGGGCGGGCGCGCTCGCGGCAGGTCTGCAGCACCGCGTCGAGCTTGTTCCAGCCCTCATGGCGCAGCCTGTCATAGGTGTCGATCAGCACGATGTTGTTGTTGACCACCACGCCCGCCAGCGCGATGACGCCGATGCCCGACATGATGATGCCGAAGGCCTGGCCGGTCAGAAGCAGGCCGAGGAAGACGCCGATGGTCGACATCACCACGGTCATCAGCACCAGGAAGACGCTGGTGAACTTGTTGAACTGCGCCAGCAGCACGATGAAGATCAGGAAGATCGCCGCGCCGAAGGCATTGGCGAGGAAGGCGCTCGCCTCGTCGCTTTCCTGGCTGGAGCCGGCGAGCTTCCACTTGGCGTTGCCCAGCTCCATTTCACCGATGGTCTGCGCCACCTCGGCCTGCACCGCCGAAACCTGAAAACCGGAGGCGATATTGGCCTGCACCACCACGGTGCGCTCGCCATCGATGCGGTTCAGGATGCCGGTGCGCGGCTCTGGCTTGCGGGTGACGAAGTTCGAGATCGGCACCGAGCCGAGCGGAGTCTCGATGCGCAGTTCGTCGAGCGTCGACAGCGTGCGCCGGTCTTCCGGCAGGCGCAGGCGAATGTCGACGGCGTCGTCGGCGCCGGCCGGGCGATAGTCGGTCAGCTTGAGGCCGGAGGTGACGAGCTGGACCGCGGTGCCGACGGCGATCGGGCTGAGGCCGTGCTGCGCCGCCTTGGTGCGGTCGATGTTGAGCGCCCAGTCGACGCCGGGCGGCGGCAGCCCGTCGGAGATGTCGATGACGCCGGGAATGACGGCCAGCCGCGCCGCGACCGTGCGGGCATGGTCGTCCAGCCCTTGCGGGTTGGCCGCCGAGATCCGGACCTGGATCGGCTTGCCCGTCGGCGGGCCGGCATCCGGCACCCGCACCTCGACGTCGACGCCGGGAATGCCGGCCATGGCGGCGCGCAGATCGTCGAGGATCTCGTGCGCCGGCTTGCGTTCGCGCCAGTCGACGAATTCGTACTGGATGACGCTGACGACATCCTCGGGAATGTCCTGCGCCCCGCGGGTCTGGCCGACGCGGGTGTAGACGGATTCGATGCCCGGCCAGCCCAGCAGCTTGTCCTCCGCCTTGCGGGTGGCGGCATCCATCTCCGCCAGCGAGAGATTGCCGCGGGCATGGACATAGAGCAGGCCGTAGTCAGGCTCGACATTCGGGAAGAATTCGACACCCTTGCCGTAATGCGAATAGGTGTACATGACGCCGACCAGCAGGCCGACGGCGAGCATCAGCACGATCTTCGGGAAGCGCACCGCCTGCTTGACCACGGCCATGTACCAGCCGTCGCGCAGATCGCCTTCCTCATGCACGTGCGCCTTGGCGAACTTGGCGCCCAGCGTCGGGGTGAACACCAGCGCGTAAAGCATCGAAGCGGCCAGCGTCACGATCAGCGTGATCGGCATGTATTTCATAAAGTCGCCGACCATGCCCGGCCAGAACAGCAGCGGCGAGAACGCCGCGATGCGGGTCAGCGTCGCCGCCGCCACCGGCCCCGCCATGCGCTTGGCGGCAAGTTCGAACGCCTGCTCGCGCGGCATGCCCTCCGACATCCGCCGTTCGGCGAACTCGACGACGATGATGGCGTCGTCGACCAGCATGCCGACCGCCAGGATCAGGCTGAACAGCACGATCATGTTGATCGTGAAGCCGAACAAAGCCAGGAGCAGGATGCCCATCAGGAACGAGGACGGAATGGCGAGGCCGATCAGGAGGGACGAGCGCCCCGACAGCGCATAGAGGATGACGATGAAGACGAGGATGACGGCGATCAGCACATGGTTCTGCAACTCGCCGAGAAGCTGGTTGATGAAGACCGACTTGTCCTGGGTATAGGTGACGGTCATCCCCTCGGGCAGCGTCTTCTGGAACTCGTCGGCGATGCGTTTCACCTCCTCCACCGCATCGACGAGATTGGCGCCCGTACGCTTCTTGACCTCGATGGCGATGGCGGGCTTGCCGTCGAGCCGGGTGATCGTCTCGGCGTCGGCATGGGTGGACCGCACTGTCGCGAGATCCTGCGCGCGGACGACCGCATTGCGCCCGGCCAGGATCGGCAGATTGGCGATGTCCTCGACCGTCTCGATCAGCGCCGGAACCTTGACGGCGTATTTGCCCTCGCTGCCCTGGAGCGCGCCTGCGGCGACGAGGCTGTTCGACGCGTTCATGCCATCGAGCAGATCGTCGAGCTTCAGTCCGTAGGAGGTTAGCTTCATCGGGTCGATGACGACCTCGACGAGATCGTCGCGCGCGCCCTGAAGCACGCCCTCGAGCACGCCGGGAACTTCCTCGATGCGGTCGCGCAGCGCACGCGCGGCCGTGGTCAGCACCCGCTCGGGCACATGGCCGGACAGGGTGACGACAAGGACGGGAAACTCGGAAATGTTGATCTCGTGGACGCTCGGCTCATCCGCGCCCTGAGGCAGGTCGCGCCGGGCGGTGTCGACGCCGTTGCGGGTGTCGTCGAGCGCGGTCTTCAGGTCGGTCGAGGGGTCGAATTCGAGCAGCACGTAGCCGCCGCCCTGATAGGCGGTGGAGCGCATCTCCTTGACGCCCTTGATCGTCTTGAGCCGCGTCTCGACCGGACGCAGCAACAGGCGCTCCGAATCTTCCGGCGAAATGCCCTGATAGGACAGGCTGGCATAGATGATCGGGACGGGAACGTCGGGCTCCGCCTCCTTGGGAATCGACAGGTACGATAGCGCGCCCGCGATCATCAGGAAGACGAGCGTGGTGATCGTCAGCCGTGCGTTGCGGATGGCAAGCTTGACGATGTCCATGGCCTAGTTCGTCCCGCCCGTGATCCCGCTTGCGGCTTCGCCCAAGAGCTTGTTGACGGTCTCGGCGTCGACCTCGACCGGGTTGACGACATCGCCCTCCGAAATCAGCTCCTGACCCGCGACGATGATGCGCACCTCGGCGGGAATGCCGCCAAGAACCAACCCGCCCTGCATGTCGTCGACGAGGTCGATCGGATAGAAAACCACCTTGTTGTCGGCATCGACGGCGCGGATGCCGAGGTCGCCGTCATTGCTCAGCGTCACCACCGAGCGCGGCAGCACCGTCGCCTCCACCGGCACGGCCAGCAGTGTCACCTCCGCCGTCATGCCGGAGGGGATGCGACCGTCGGCATTGGGCACGGCAACCTCGACGCGGAAAGTGCGGGTCGCCGGCGTCGCATCGCGGCTGATATAGCGGATCACGCCTTCGGCCTCCTCGCCGCTGACCAGGCGCACCCGCGCCTTGTCGCCGGGCTTGACATGGACCAGGTCGCGTTCGGACACCTCGCCGCGCGCGAGGATGGGGTCGAGCGACAGGATGGTGGCGACCGCAGCGCCGGCGGACAGCGAACCGCCGAGCTCTGCATCGACCTTGTCGACCATGCCGTCGAACGGCGCACGCACGACGTTGCGGTCGAGATCGGCTGCCGCAGCGTCGAACTGGGCCCGGGCGGCGGCGAGCGCCGACTGCACCCCGTCAAGCTGGAGCTTGGGCAGGCTGCCCCGCTCGGCAAGCCGTTGGGCCGCAACCGCCTCGGCCTCGCGCTGCGCCAGCACCTTGCGCGCGGTCTCGACCGCGGCTTCCTTGCCTTCGTCCCGCAGCCGGGCGATCAGGTCACCGCGCTTGACGATGTCGCCCTGGTCGAACGGCAGTTCCTCGACGATGCCGGCTGCCCGCGTCGCCAGCACGGCGCGCTTGTCGGCGTCGGTCGACCCTGAAAGCCGGATCGCGCGGGAATGCAGGATGCGCGGCGGATTGACGACGCCGACCGTACGCAGCGGCCCGGCCTCCTGCTGCGCCTCTTCGGTCGGGCGCGGCATTTGCGCCTCGTCGGCGGCGCTGCCGACGGACGTGAACTCCCCGGTCGCGACCCAGGCGGCGGTGACGAGCAGAACGGCAATCGCCGCAACCTTGTGAAGCTTCATCTTCGGCATGTCCGATTTCCAACAAACGGCCCGCCCATGCCGAAAGCACCGGCGAAACACGGACGATATGGGAACGCTGCGCGTTCTGTTCAATCCGCCGTTCACCCGCTCGGGTGAGGGTAAGTGTGGCCTCTCCTACATCACTTTTGCGGCGCGATACAGGCGGAAAACCCGGCAATCCTTAATCACTGGGCCTCGATCCCGCCGGGCGGCCGCACCGCTATCCGCGCGGACGCGGGCGGGCGGCGAGAAAATCCCGCACCCGTGCGCCCGGCTTTCTGCGCGGCTGCGCGGCAAGGCCCGGTGCGAGCTCGTCCGAGATGTCGAGGGTGGCGCGGCTGCCCACCGCGTCAAAATGCTCCGCCATCCAGTCTTCCGCCGCCGAGCGGCCGAGATCGCGCAGATATTCGAGGAACGCCCATTCCGCATTGACCTTGGACGAAGCCGACAGGTCTTCCAGCGCTGCATCGGCGTCGATGCGGTGCATCCTGATGTTGCGATAGTGGCTGCGATCGATGCGGCCGCTGGCGATCAGCTCGTTGACGAAGGCGATGGCGCGGAATTCGCGCATCAACCCCGCATTGAAGGTGATCTCGTCGATCCGGTTCTGTATTTCGCGTGCGGAACGCGGCGCGCCATGGCGCAGCACCGGATTGATCTGGACCAGCAGGACGTCCTCGACGGGAGTGGCGTAGAAGAACGGATAGAGCGCGGGATTGCCGCCATAGCCGCCGTCCCAGTAGGGCGTGCCGTCGATCTCGACCGCCTGGAATATCTGCGGCAGGCAGGCCGACGCCATCACCACGTCGGGGGTTATTTCGTGCGTCTCGAACACGCGCAGCTGCCCCGTCTCGACATTGGTGGCCGAGATGAACAGCTTCGTCGAGGTGCAGCGGCGCACGCGTTCGAAATCGATCTCCGCCTCGACCGCCTCGCGCAGCGGGTTGTGGTTCAGCGGATTGGTCGCATAGGGAGACAACACCCGCGACAGCGCGTCGAACCACAGATAGCCCGGCGTGTTCTCGACCGACCAGTTGCCCCAGATCACGTCCCACGGCGTCCGCTGCACCGGGCTGAACCGGCCCTTGCGGGCGACGGCGCGCCAGAACAGGTCAAGCTTCTCGCGCGCACCCTCGCGCCCGCCGCGCGCGAAGCCGTCGGCCAGCGCCACCGCGTTCATCGCGCCGGCACTCGTGCCGGAGATGGCGGCGAAATCGAGCCGCCCGTCCTCGAGCAGCCGGTCGAGCACGCCCCAGGTGAACGCCCCGTGCGAGCCGCCGCCCTGAAGCGCGATGTTGATCGGCTTTGTCGCCTCCGAAGACGGATCGGGGGCGTGAATGCCATTGGCGCCGTTTGCCTTTGCCATCCGCTTTTCCGGCGTCACTGCGCGGTCCAGCCGCCATCGACCGACAATGTGGTGCCGGTGATCTGGGCGGCGTCGCGCGAGGCGAGGAAGGCGGCAGCGGCGGCGATCTCCTCGACGGTGGCGAACTGCTTCGAGGGTTGCTTGGCGAGGATGATGTCGCGAATGACCGTTTCGCGATCGAGGCCGGTCTCCTTCGCACGGTCATCGATCTGCGTCTCGACCAGCGGCGTCAGCACGAAGCCGGGGCACACCGCGTTGCAGGTGACGCCCTTGCCGGCAAGCTCGAGCGCCACCGTCTTGGTCAGGCCGACCACGCCATGCTTGGCCGCGACATAGGCCGACTTGAACGGCGACGCGCGCAGGCCATGGGCGGACGCGATGTTGACGATGCGGCCATAGCCGGCCGCGCGCATATGCGGCACGGCCGCGGCGATGGTGTGAAACGCGGAGGAGAGATTGATGGCGATGATAGCGTCCCAGCGCTCGGCAGGGAATTCCTCGACCGGCGCGACGTGCTGGATGCCGGCATTGTTGACGAGGATTTCGAGTGAACCGAAACGCGAGGCCGCCTGCTCGACGAGGTCGCGGCATTCGTCCGGCCTCGACATGTCGGCCTTGATGTAGACGGCCTCGACACCGTGCCGGGCGGCGATCCCGGCCGCGGCGGCGTGATCCTCGGTCCGGTCGGACCACGAATTGACGACGACGTTCGCGCCCTTCGCCGCCAGCTTCTCGGCGATGCCCAGCCCGATGCCGGACGTCGATCCGGTGACGATTGCGGTTTGTCCTGTCAGCATCTGTCGAAATCTCCGGCCTGAACTGGCGCCGTTTATATTGCAATGCAGCATAAATGCCAATCCGGCCCGGTTGTTCCGCCGGCCAGGCCGTAATTCGACCGTCGTCGGCGCGGCGGCGCCTTTGTCATGCCGGATTTGCCGGATTGTGCTAAAGGGGGAAAAAGCGGTAGATGACCGCATCAACAGCAGGCACGACCTTGACCCCGGACCAGCCTTTCCTCGATCGCCCGCTCGACCGCCACCGAACCGTCGGCGTGATGGTGGGTGGCGTCATGGTCGGCGGCGACGCGCCCGTCGTCGTCCAGTCGATGACCAACACCGACACCGCCGACATCGACGCCACCGTCGCGCAGGTCGCTGCTCTTCATCGCGCCGGTTCCGAGATCGTGCGGGTGACCGTCGATCGCGACGAATCGGCCGCCGCCGTGCCCCGCGTGCGCGACCGGCTGCTGCGCCTCGGCATCGACGTGCCGCTGGTCGGCGACTTTCATTATATCGGTCACAAGCTGCTCGCCGACCATCCGGCCTGCGCCGAGGCGCTGGCCAAGTACCGCATCAATCCCGGCAATGTCGGCTTCCGGGAGAAGAAGGACCTGCAGTTCGGGGCGATCGTCGAAACGGCGATCCGCTATGACAAGCCGGTGCGCATCGGCGTCAACTGGGGTTCGCTCGACCAGGAATTGCTGACGCGGCTGATGGACGAGAACCAGAACGCCGGCTCGCCGCTGACCGCGCGCGAGGTGACGCGCGAGGCCATCGTCCAGTCGGCATTGATCTCGGCAACGATGGCCGAGGATATCGGCCTGGCCCGCGCAAAGATCATCCTGTCGGCCAAGGTCAGCCAGGTCCAGGACCTGATCGCGGTCTATGTCGAACTGGCGAAGCGCTCCGACCATGCGCTGCATCTGGGCTTGACCGAAGCCGGCATGGGCTCGAAGGGCATCGTCGCTTCCTCGGCAGCGATGGGCATCCTGCTCCAGCAGGGCATCGGCGACACCATCCGCATCTCGATGACGCCGGAGCCCGGCGGCGACCGCACCCGTGAGGTGCAGGTGGCGCAGGAACTGCTCCAGACCATGGGCTTCCGCCAGTTCCTGCCGGTGGTGGCCGCCTGCCCCGGCTGCGGCCGCACCACCTCGACCGTGTTCCAGGAACTCGCCGCCAATATCGAGGAAGATTTGCGCCGCAACATGCCGGTCTGGCGCGAGAAGTATCCCGGCGTCGAGGAACTGAAGGTGGCGGTGATGGGCTGCATCGTCAACGGGCCGGGTGAATCCAAGCATGCCGACATCGGCATTTCGCTGCCCGGCACCGGCGAGACCCCGGCCGCGCCGGTGTTCATCGACGGCCGCAAGGCGGCGACGCTGCGAGGCCCCGACATCGCGGCCGAGTTCCAGGTGATGCTGGCAGACTATATCGAGCGCCGCTTCGGCGAGCGGCGGCGGCAAGCGGCGGAATGAACCCGGCAGGGATCAGGCGCTCAGCGCCTGCTTCTCCCCGGCGGCCATCCACGCATTGATCTTCGCGGCAAGCGTGTTGGGCGAGATCGGCTTCGACAGATAATCGTCCATGCCGGCCTCGAGGCATTTCTCGCGGTCACCCTTCAGCGCATGGGCGGTGACGCCGATGATCGGCGTGCGCCGACCGGTGCCGTCCTCTTCGTCGCGGATGGCCCCGGTGGCCTCATATCCGTTCATCTCCGGCATCGACACGTCCATTAGGATCAGGCGGGGCCGGTGCATACGATGAAGCTCGGTCGCGATGCGGCCGTTGGACGCGATGCGGTAGCTGAGACCGAGGCCGTCGAGGATCTGGCTGAACACCAGCTGGTTCACCTCATTGTCCTCGGCGACGAGAACGTCGAGCGGCCGTTGCGCCCCCGTCCGGCCGCCGACGGCTGCAGCGACGGCGTCGAACGGCTTCGTGACGGCAGGCTTCTTCTCGGTGCCCGCGCGGGCCGGCACAGGATGGAGCGGCACCGGGCGGGGCGGGAGGGAAGATGCGGCTGCGGCAGGGACATCCCGCCCGGATGCGCGAATTCCGGCCTGTTTGCGCGGCGCGGCGCGTGCCGCCTGCATGATCGTCACCAGCGTCTCGAGCAGCACCGAGGAGCGCGCCGGCTTGTTCAGATGGGCGCTGATTCCGGTCTCGACGCCGATATGGCCGGTGACGGCCTGGTCGACCGAGGTGAGGAGCAGGACCGGAATATGCCACGTCGCCGGATTGGCGGCGATGCGTCTGGCGACCTCGACGCCGTTGATGCCCGGCATCTGGTAGTCGAGGACGATGCAATCGACGCTGGCCTTGAGTTCCATGGCGCGCTCGAGGAAGGCGAGGCCGACCTCGCCGCTCTCGGCGGCCGCGCAGTCGAAGTTCCAGCTCCGCAACTGCTCGAGCAGGATGTCGCGATTGACGGCATTGTCGTCGATGACGAGGACGCGCGCACCGGTAACGTCGACCGGAACCGGCTTCGCCGGCTCGATGTCCTCGTGCACCGGCAACGGCACCGAGAACCAGAATTTCGAGCCCTTGCCCAGCCTGCTTTCGACGCCCATCTCGCCCCCCATCAGGGACACAAGGCGCGAGGCGATGGCGAGGCCGAGGCCCGTGCCCTCATGACGGCGCGTCGATGAGGAATCGACCTGGCTGAACTTGTCGAACACCTTCTCGAGCATCGCCTCGGGAATGC
>JBLJBS010000071.1:0-2026 GCA_047637695.1 Aquamicrobium sp. | reverse complement strand
CCCTGGCTGATCTCGGACTGGTAGGGCGTATAGGCGGTGTACCAGGCCGGGTTCTCGAACATGTTGCGCAGGATCACCGGCGGCACATGAACGCCATGATAGCCCGCGCCAATAAAGCTCTTCAGCACCTTGTTCCGATTCATCTTTTCGGAAAGCTCGGCCAGCGCTTCCGCCTCCGATGCCGGCGCGGGCAGATCGAGCGCCCGGCCGAGCCGGATCGACTGCGGCACCGTCTGGGAGATCAGCGTTTCAAGCGACGGCACCCCGAGCGTCGCCAGCATGGCGCGCACGTCGTCCGCGCCCGGCCCGACATGGCGGTCGGCAAAACTTGCTTCATTGGCGGTCATTGTCTGGTCCTTCAGCCGATATGGGCCTTGTAGCCTGCCTCGTCCATCAGGCCGGCAAGCTGGCTCTCGTCGGAAACCGTCTGCTTCCACAGCCAGCCAGCGCCCTGCGGCGCGCTGTTGACCAGCGCCGGTTCGGCGGTCAGCGCCTCGTTGATCTCGGTAACCTCGCCGTCGACCGGCGCGTAGACGTCGGATGCCGCCTTGACCGATTCGACCACGACGGTGGCGTCGCCCTTCGACAGGGTGCGGCCCGCCTCGGGAAGCTCGACGAAGACCAGATCGCCCAGCTGCTCCTGCGCATAGTCGGTGATGCCGACGGTCGCGACGCCGCCCTCGACGGAGAGCCATTCGTGGTCTTCGGTGTAATAGATCGTTGCCATGAGGATTATCCTTTGCGGTAGCGATGCGGCGTGAACGGAAGGGGATGCACGGAGACCGGAACGCGGTTGCCGCGCACCTCGGCAAAAAGCTGGGTGCCGACCTGCGCCAGCGGCGCTGAAACGTAGCCCATGGCGACCGGCGTGCCGAAGGACGGGCCGAAACCGCCGGAGGTGACGCGACCGGCTTGATTGCCGTCGGCGTCGAACAATTCCGCGCCGGCGCGCACCGGCTGGCGGCCCTCCGGCTTCAGGCCGACGCGCTTGTTATGCGCGCCGGCGGCGCTTGCCGTCTTCAGCGCTTCAGCGCCGATGAAGCCGCCGGCCTCGCGCATCGGCTTCGGCACTGCCCACATCAGCCCGGCCTCGACCGGCGTGGTCTCGGACGTGATGTCGTTGCCGTGCAGGCAAAGCCCGGCTTCGAGGCGCAGCGAATCGCGCGCGGCAAGCCCGATCCATTCGACATTGTCGTCGGCGAGCAGCGCCTTCGCGAAAGCCTCGGCGTCGGGAAGCGGCAGCGCCACCTCGAAGCCGTCCTCGCCTGTATAGCCGGAGCGGCTGGCGAACCAGCCTTCGCGCGGCTCGACGCCGTGCATGAAGGTCAGATGCCTGAGCGAAAGCCCTGTCTTTTCAATCACCGCCTCGGCCGCCGGGCCTTGCAGGGCCAGGAACACGCGCTCGAGCGGTTCGACCTTGGCGTCGAAAGCCGATGCCACCTCGGTCAGGCGCGCGATGTCCTGCGCCGCGTTGCCGGCATTGGCAACGACCATGAAGCGTGTCTCGCCGAGCCGCGTGACGATCAGGTCGTCGAGGATGCCGGCCTCGTCATTCAGCAGGAAGGTGTATTTCGACTGGCTTTCCTCGATTGCGGCCGGATCGAGCGGGCAGGCGCGGGCCAGTGCCTTGGCCGCTTCCGCGCCGGTGACGAGGATGAGCTTCATGTGCGAGATGTCGAACAGGCCGGCCTTCTCGCGGGTGTGAAGGTGCTCCTTCATCACGCCGAGCGGATAGGTCAGCGGCATGTTCCAGCCGGCGAAGCCGCCGAAGCGAGCGTTCGCCGCCTCGTGCAGGGCTTTCAGCGGCAGTTCGGAAAGGGTTTGGTCTGTTTGCGCAGCCATTGTTCCTCCAGAGCAGCACAGGACGACCGCGAAATGCGGCAGTCCGCGCCCCTCTGTCGGAAGCCTGAGAGACTCGGGTCGGCCGGACATTGCCGGCGTCCCTTACACCTTCGGCGCGGGGAGGGATGTTCCCCGACTTTCCAGAGCGTCTTGACCGGGCAACGGTTCTTTTGCCTGAGAGATT
>JBLJBS010000070.1:0-2496 GCA_047637695.1 Aquamicrobium sp. | reverse complement strand
GGCCGTTCCAGCTCGTCACCGGCCGCACCTGGAAGGGCACCGCCTTCGGCGGCGCGCGCGGCCGCACCGACGTGCCGAAGATCGTCGACTGGTACATGGACGGCAAGATCGAGATTGACCCGATGATCACCCACCGGCTGACACTGGACGAGATCAACAAGGGTTTCGACCTGATGCATGCAGGCGAGAGCATCAGAAGCGTCGTGGTGTATTGATATGCTGTTCCCGCCGACCATCGCAGGCAGCTTGCCGAAGCCGTTCTGGCTGGCCGAGACCGAAAAACTGTGGCCGAAATGGCTGCATGAGGGCGATGCGCTCGAGGCCGCCAAGCGCGATGCCGCGCTGATCTGGCTGAAGGAGCAGGAGGACGCCGGGATCGAGACCGTGTCGGACGGCGAGCAGTTCCGCCGCCATTTCGTCCACGGCTTCCTCGAGCACGTTTCGGGCATCGACTGGCAGCGGATGACCAGGATGGGCATCCGCAACAACCGCTACGAGGCCGACGTGCCCACCGTGACGGGGCCGATCCGGCGCGAAAAACCGGTGCACCGCAACGAGGCCGCCTTCTGCCGTGCGCATACAGGCAAGAAGCTGAAATTCACCCTGCCAGGCCCGATGACCATCTGCGACACGCTGGCCGACGCCCATTACGGCCGGCGCGCAGACATGGCGATGGCGTTCGCCGAGGCGCTCAACGCCGAGGCGCTGGAACTGGAGGCGGCGGGCGTCGACGTCATCCAGTTCGACGAGCCGGCATTCAACGTCTTCACGGACGAGGTCAACGACTGGGGCATTGCCGCGCTCGAACGCGCCGCGCAAGGGCTCAGATGCACCACCGCCGTCCATATCTGCTATGGCTACGGCATCGATGCCAACATCGAGTGGAAGAAGACGCTGGGCGGGGAATGGCGGCAGTACGAGCAGATCTTCCCCGCCATCAACGCCTCCTCCATCGGCCAGGTCTCGCTCGAATGCGCCAACTCGCATGTGCCGATGTCGCTGATCGGGCTGTTGCCCGACAAGACCGTGCTGGTCGGCGCGATCGACGTCGCCACTAATGCGGTGGAGACGCCTGAGGCTGTCGCCGCGATCATTGCCGAGGCGCTGAAGCATGCCGACGCCGGGCGCATCCAGCCCTGCACCAATTGCGGGCTGGCGCCGCTGCCGCGCGACGTGGCAACGGCCAAGCTCCGGGCGCTCGGCGCAGGCGCCGATCTGGCGAGGCGGCGGGTTGTCTGAAACAGGTGCGAAGGCGGGACCGTCTCTCTACGTCGACGCCGATGCCTGCCCGGTCAAGGACGAGGCGACGAAGGTGGCGGAAAGGCATGGCCTCGTCGTCACCTTCGTCTCGAATGGGGGCCTGCGCCCGTCGCGCGACCCGATGGTTCGCAACGTCGTGGTGCCGAAAAGCGCCGACGCCGCTGACGACTGGATCGTCGACAACGCCTCCCCGAACGATATCGCGGTGACGGCCGACGTGCCGCTGGCGGCGCGGCTGGTCGACAAGGGCGTGCATGTGATCGGCCCGACCGGACGCCCGTTCACGCCGGAAACGATCGGCATGGCGGTGGCGATGCGCGACCTGAAGCAGCATTTGCGCGAGACTGGCGAGATCAAGGGCTACAATCCCGGCTTCTCGGCCCGCGACCGTTCCGCCTTCCTGTCGGCGCTCGACCAGATGGTGCGGCGCGCGATCAATGCGGCAACGCCATGACGCACAGCCGTCATCTTCCCTTCTATCTTGCGCTCGGCGCGTCCGCGCTTTCCTGCGTCTCGGCACTGTGGGCGCCGCCGCTCATCGTCGTCGTCATCGCGGCGAACGCGTTCTTCACCACCTATATCGCCCTGTCCTTTTCCAGGCTTTCGCGACTGTCGGCGACCTCGCTTCGCGCCGATGCCGCCGGCTCCGACATTCCCGTCCAGCTGATCTTCCTCGTCACGCTGGGCGCGGTCGCCGTCGCGCTGGCGGCGCTGTTCATCGTGCTCAACGCGCCGCAGGCCCCGGGGCGCTGGCCGCTTTTCCTCGCCATACTCGCCGTGCCGCTCGGCTGGATGACGATCCACCTGATGGCCGCCATCCATTACGCGCATCTCTACTGGGAAGCGAGACATGACGGAAAACCCGGCAACGGCCTCGAATTTCCCGGCACGCCAAACCCGGGCGGCATCGAGTTCATCTATTTCTCGTTCGTCATCGGAATGACGGCCCAGACATCCGACGTGGCGATCACGTCCTCCGCCATTCGACGCGTGAACGTCGCCCACGCGGTCGTGTCTTTCTTCTTCAACACCGTCCTGGTGGCCGCGGCGGTCAACGCCGCCGTCACGCTCAGCAATTGAGGCAAATCATGAAAACCGTCTCCACCGCGAAATCCCATGGCGGCGTGCAGGGCGTCTATTCCCACGCCTCCGAGGCTTGCGCCTGCGACATGACCTTCGCCGTGTTCGTGCCGCCGCAGGCCAAGGACGGCCCCTGCCCGGTGCTGTGGTATCTGT
>JBLJBS010000069.1:0-12910 GCA_047637695.1 Aquamicrobium sp. | reverse complement strand
ATCCCAATGTCCTTTTGCTGCGAACCTTCAGCAAGGGATATTCGCTGGCGGGATTGCGCATCGGCTATGGCATCGGCAGCATGGACATCGTCGCGCCGATGCTCGGCAAGACGAAGGATTCCTACAGTGTCGACGCCCTCGCCCAGCTGGCGGCCGAAGCGGCGCTCGACGATGTCGCCTATGCGGCACAGACATGGGACATTGTCCGGTATGAACGCATACGCCTGAGCGACGAATTGCGGCAGCTCGGATTTGACGTGTCCCCTTCTCAGGCGAATTTCGTGCTGGCGTCGATCCCGGATGGCGGCCGATGGCAGGGTGCGGGCGCGCTTCATGCCGCGCTTCAGGCGCAAGACATCCATGTCCGCTGGTTCGACGAGGACCGGCTGCGCAACAGCCTGCGGATCAGCGTCGGCATGGGAGAGGAAAATTCGGCGGTGCTGAAGGCCCTTGCGGACTTGCTTTGATAGCCGCGATCCCTGATCGGCTTTCTGAAATTTCTGCCTTGTGTATGAGCCATACACTTCCTATGTTATGCCTGCATAATGTATGGCAAACAGATTGCCATGTATGGTGAACCGACGCGAGAGGAAGCGGGAATGGCAAACCACGAACCATCCAGGATCGGCCTTGGCGTTCGCCGCGGGCTGGGACTGCGCTGCCCCGAATGCGGGCAGGGCCGGCTGTTCCGGCGGTTTCTCAAGGTCGCGGAGTCCTGCGAATCCTGCGGCTCCGACAACAGCCGGTTTCCGTCCGACGACGCTCCGCCCTATTTGACCATCGTCATTGTCGGGCATGTGATCGTGCCGCTGGCGCTGCTGTCCTACGAGACGTGGATTCCGTCGATGTGGCTGAATCTGGGGATCTGGACATTCCTCACCGTCGCCATGACATTGGGAATGCTGCCCTTCATCAAGGGCGCCGTCATCGGCTTTGCCTGGGCGACCGGGGTGACGCGCGAGACTGCACGACAATGAACCGCGGCTGAGGCGCTTCCGCCGCCTGGGCCGCCGCCTTGGTTCCCCCTTGGCCACCCTCAACGGATGGCGTAGCGGCAGCACCGCGGCGGCGGTTCCCGGGCGCGATGCGGCGCGTGATCGCGGCCGGACAGTCCACCGCACCACGCGCCCGCTCGCGCATCACCGGCTTACCTCGAAAGGCACGACCTTGCCCTTTCTCTGCCCCCGGCCGGCTCTCATCCGGTCATGATGTGAACTGGTATCCCGGCGTCGATCGCGACAGGGCCATCTCCTCCTCATCCATCTCCGCCTCGATGCCCTCGAACAGAGGCGTCGACAGATAGCGCTCGCCGGTGTCGGGCAGCATGCACAGAATGACCGAGCCGGCCGGCGCGCGCTCGGCGACCTGCCGCGCCACCGCGAAGGTGGCGCCGGCGGAGATGCCGCAGAAGATGCCTTCCCTGGCCGCCAGCTCGCGCGTCCATTTGATGCCGTCGGCGCCCGACACGGGCACCACCTCGTCATAGAGATGCGCGTCGATCGCTTCCTGCAGGACCTCGGGGATGAAGTCGGGTGTCCAGCCCTGAATCGCATGCGGCTCGAAGGCCGAATGGCTGACGGCGGGAGCGCCGTTTTCCTCGCGCTGCTGTGCAACGCCGCTGCCGACGAGCTGCGCATTCGCGGGCTCGGCCAGAACGATGCGGGTCTGCGGCCGCTCGCGCCGCAGCACGCGCCCGACGCCGGTGACGGTGCCGCCGGTGCCATAGCCGGAAACGAAGAAGTCGAGACGCTGGCCGGCGAAATCGTTGACGATTTCACGACCCGTCGTCGCCTCGTGAATGTCGGCATTGGCTTGCGTTTCGAACTGGCTGGCGAGGAACCAGCCGTTCGCCTCGGCCAGTTCCACCGCCTTGCGGTACATCCCAAAACCCTTTTCGGCGCGCGGCGTCAGCACCACCTTCGCGCCCAGCATGCGCATCAGCTTGCGCCGCTCGACGGAAAAGCTTTCGACCATGGTGACGACGAGCGGATAGCCCTTCTGGGCGCAGACGATGGCAAGGCCGATGCCGGTATTGCCGCTGGTCGCCTCGACCACCGTTTGCCCCGGCTTCAACAGACCGCGGCGCTCTGCGTCCTCGATGATGCCGAGCGCCAGACGATCCTTCACCGAGGATGCCGGGTTGAAGAATTCGGCCTTCACATAGATGGTCCGGCCCTCGACGCCGAGATTGTTGATCCGGATCGCGGGCGTATCGCCGACCGTGTCGAGAACGCTGTCGAAAAGCCGGCCCCTGCCCCTGGTGGTGCGGATTGCTGTCGGTGACGTCATGGCTGAACTCCTGATGGGTGGGATCCTGATCGGTCGGATAATGCCGGATTGGCGCGGCCGAACATAGTCATCGCAATCGCGCCGACCTGCTCGAGCTCGCTGCGGGATGCCCCGTCGCGCGCCCGCAAGGACATGCCGTCGAGCATGGTGTTGAACGCCGCCGCCATGGCGGGGGCATCCGTATCGGGTGGCAACTGCGCGTCGCCGACCGCCCGCCGGATGCGGGCCAGAAAGCAATCGAGGCTTTCCTGACGCAGTTGCTTGAGCGCGTCGTTGACGGTCTGCCCCTCGGCGGACACGTTGGTGGCGGCCAGGATGATCAGGCAGCCGCACGGCGCGTCCTGCGAGGTGACGATGCCGGCCGCTTCCCGGAAGAAATCGGCCATGCCGGCGAAAATATCCGGATTTGCCGCCAATCGCTCCCAGGCGGGCTTCCAGTAGAGCTTCTTGTAGTGCCGGGCGGCCTCCAGGAAGAGCTGCGCCTTGTTGCCGAACGCGGAATAGAGGCTCGGCGGGTTTATCTCCATCGCCGCGCACAATTCGGCGATGGATGCGGGCTCGTAGCCCCGCAGCCAGAAGACGTTCATGGCCCGCGTCAGCGCGACATCGCGGTCGAATGTCCGCGGGCGGCCTTTCCTTCGCGTGGCGCTTTTGCCGGTGGATGCTCGCATGACGCCTTGCTTTTTCATGCCTCCGCAATGAGCCGTCTTGACATTTTGTATCGATCGCTACATATTTTAATGCAGCACGCCCTGTGAAATGTAGCGGACACTACGATATTTGCTCCGCCGCCTTCTGACAAGGTTTGCTGACAGGGCTTGAACGGAGACTGAAAATGGAATTCAGCGAGGTTCTGCATAACAGGCGTTCGGTCCGCTGCTTCAACGACCAGCCGATAGAGCGCGACACCTTGCTCGACATCGTCGGGGATGCGCAGCAGACGCCTTCCTGGGCCAATTCCCAGCCGTGGCGCGTCTATCTGGCAACCGGCGACACCCTCGACAGCATCAAGGCCGAGCACCGCGCCGCCTCGTCGCAGGGGCTGCGGGGACAGGCGGAATTCTCCACCATGCACCGGGATGCGTGGGATCCCGAAACGCGCCGCAACATGGGCAAATGGAGCACCCAGATCCGGGGCCATCTCGGCGCGGACCACGCCGACGAATATGGCGACTCGCAGCGCGACCTGTTTCACGCGGCGGCCATTGCCTATCTGACCATCCCGGCCCAGTCCTCGCTCTGGTCGGTGTTCGATCTCGGCGCATTCTCGCAGACCCTGATGTACAGCGCCGTCGCCAGAAGCGTTTCGACCATGTCGGCCTACGAGACCGTGAAATATCCGCAGATCGTGCGCAAATGGATGGACATCCCGGAAACCGAGATGGTCGCGATGGGCATCGCGCTTGGCTATGCCGACGACTACCGGATCAACGAATTCGTCAGCGAGCGCCAGCCGCTCGACCGGATATTGACGGTCAGGGACTGACCGCCGGATAGAGGGAACCGTATCGTGAGCATCGCGAACACCGAAGACTACAACGCCGTCGTCGCCGTGTTGCGGAAATATCTCGACGGCAGCAACGGCGATGTCGAGCTTCTGAAGCAGGCGTTTCACGACAACGCCATCATCAACGGGCGGCCGATCCAGGCGCTCTACGACGCCGTCGCGCGGAAAGGCAAAACCAGTTCCACCAGCCGCGTCGACTATCTCGACATCGTCGGCAACGTCGCCTCGGCCCGCACCGTGATCGAGAACTGGCACGGCTACAATTTCGTCGAGTACCAGCATCTGGTCAAGGACAGAAACGGCTGGAAGATCACCTCCAAGACCTACACGGAAGTCGAGCTCGACTGACGAGGACAGGAGAAGCGACATGACCGATCTGCCCAACAGCATGCGCGCCGCGGCGATCGACCGTTTCGGCGGACCCGAACTGCTGACGATCCATGAATTGCCGGTCCCGACGGTTGATGCCGGCGAGGTGTTGATCGCGCTGGATTTCGCAGGCGTCGGCTCGTGGGATCCCGTCGTCAGGACGGGCGACTATCCCGACTATGGCCAGCGCTTTCCGCTGGCGCTCGGCGTCGATGGCGCCGGCACGGTCGCGGCAATCGGCGCGGGCGTCGAAAGGTTCAAGATAGGCGACAGGGTCTATTCCTACAGCTGGGACAATCCCAAGGGCGGCTTCTATGCCGAATATGTCGCCGTCGATGCCGACAGGGTCGGGCTCGTGCCCGAAGGGCTGGACCTTCAACAGGCCGGCGCGATCGCGACCACCGGCCTGACCGCGCTTCAGGGCATCGACGACGCGCTGGGCGTGAAACAGGGCATGTCGGTCATCGTCCACGGCGCAAGCGGCGCCGTCGGCACGCTGGCCGTGCAATTCGCAAAGCTGCGCGGCGCGCGCGTCTTCGCCAAGGCGTCCGGCGAGGATGGCGTGGCGCTTGTCCGCCGGCTTGGCGCGGATGCCGCCGTGGACGGACGGCGGCAGGATATTCTGGCGGCCGCGCGCGAATTTGCGCCGGGCGGTGTCGATGCGGCGCTGGCCGGGGGCGAGGGGCTTGAACGCTGCCTCGACGCGCTGCGTCCGGGCGGCCGCTGCGCCTATCCCGAGTGGGTCGACAATCCCCTGCCGCAGGAGCGCCCGGTCATCGGGATCGTGCCCTATGATGGGCTCTCCGCGCCGCGCGAATATAAGGAACTCGGTCGTGCGATAATGGCAGCGAAGCTGCAAGTGCCGATCGCGGCAACCTATTCGCTGGAGGACGCCGCGAAGGCACATGAGCGCATCGCTGCCGGGCATGTGCTCGGCAAGGTCGTGCTGCGGATAAGGTGACGCCATGGGCGGGCAGCCCGCGCATGTTCGGGAAAGCCGCAGGGCGCTGGACCTGACATCGACCGGCGACGATCCCTGATCCCTCTGGCCTCGAGGGGCGTTTTCCCCGCCGACCAGGAAGCGCCCGCCGGACATGCTCTAGCCGCGAACAAAAGAGATCGGCACGGAGCAATTACGGCGTAAGATGCCTTTCATCGCGATCTAGGATCGCGATCTGGCGAGGATGCCGATGTCGAAGCCGCGGAATGCCGATCGACCCCGGCGGGAAGCCGGACCGGACGCCGGCGCCGACCTGGAGGATTCAGGTCGCGCCTTCCGGCTGGACAGGCCGGTCGATCCCCTTGTCGACCATATCCTCGGCTCCTCGGACGCCGCGGTCACGCTCGTCGAATATGGCAGCTATGCCTGTCCCCATTGTCGCGCCGCCGACGAGCGCGTCGCCGAGCTTCGCGACGAGTTCGGCGAAACGCTCCTCTATGTCTTTCGCCACCGCCCGCTCACCGGCAATCCCCTTGCAAGGCGCGCGGCCGAACTCGCCGAGATGGCGCGCACGCAAGACGAGTTCTGGACCGCGCATGAGATGCTCATGCACCGCTCGTCCTCGCTGACCGAGGACGATCTGCGAGCTGTCGCGGCCGAGCTGGGCATCGCGAACGAGGAGAGCCCGACTTGGCAGGCGCGGGAGCGCGACAGCCGCGCGCACGTCGATGCGGACGAACGCAGCGCCCATGCGAGCGGCGTGCTGTTCACACCCTCCTTTTTCATCAACGGTCGCAGATATGAAGGGGCGTGGGACTCCAGTTCCTTCGCCGATGCCGTGCGCGGCACGCCCGGCTACCGGATGAATACCGCCGCAATCGACTTCATGCGCTGGGGGCCGGCGGCCGGTGTCATGTTGCTGGCGGGCACGATCCTAGCGGTGGTCCTGACCAACAGTCCCGCCGGCGATGCCTTCACAAGCCTCTGGCAGCAGAATTTCAGCCTGAGCCTCGGCGGCGCGGCATTCGCGATGCCGCTCGTGAACTGGGTCAATGACGGGCTGCTCACCATCTTCTTTCTCGCCGTCGGCCTCGAGATCAAGCGTGAGTTCACGGTCGGTCATCTCGCCAGCCGCAAGTCCGCCTCGCTGCCGGTCGCGGCCGCCTTCGGCGGCATGATCGTTCCGGCGGTGCTATACCTTCTGATCGTGCCCTCCGGCCCGTGGGCGGCCGGATGGGGGATTCCGATCGCCACCGACACCGCCTTCGCGGTGGCGCTTGTCGTGGCGCTGGGCAGGCGCGTTCCGGTGGAGCTGCGGATATTTTTGACGGCGGCGGCGATCGTCGACGACGTCGTCGTGATCCTGATCGTCGCGCTGTTCTATTCGCATGGGCTCGATCCGGCCTGGCTGATCGCGGCGGCTGCGGCCACCGGCGCATTGGTGCTGTTCAACCGCTGGGGCATCTACCGGGCGCTGCCCTATGCCGTGCTCGGCTGCCTGCTCTGGATCTTCCTGTTTCTCGGCGGGCTGCATGCGACGCTCGCCGGGGTTCTTCTGTCGCTGATCATCCCGACGAGGCCCCCGCCCGACCTGCGCAGCCTGATGACGCAGGCAGGCGCAATCGTTCAGGAGGAAGACGAGCGCACCAGCGGCGACGGCATCCTTCAGCATCGCCTTTCCACCCCGGCGCTTCGTGCGCTGGACGCCATCCATGACCGGCTGGAATCGCCCGCCAGCCGGATGCTGCGCCAGATCGAGCCCTGGTCCAGCTATTTCGTGCTGCCGATCTTCGCGCTCGCCAATGCCGGCGTGGTGCTCGCCGGCGACTATCTCGGCGGCCATGGCGCGCTGATGGCGGCGATCGTCGTCAGCCTTGTCGCCGGCAAGCCGGTCGGGCTGATGCTGGGATCGTTCATCGCGGTGCGTGTGGGGCTCGCCGCCAAATCGCCCAGCTATTCATGGACCCAGATGATGGGCGCCTCGGCCCTGGGCGGAATCGGCTTCACGATGTCGCTGTTCATCGCCGGCCAGGCCTTTCCGGTTCCCGCCGACTTCGCGGCGGCCAAGATCGCCATCTTCGCCGCCTCGATCCTGGCCGCCACAATCGGCGTTGCATGGCTTTGGAAAACGAGCGCGCGCACAACCCCGACTTGATCGCGGTTTCCGGAAATCAGAGCTGCTGCGCCGTGGGGCGGAAGAGGATTTCGTTGATGCCGACATCCTCGGGTTCGCCGATGGCGAAGGCAACCAGCCGGCCGAAGGTTTGCGCCGGGAGGCCGACCTCCCCCACATAGTCCTCATTGGCCTTCTGGACGTCCTTTTCGCTGATGTGCTCGAGGAGTTCGGTCCTGACCGCGCCGGGCGAGATGATAGTGACGCGGATATTGTCGGGCGCGACTTCCTCGCGCAGCCCTTCGGACAAAGCGCGGACGCCGAACTTGGTCGCGGAATAGACGGCGGAACCGCCGAAAAGCTTGTGGCCGGCGACCGACGACAGGTTGATGATGTGGCCGGATTTCTGCGCCTTCATATAGGGAAGTGCGGCCGCAATGCCGTAGAGCACGCCCTTGAGATTGACGTCGATCATCTGGTCCCACTCGTCGACCTTGAGCCGGTCGAGCGGCGAGAGCGGCATCACGCCGGCATTGTTGATGAGAACGTCGATGCGGCCATAAGTTTCGACCGCCGCATCGGCGAGAGCCTTGAGGTCGCCGCGCCGTGTCACGTCGGTGGTGACCGCGATCGCCTTGCCGCCGGCCTGCGCAATTTCAGCCGCCAGCGCCTCGATCCGCCCGGAGCGGCGCGCGCCCAGGACCACGGCGGCCCCCTGGGCAGCGAGATGGCGCGCGGCCGCAGCACCCATGCCGCTCGAAGCGCCGGTGATGACGACGACTTTGTCCCTGATCATGATGAATGTCCTTCTTGCACGAAGCGCCGCTCAGGCGCGGTATTGCGCGTCCGTCACATGCTCCAGCCAGTCGACGACCTTGCCGTTCTGAACCTCCTGAAGCGCGATATGGGTCATGGCGGTCTCGGGCGATGCGCCATGCCAGTGTTTTTCGCCCGGCTCGAACCAGACCACGTCGCCGGGGCGGATGTCCTCGACCGGACCGCCTTCGCGCTGCACCCGCCCGAGGCCGGAGGTGACGATCAGCGTCTGGCCGAGCGGGTGGGTGTGCCACGCGGTGCGCGCGCCGGGCTCGAAGGTGACATGCGCGCCCTGCACCCGGTCGGGGGCGTCGGGGTTGAACAGCGCGTCGATGCGCACGCGGCCGGTGAACCAGTCGGCCGGGCCGGAGCGGGAAGGCGTTTGCCCGGAACGATAGATCTGCATGATATCCTCCTGTGGGATTGAGAATGGGAGATCGGCGGAATTGTCCTGTCAGGTTCCGCCCGGCTTCAGCATGCGCTGCCCGTTGCCGATCAGTGCGAGCGCGATTGCCGCCAACACCACGCTGCCGACAAAGGTTGCCTGGATCGAGATGCCATCCAGCAGCAATCCGCCCACCACCGCGCCGAGCAGGATCGAGGCCTGGATCGCCGCCACCATCAGGCTGCCGCCGGCTTCGGGCAGGTCACCCGCATTCTGCGCCATCCATGTCAGCCAGATGACGGAGATCAGCGTATTCATCATCCCCCAGATCGTCATGAAGATTCCCGCGGCGATGGCGGAAAAGCCGAACAGCAACAGCCCGGCCGTCGCCGCGCCCATCACCAGCGCCGGCAGCTTCAGAAGCGGCGCGACATCGCCCCTGACGTGGCGTCCCGCCACCCAGGTGCCGACAAAGCCCGCGCTGCCCAGCAGCAACAGCAGCACGGAGAGGCTGGTCACGTTCGCGCCGGTCACCTGTTCGAGGAACGGGCGCAGATAGGTGAACATGGTGAAGGCCGAGCCCCAGGACAACATCACCGCCCCCAGCCCGCGCAGGAAATACCGCCGTTTCAGCAAGCCGAGCATGGCGCGGAAATCCTGACGCTCGCCCGCCGGCAGCGACGGCAGCGCGATCACATGCCAGACCAGATTGATGGCGACGACCGGCGTCATCGCCCAGAACACCTCGCGCCAGCCGAACAGATCGCCGAGATAGGCGCCGACGGGCGCCGCGAATGCCGCGGCGACGGCCTGGCCGCCATACATCAGCGCCAGCGCGCGCGACACGTCCTGCGCCGGCACCAGCCGCATGATGATGGCGGTGGCCAACGCCCAGAAGCCGCCGACGCAAATGCCCAGAAGCGCGCGGCCAGCCATCATCACAGCGAAATTCGGCGCCGCCGCAACCAGAACCAGCGACAAAAGCATGAAGCCGGTCAGCGCCACCAGCACCCATTTGCGGTTCAGCCCCCCGGCCATGGTGGTGATCGTCATGCTGGCCGCGATGGCGAAAAGCCCGCTGACCGAGATCGCCTGCCCGGTCTGGCCCTCCGACGCGCCCAGCCCGGCGGCCATCGGCGTCAGGAGGCTGACGGGCATGAATTCCGAGGCGATCAGCATCGCCACGCACAGCGCCATCGACAGGACGGCGCCCCAGGCGGCGGCAGGTTGGCTGTCATCATAGTCAACGGCGGAAACCATTCGCGGCGTGCTCCTGAATGTCGGGTTCGAGCGGATATAGTCGGCCGGCGCTCAAGCGATTACCCATCGCAATTTAATTGGATCAATCGACCGGACCGAATAATCTGAACGCCCGACAGCAGGAGGCTCGATGGAGAAGACGGATTTCAACCAGCTGACCTGGTTCAGGATCGTTGCCGAGGAAAAGAGCTTTACCCGCGCGGCGGCACGGATCGGCGTCGCTCAATCGACGCTCAGCCATGCCATCAAGCAGCTGGAGGCGCGCATGGGGCTACGCCTTCTGACGCGCACCACGCGCAATGTCGCAACGACGCCGGCAGGCGAGCGGCTGTTGCAGACGATCACGCCACGCATGGCGGAGATCGAGGACGAGATCGCGGCGCTGACGGCGCTGCGCGACAAGCCCTCGGGCACGGTCCGGCTGACGCTGTCCGCGCACGCGCTGGAAAGCGTTGTCTGGCCGAAGCTGAAGCCGGTGCTGAAGGACTATCCCGACATCAGCGTCGAGCTGCTGATCGACAGCACCTTCCGCAACATCGTCGAGGAAGGGTTCGACGCCGGCGTCCGGCTCGGCGAAAGCGTGGAGAAAGACATGATCGCGGTCCGCATCGGCCCGGACTGGCGGCTGGTGGCGGTGGCCTCGCCCGCCTATCTCGCCACGCACGGCGTGCCGCGCCATCCGCAGGAACTGGTTCGCCACGCCTGCATCAACATGCGCCACGAAACCGCCGGCGGCCTCTATGCCTGGGAGTTCGAAAAGGGCGGGCAGGCGTTGCGCGTGCGGGTCGACGGGCAGCTCATCTTCAACGATTCCTACGCCATGATCGACGCGGCAGCGAGCGGCTACGGCATCGCCTATATCCCGGAAGACATTGTTGCCGCACAGGTCGCCTCCGGCGCGCTGGCGCAGGTGCTCGACGACTGGTCACCGACGTTCGACGGCTATTTCCTCTATTACCCCAGCCGCCGCCAGAACCTGCCCGCGTTCAGGGTCGTGGTGGATGCGCTGCGCCATCGCCCGCACTCACGACCTCATCACCTCCGCAAGTGACGTTTCGCCGTCATAGAAATTCACCGTCGTGCGAATGGCAGCACCCGTGCTGATGACATGCGCGATGGCTTCGGCGACGTTTTCGCGCGAGGTGACGCGCTTTTCACCCGGCCAGCCGCCGGCATCCTCGACCCGTGTGAACCTCCCGGTGGCCGGCCCGGTCGTCAGCAGGCCGGGACCGAGAATGGTGTAGTCGAGCCTGCTGTCGCGCAGCTTGGCATCCGCGTCGTGCTTGGCCTTGGCATAGGGATAGAAGGAATCCCCCGGATCGAGCCGGTGGATGTCCTCGCCCGCGCCGGCATAGGAGACCATGACGAAACGCTTCACGCCCGCCTGCTCCGCAGCCGCCATGGCGCGGGTCGCCGCCTCGTAGTCGACGGCATGAGTGCGCTTCGGATTGCCGCCGCCGGCGCCGGCCGAGAAGACGACCGCGGCAGCGCCGGAGAACGCCGAAGCAAGCTCGTCGACGCTCGCCGCCTCGATGTCGAGCACGACCGGGTTGCCGCCGGCTTGTCGGACATCCTCGCTGTGGCCGGAATTGCGGATGATCGAATCGACCGCGTAGTTGGCGGCCCTGAGCTTGCCGGCCGCGAGCAATGCCACCTTGCCGTGGCCGCCGAGGATCACCACTCGTTTTGTGTCGGTCATGAGAGTTCACTCCTGGGTTTTACGGGTCGGCATTTCCAACCAGCGGAAGACGTGCCAGCATGGCTCTCAGGTTGACGGCGTCCCAGGGCAGGTGCTCGGCGATCGTCAGCCCGACGATCTCCGCCCTGGAACCCGCCCGCTCGATCAGGTTCAGGGCGTCGGGAATGTCGATCCGGCCTTCGGCCACGTCACCGAAATCATGCTCCCCGCGCCCCGGCCGCGCGAACAGCACCGATCGGAAGTTGCGGGGATCGAGAACATCGAGGTCGAAATGGATGGCAAGCTGCTCGATGCCGTTCGCCGCGATCCAGTCCATCACGGCATCGCCGCCGGCTTTGACCTCTTCGGGAGAGCATGTCCGGATGCCCCATTGCGAGAGAAATCTTTCCTCGTGCTCCAAAGGGTGATGGATGCCGGCGATCATCACCCTTTTGGGGTCCAGCGGCCGGGCAACCATTTTCGTCAGGTCCGCATCGCCATTGCCGAGCAGCGCGCCCAGCACATGCGCATGAGCGTTGGGATACTGCTCTGCCGTCTGCACGTCGGGATGGGCGTCGATCCACAGAACGCCGAGCTTGTCGCCGTACTTCTCGCTAAGCCATGCAAACGGCGCCAGCGAAACCAGACAATCGCCGCCGAACGTCGCTATGCGTTGCGGCTCCTGTTCCGTGAGGATTTCCCATGTTTCGGCAAGCTGGCTGTTGATGTCGCTCCGGCCGGTTATCCCATCCTCTCTCGGGAGAGGCCCGTTCGGCTCTCTCACCGACACATGGAAAACCGGCATGCCGGTTTCGGGCGCAAGCCAGTCGAGCATTTTTGAGCCAAGGCCGTATGCCGGGTTGTCGCCTCCCTGCCATTGCGGGATGACCAGGCGGATGGATTTGCTGTCGCTCATGATGGTCCTCAGGTGCTTGCAATTATCGGTGGTGACCGGGTCTGGCCGCTCTATCCCGACATATAGGAAATGGGGTTGCGCTGGCACAGTGCCCGTGAACAGGCGCCCTCCCGGTTTCATGAGCGCCCCTCATAGGTCCATGCAACATTCCCAGGGTAATCGCCTCGCCCCGCGCGCACTAGATTTTGCGATGACGGTTTGAACGAGGAAGGTGGCACAAGATGAACCGACGCGATTTTTTGAAAGCCGAACTGGCCGTGGCCGCGGCCGCCGGCGGTGGCTTGCTTGCGGCAAGCACGGCGCAGGCGGCCGACAAGCCATATAGAACCGAGATCGGGACGCTGCTGATCGCCTCACACCCTTATCCGGAGCGGTCCGTGATGATCAGGGGATTGCAGGAGGCGGCCGAGAGCGTCGACGGCGTCAACGTGCGCAATCTGGAAACCATCTACGGTTTCGACACGCGCGCCATCGACGGGCAGAACGAACGCGACATCACCCGGCAGCACGACCGGATCGTGTTCCTGTTCCCGACCCACTGGTTCAACATCACGCCGATGATGAAAGCCTATCTGAACGATGTGTGGGGCAGCGTCGGACCGGGCCTGTGGCAGGGCAAGGAAATGCTCGTGGTCAC
>JBLJBS010000068.1:0-3371 GCA_047637695.1 Aquamicrobium sp. | reverse complement strand
ACCCATGGTTCCGGCAGCATTCTCCAAGAATCGAACGGACAGCGTTCATGGTTTCAGGCGCGGGGCGGCTGACCATTTAAAGTCGAGGGCGATGTCGGCGGCGGCCTCGATCGCGGCGCGCTCTTCAAGCAGCCGGATCGGCAAATACACTTCAAAAACATCCATGAATCTGCGAGTATATCCGGCGACGCACGAATATTTTATTGTCTTATAAGGAATTACAAGGAGATGGGCATGAATGTTCTTCTACTCCTTGTGCTCACGGCCTTCGGGCTCGCGATCGACGCACAGGCGGCTCCGGTAGACGATCCGCGTTCGGCGAGCGTCTATATCGTCGTATCGGTCGAAGGCCCCGATCCGGATACACGCCAGACCGTCCGGCGACGGCTGACCACCGGCACCGGGGTGCTCGTCAGCGGCACGGGCCACGTGCTGACGGCAAAGCACGTCATCCAGCAGGAGGTGGGACCCAACGACACACTCGTCTATGAGGGATCCATCGGCACAAACCGGGCGCCGGCATCCGCGCTGTGGCCGCTCGACAGGCGCGGCGTCGCACCGAATGCCGACATCGCGCTTCTGCAATTCCCCGTGGGCATGATGGCCGACTTCCCCCATCTTTGCGTCGTCATGGGCGCCAGCCTGGCCGAGGCCGCCAAAGGGGTCGGCTTTCCCGCCGATCTCGATTTCGTGACCAGACCGGGCACCGTCAGCGCGAATGAGGACGCCAGAGGCGAGGTTCTCGTGAATATGGGCCTGTCTCCGGGCATGAGCGGCGGCGCCGTCCTGACCTCGGGAAACGCGGTGATGGGCATCATCACGGGCGGCCGCCCCGATCTGAATTCCTACGATTTCTACTCGCCGATCGACCGGGCGAACTCCCTGCTGACCGACTTCGCCGTCGGGCGCGCGGCGAAAGGCTGCCGCGGAGGCTCTCCTGCCCCCGAGCCCGGGCCGCCCGACCCCGCGCCCGAGCCCGTCATCCACAGGTTCCGCGTCGACGAGACCAATGACAGGCACGAGAGCCTGACCGGGACGACGACCAAGTCCTTCGCGGTCACGCACCGGGCGCCGGCGGGCTATGTCATCGCCGATGCCCAGCTGGAGCGCGAATCGGCAACGCGCGTGTCGAACCTTCGCATCACGGTGGCGCCCGACGGCAAATCGGTGACCGTGACGTTCGACCTGACGTCGGGCCCGCAAATAGACCGCTATCGCGGTTGGCTGCACGGCACCCTCGTCGTCACAATGGAGCAGGAGTCATGACCCATCTTGATCGCAGGCATTTTCTGGCGGCGGGCGCGGGACTGCTGCTCGGGGGCGGGAGCGCCCGGGCCGCGCCGCTGTTTCCGGCGGAGAAGAACCTGCAGAGCGGCGATCTGCTTTGGCCGAAGAAGCCCGGAGCCTATATCCCCTACGCGGCCGTCGAGCCAAGCGACGATGAAGCGGCATGGGAAGCCGAGCGGCAGGAGGCCCTTGCGGCGCTGCGCGCCGAGCTCAACGTCAACACCGCCCCTCGCCTGAGAGAGCTGAAGGACCTGACTTTCGCCAGTTTCCGCCAGCGCTACTATAACGGCGTCGTGCCGGGACAAACGGCATTCTACGCCTCCGGCGGCGTGGCGGGCGTCGGCCATGTCGGCATCGTCGAGACGACCGCGGACGGAGCCTTCGTCATCGACGCGAACCCCCGTCCCGGCGTCGCGCGCACGGCCTATGCCGACTGGATCAGGGAACGGCCGGAGCACGCGGTCTGGCAGGGCCGCCTGAAGAACCGGACAGCCAGGGAGCGGCACGCCGTGGCGGTCGAGGCCGCCAGATACATCGCGCGTCCGTATCGTTTCTGGAATTTCGACCTCAACGACGATGCCGGCTTCTATTGCTCGAAGCTCGTCTGGATGGCGGCCTTTCGCGCCCTCGGCATGCCGCTCGACGGCAACCCCGAACCGCAAAGGAGCTTCTGGTACTCTCCCAAGCAATGCCTCAATTCGCCGGAGGTGGAAATCGTGCTCAACCAGGGCGACTATACGTGGGACTGAAGGCTCTGGCCCTGATGCCGGCTTCGGCTGCGCGAACCGGGTCGCCGGATGCAGCCGAACCGGCTCCTGACCGCGAGCCGGCGGCCGGCGATCTTCACGGAATGATCCGCGCGGCCTGAAGCTCCCTCAGCTGCGACAGGATCATGTCCTGCGTGTCCAGCATCTCGTGAAAGCCCGCCTTGCGGATCTTCGTCGTCGAGGAGAAGACGTCGTAGTCCAGACCGAGGATGAAATCGACGAAGGCCCAGGACGCCACCTGTTCGAGCGGCAGGGGCTGCAGGCCGTGCTTCGCGACGATCTCCTTCCAGACATCGCCCTTGTCGCTCATCCACTGTATCAGCGACATATGCCGGACGCCGTTCGTCTCCATTCCGAAATGCGCGGCCACCTTCGGCCACAGTGTTTCCCAGCGGAAGACGTCGCCATTGGTGACGTTGAAGGCCTGGTTCTCGGCCTCGGGCGAATTGCACATCCAGAAGATCGCCTTGGCGAGCAGGTTGGCATCGGAAATGTCCTGGAGGCTGGTGTAGTTTCCCGGCTTGCCCGGAAAAGCCAGCGGCAGGCCGAGATGCCGGCAGATAGAAGCATAGGCGCCGAGGGTGGAAATGAAGCTCGGCCCCACCCTCTCGCGGCTGCCCGACACCACGTTGGGGCGGCTTGTCGACCAGGTCCAGCCGCCCTTCCTCGACTCGCTCTCGAGATAGTTCTGCTGCGCGAAATAGTAGTTCGGCGGCATATGTCCCGGATCGGATTCCACCATCGGCGTCGTGATCGGCCCGATGTGGAACCCGTACCATTTGCTGCCCATGACCGCGTGAACGTGGCGCAACGCGCCGCCATCGACGGCGGAGACGATGTTGGCGAGCATGTCGAGGTTGGGGCCGACCGCCTCGATCCCCACCCGGGCATAGGGCTTCATCGCGGTGTAGAGGGTGTGCGGCGCCCGGGCCGCATAGACGATATGGGTGAACCTTTCGCCGGCGACGGCGCGCCGGCATGCCTCGACGTCGGACAGATCGGCGCCGAGATAGCGGACACCGGGCTGAGCGTTGGCCGGCGGTCGGCGCGACAATCCTGTCACCTTCCATCCCGGCGCCGTGCTCACGATGTCGATCAGGAATTGCGTCGCGACACCTGTCGCGCCGGCGACGAGCATGCTGTTGTCGGCCTCAGCCATGCGGGTTCTCCTCGGTGGATCGGTGCCCGGCGTCGGAAACGCGGTTGTCCTCCCGCGCCGCGCGAGGACAACCGCCGCCGTTTCGGGACGTGCTATTCGGTCTTGCCGATGACGACCGGCTCGCCGTTGCGGATGGCGCCGACATAGTTGACGGTCAG
>JBLJBS010000067.1:0-12919 GCA_047637695.1 Aquamicrobium sp. | reverse complement strand
AGTGGAAGGCCGAATCCGGCGGCATGATCTTCAACCAGCTGAAGCGGCTCGGCGCATCGTGCGACTGGGGCAGGGAGCGCTTCACGATGGACGAGGGCCTGTCGCAGGCTGTCCTCGAAGTGTTCGTCACGCTCTATCGGGAAGGGCTGATCTACAAGGACAAGCGGCTGGTCAACTGGGACCCGAAGCTCCTGACCGCAATTTCCGATCTCGAGGTCGAGCAGGTCGAGCTCGACGGCAATCTCTGGCACTTCCGCTATCCGATCGAGGGCAGGAGCTACGATCCGCTCGACCCTTCGAGCTACATCACCGTCGCGACGACACGGCCTGAAACGATGCTGGGTGACACCGGCGTCGCCGTCCATCCCGATGACGAGCGCTATGCGGCGCTGATCGGCAAGCACGCGGTGCTGCCGATCGTCGGCCGCCGTATTCTGATCGTTGCCGACGAATATTCCGATCCCGAGAAGGGCACCGGCGCTGTCAAGATCACGCCGGCGCACGATTTCAACGACTTCGAGGTCGGCAAGCGTCACGATCTGGCGCTGATCAATGTGCTGAACGTCGATGCGACGATAAACATCAAGGATAACGACGACTTCCTTGAAGGCGTTGAGAAAACGAGTCAGCGCGAGGCTGTCTGGGACCAGCTTCACGGCCTCGACCGTTTCGAGGCGCGCAAGCTCGTGGTCGCGATCATGGAGGAGGGCGGTTTCCTCGACAAGGTCGAGCCGCACCGGCACATGGTGCCGCATGGCGACCGCGGCGGCGTGCCGATCGAGCCGTTCCTGACCGACCAGTGGTATGTCGATGCCGCGACGCTGGCCAGGCCGGCGATAGAGAGCGTGCGCGAGGGCCGCGCCAACTTCGTGCCGAAGAACTGGGAAAAGACCTATTTCGAGTGGATGGAGAACATCCAGCCCTGGTGCGTGTCGCGCCAGCTGTGGTGGGGCCACCAGATTCCCGCCTGGTACGGGCCGGACGGCCATGTCTTCGTCGCCAAGACCGAGAAGGAGGCGCTCGACGAGGCGGTCGAATACTATCTGGCGCTCGAAGGGCCGTGGAAGGCATGGGTCGAGGACAAGCTGGAAAACTTCCAGCCCGGCGACATCCTGACCCGCGACGAGGACGTGCTCGACACATGGTTCTCGTCGGCGTTGTGGCCGTTCTCGACGCTCGGCTGGCCGGAAAAGACGAAGGAACTCGACACCTACTACCAGACCGACGTTCTGGTCACCGGTTTTGACATCATCTTCTTCTGGGTCGCCCGGATGATGATGATGGGCCTTCATTTCATGAAGGAAGAGCCGTTCCACACCGTCTATGTCCATGCGCTGGTGCGCGACAAGCATGGCGCCAAGATGTCGAAGTCCAAGGGCAACGTCATCGACCCGCTGGAACTGATCGATGAATACGGCGCCGACGCGCTGCGCTTCACGCTGGCGATCATGGCCGCGCAAGGTCGTGACGTGAAGCTCGATCCGGCGCGCGTCGCCGGCTATCGCAATTTCGGCACCAAGCTGTGGAACGCCACCCGTTTCGCCGAGATGAACGGCGTGAAGCGCGATCCTTCGTTCCGGCCGGAAGATGCGAAGCTGACCGTCAATCGCTGGGTGTTGACCGAACTGACCCGTGCCACCGCCGAGATCACCGGCGGCATCACCGGCTTCCGCTTCAACGAGGCTTCCGCGACCGCCTATCGCTTTGTCTGGAATCTCGTCTGCGACTGGTATGTCGAGCTGCTGAAGCCGATCTTCGCCGGCGAGGACGAGGCGGCCAAGGCGGAAAGCCGGGCGGCGATGGCCTATGTGCTCGACGAGATCTTCAAGCTGCTACACCCGATGATGCCGTTCATGACGGAGGAGTTGTGGGTGCAGACTTCCGCCGACGGTGCGCCGCGCGAGACGCTTCTGTGCCATGCCGCATGGCCGACGCCAGATTTCGAGGACGCGGAGGCGGCCGCCGAAATCAACTGGCTGATCGACCTCGTCTCCGGCATCCGGTCTGTGCGTTCCGAGATGAACGTGCCGCCTTCTGCGACAGCGCCGCTGGTTCTGGTCGGGGCGGATGCGGTGACGCGCGAGCGCGTCGCACGCCACGATCCCGCCATTCGCCGGCTTGCCCGCGTGGCCGAGGTCGGGTTCGGCGAGGCCGCGCCGAAGGGGTCTGCCCAGATCGTCACCGGCGAGGCGACCGCCTGCCTGCCGCTCGGCGACCTGATCGACTTGAAGGCGGAAGCCGCCCGGCTCGACAAGGAGATGGCGAAGAACGCCGATGAGATCGGCCGCATCGAGAAGAAGCTTGGCAACCCGCAATTCGTCGCCAAGGCGGCACCGGAAGTGGTGGACACCGAGCGCGAAAAGCTGGCCGAGCTTCAGGAGGCCCGCGCCCGGCTCACGGCCGCCCTTGCGCGTCTTCGCGATGCCGGTTGACATGACCTGAGCCAACGGGTGGGCGCTGACAGGCCCGCCCGCAGCCGATAAGCAGCTATTTCAAATACTGAAAGAGCCAGAAAAGTCAGGAAACGCCATGCCCCCCTATCGTTCCCGCACGACCACACACGGACGCAACATGGCGGGCGCGCGCGGCCTGTGGCGCGCGACCGGCATGAAGGATGGCGATTTCGGCAAGCCGATCATCGCCGTCGTCAACTCCTTCACCCAGTTCGTGCCCGGCCATGTCCACCTGAAGGACCTTGGCCAGCTGGTGGCGCGGGAGATCGAGGCGGCCGGCGGCGTCGCAAAGGAGTTCAACACCATCGCCGTCGACGACGGCATCGCCATGGGCCATGACGGCATGCTCTATTCGCTGCCGTCGCGCGAGATCATCGCCGACTCGGTCGAATACATGGTCAACGCCCATTGCGCCGACGCCATGGTCTGCATCTCCAATTGCGACAAGATCACGCCCGGCATGCTCAACGCGGCGATGCGGCTCAACATCCCGTCCGTTTTCGTTTCGGGCGGGCCGATGGAGGCCGGAAAGGTCGTGCTCCACGGCAAGACGCATGCGCTCGACCTCGTCGACGCGATGGTCGCGGCGGCCGATGACGCGGTTTCCGACGATGACGTCAAGGTGATCGAACGTTCGGCCTGCCCGACCTGCGGCTCGTGCTCGGGCATGTTCACCGCCAATTCGATGAACTGCCTGACCGAGGCGCTCGGCCTGTCTTTGCCCGGCAACGGCTCGACGCTGGCGACCCATGCCGACCGCAAGCGCCTGTTCGTCGAGGCGGGACATCTCATCGTCGATCTCGCCCAGCGCTATTACGAGCAGGACGACGAGAGCGTGCTGCCGCGCAACGTCGCCAACCGCAAGGCGTTCGAGAACGCGATGTCGCTCGACGTTGCCATGGGCGGCTCGACCAACACCGTGCTGCACATCCTCGCGGCCGCCTATGAGGGCGGCATCGACTTCAACATGGACCACATCGACGCGCTGTCGCGCCGGGTGCCGTGCCTGTCCAAGGTCGCGCCGGCCAAGAATGACGTCCACATGGAGGATGTCCACCGCGCCGGCGGCATCATGCGCATCCTTGGCGAACTCGACCGTGGCGGCCTGATCCACCGCGACACGCCGACCGTCCACGCCGCGACGCTCGGCGAGGCCATCGACCGCTGGGACATCACCCGCACCAACAGCGAGAGCGTGCGCGAGTTCTTCCGCGCCGCGCCCGGCGGCATTCCCACGCAGACCGCGTTCAGCCAGAGCGCGCGCTGGGACGAGCTCGACACCGACGGCGAGAACGGCGTCATCCGTTCGGTCACGCATCCGTTTTCCAAGGATGGCGGCCTTGCCGTCCTCAAGGGCAACATCGCGCTCGACGGCTGCGTGGTGAAGACGGCGGGCGTCGACGAGTCGATCCTGAAATTCTCCGGTCCGGCCGTGGTGTTCGAAAGCCAGGACGCGGCGGTGAAGGGCATCCTCGGCAACGAGGTCAAGGCGGGCGACGTCGTCGTCATCCGCTACGAAGGCCCGAAGGGCGGCCCCGGCATGCAGGAAATGCTCTATCCGACCAGCTACCTGAAGTCGAAGGGGCTGGGCAAGAGCTGCGCGCTGTTGACCGATGGCCGCTTCTCGGGCGGCACCTCCGGCCTTTCCATCGGCCACGCCTCGCCGGAAGCGGCGCAGGGCGGGGCCATCGGCCTCGTGCGCAACGGCGACATCATCGACATCGACATTCCCGGCCGCACCATCTCCCTGCGCATATCCGACGAGGAACTGGCCGTGCGCCGCGCCGAGCAGGATGCGCTGGGCTGGAAGCCGGCCGCCCCGCGCAAGCGCAACGTCACCACGGCGCTCAAGGCCTACGCCGCCTTTGCCGCAAGCGCCGACAAGGGCGCGGTGCGCGTCCTGCCTGAATAGCGGCCCAGGTTTGCCGCGACGGCAAGCGACAAGCCCGCGCCGGCATCTGTCGGCGCGGGCTTTTCCTTGTGTCTATTCGGCAACACCTGATCGACATCCGTGCGGTGTGGCTTCCGTGCAATGGCCAATTGCCCATTTCCCGCCATAAACCCGGAGCACCTCGTTAGGTCTCGGACAAGGCGCACGCCAGAGGCACCTGACGGGAAGCGACGCCGCACCGCCCGCGGCAAGGATGATGATGATCGTGTACGACGTTTCGAGCCAAGGACCGGCGAACCGTTTGCTGATGGCAGGCGTGTTCTGTGCGGTGGCCGCAGGTGCGTTCTCTTCCGCGACGCTGCCGGCGAGTGCGCTCGATACATCGGTGATCGGTTCCCCCGACGAATTGAAAAGCCCCAAGGCCGTGTTCCGCTTCGCCTTCACCGCCTACAAGAGCGGCCACAAGGAGCAGGCGATCGAGGCATATCGCTATGCCGCCGATCAGGGCCAGCTCGGCGCGCGCTGGAAGCTGGCGCGCATGTATGCCGAGGGCGACGGCGTGACGCGCAACGACTACGAGGCGTTCAAGTTCTATCAGGAGATCGCGGCGCAGGAGGTCGAGCCCGGCTCGCCCGAGGAAAGCTATGTCTCCGATGCGCTGGTCGCGCTGGGCGCCTATGCGCGCAGCGGCATTCCCGGCTCGCCGGTGCAGGCAAATCCTGCTGCCGCGCAGGACTATTACATGCGCGCCGCAGCCACCTATCGCAATCCGAACGCCCAGTTCGAGGTCGGCAAGATGCTGATGAACGGCGAGGGCGGGCTGAAGTCCAATATCCGTCAGGCCGGGCGCTGGTTCCAGCTCGCGGCGGAGAAAGGCCATTCCGGCGCGCAGGCGACGCTCGGCTATCTGCTGTTCCAGAGCGGCAAGGCCGTTCGCGGTCTCGCGATGATGACCGCGGCGCTGGAACGCGCGCCCGTCAGCGACAAGACGTGGATACGCGGCATGCAGGAAGAAGCCTTCGCGCTTGCCGGCGAAGCCGACCGCCGCACCGCCATTGCGCTGGCCCAGGACCTGCTCGGGCAGGGCGGCAACTGACCTTCCCGATTCCGGCCGGGCCGAACTTTCAGCCGGGAACCTTCATCTGAGCGGGAACCTTCATCCAAGATTGAGCAGCGCCACCGCCGGCACATGGTCGGACGGCTTTTCCCACGCCCGGACATGCTTCTCGATATCGGCGCCGGCAAGGCTTCTCGCGGCCTCCGGCGACAGCATCAGGTGGTCGATGCGGATGCCGTTGTTCTTCTGCCAGGCGCCGGCCTGATAATCCCAGAAGGTGAAGAGCTGGTCGTCGCTGACGGCGCGGATGGCATCTGTGAAGCCGAGATATTCCAGCCGTCGCAGCGCGCCGCGGCTTTCCGGCTGGTACAGCGCATCGTTGACCCATTCGGTCGGGTTCTTCGCGTCGATGGGCTGGGGGATGACGTTGTAGTCGCCGGCCAGCACCAGCGGTTCCTCCAGCGCCAGACGCTCGTGCGCCCAGCGTTCGAGACGGTCCATCCAGGCAAGCTTGTAGCCGAACTTGCGTTCCTCGCTCACAGGATTGCCGTTGGGCAGATAGAGCGAGACGACGCGCACCACGCCTTGCGGCGTCGAGAACACGCCCTCGATGAAGCGCGCCTGCTCGTCGGCTTCGTCGCCGGGCAGGCCGCGATTGACCTCGTCGAAACGCAGCTTCGACAGGATGGCGACGCCATTGAAGCCCTTCTGCCCATGGGTCTCGACATGATAGCCGAGCGCCTCGATCTCGAGCCGGGGAAAGCTGTCGTCCTGCGTCTTGATTTCCTGAAGGCAGACGATGTCGGGGGCGCTCTCCTTCAGCCAGTGGAGGAGGTTGTCGATGCGCGCGCGTACGCCATTGATGTTCCAGGTGGCGATTTTCATGAAAAACCCGACACTATTTCAAACAGTTCTTGATGGTCAGCCGACCGCATAGCGGCGACCTTGCACCATTGCGGCGGCCGAGGGAACCTCTGGAGGGGTCGTTGCACAAGGGAGGAGAGAAATAATGTCCACCGTATCGACGCATCCCGTCGATGAGATGCTGCCCGCGCCGCGCCTGTTCACGCTCGGGCTTCAGCATGTCCTCGTCATGTATGCCGGCGCCGTCGCCGTGCCGCTGATCGTCGGCCGCGCGCTGCAGCTCGAACCGGCCGATGTCGCATTCCTGATCTCGGCCGATCTGTTCGTCTGCGGCATCGTCTCGATCCTGCAATCGATGGGCGCGACCCAATGGTTCGGCATCAAACTGCCGGTGATGATGGGCGTCACCTTCGCCGCCGTCGGCCCGATGGTGTCGATGGCGGTGGCCAATCCCGGCCATGAAGGCGCGCGCATGATCTTCGGCGCGATCATCGGCGCCGGCATCATCACCGTGCTGATCGCGCCGTTCGTCAGCCGGATGCTGCGTTTCTTCCCGCCGGTGGTGACGGGAACGATCATCCTCGTCATCGGCGTGACGCTGATGAAGATCGGCATCAACTGGATCTTCGGCCTGCCGGTCGGTCCGACCGCGCCGAAGATCGTCGCGCCCGAGCATGCCGCGTGGCTGAGTTCCATGGCCGAGGCGTCGGGTGCCGCCGGTTCCGCCGTGCCGGCGCCGCCGCCGGGGCTGAAGATCGCGCCCAGCCTGCCGAACGCGGCTTATGCGCCGGTGTCCAACATCGTGCTGTCGCTTGCCGTGCTCGGCGTCGCCCGTTTCACCACCGGTTTCCTGTGCAACGTCGCGGTGCTGATCGGCATCGTGTTCGGCGGCATCGTCGCGGCCGCGCTCGGGCTGATGCATTTCGACAAGGTGGCGAACGCCGCCTGGTTCGCGCCGATCATGCCGTTTCATTTCGGCATGCCGGTGTTCGACCCGATCCTGATCGTGACCATGGTGCTGGTGATGATCGTGGTGATGATCGAATCGACGGGCATGTTCCTGGCGCTGGGTGAGATGACCGGCAAGAAGATCACCCAGCCGATGCTGTCGGCCGGCTTGCGCATGGACGGGCTGGGTACCGTGCTCGGCGGCGTCTTCAACACCTTCCCCTATACGAGCTTCTCGCAGAATGTCGGCCTCGTCGGCGTCACCGGCGTGCGCAGCCGCTTCGTCTGCGTCGCCGGCGGCATCATCATGGTGGCGCTGGGGCTTATCCCGAAGATGGGGGCGCTGGTCGAGGCGCTGCCGACCGTGGTGCTCGGCGGGGCGGGCATCGTCATGTTCGGCATGGTGGCGGCGACCGGCATCCGCATCCTGTCGGCGGTCGACTTCAAGACCAATCGCAACAATCTGTTCGTGGTCGCGATCTCGCTCGGCTTCGGCATGATCCCGGTGGTGGCGCCGGAATTCCATATCTGGCTGCCGAAAGCCATTGGCCCGCTGGTCGATTCGGGCATCCTGCTCGCCTCGATCGCGGCGGTGGCGCTGAACCTCGTCTTCAACGGCGCGACCGGCGATGCCGATGGCGTGCGCGAGGCGGCGATGTCGGCGGAAGCCTGACGGAGGCGGATGTTCGGATCGCTGGCGCGCTTCAGCCTTGGGAGCCGCTGCCCTCGCGGTAGTTGGCCAACAGGAAGAACACGAGAAGCGCCAGCGAGCCGATCAGCGCTGCGGAGACCGACAGGAGCACCGAATGGGTGGTGGTGAAGGCGGCCTTTCCCGCTGCGATCAGGGCCGTGCCCTCGCCAGTGGCAAGCTGGTGCGCCACCAGATAGGTATCCCCGATCGATCGCGCCGCCTGTTCGGCCTGCTCCGGCGTCAGACCCGCCGGCATCTCGATGGTGCGGCCGAAGACGCCGGACATGAAGACACCGAACAGGGCGATGCCAAGCCCTGTTCCCAACTCATAGCCGGTGGCCTCGAGCGAGCCCGCCGCGCCGCCCTTGCTGGCTTCGACCGAGCCCATGATGGCGATGGATGACGCGGTCAGGCCAGTGCTGAGCATCAACCCGAGAACCGCCAGCAGCGCCGGCACGATCAGGCCCGGTTCGTGAAAGTCGCTCCAGGCGAGCAGCCCGAGCGCGATCGCCGATGCCAGAAGCGACAGCACCGCCACCGCACGCAGGCCCAGCAGATTCGACAGGTAGCCGGCGATCGGGCCGCCGACCGCCACGGCCGCCATCAGCGGGATCATGAATATGCCGGCCTGAAGCGGCGTCTTGTCCAGCACATATTGCAGTTCCTGCGCCAGCGTCAGTTCGACGCCGCCTAGCGCCCCCATGGCCACGATCGCCATGATCATCCCGGCAACGATCGCGGGATGCGAAAACAGCCCCAGATCCAGCATCGGCTCGCTCGACCGCAACTGCTTGTGCGTAAACGTCGCCAGCAGGGCGATACCGAAGAGCATGACCAGCGGGACTGGCAAAAGCGGTTGCCCCGCCGCGAATACCGCCTTGATGCCGTAGACGACCGAAATCATTCCCGAAATCAGCATGATTGCCTGACCGATAGGCCATTTCCCTGGGGTCGTCTGCTCGGCGCGCGGCAAAAGCATGTAGCAGACGGGGGCGACCACCAGCATGATCGGCACGTTGATCAGGAACACCGACCCCCACCAGAACTGTTCCAGCAGCGCGCCTCCGATCAGCGGGCCGATCGCCGCGCCGGCCGCTGCGACGGCGCTCCAGAGGCCGAGCGCCATGGCGCGTTCGCCCTCGTCCTCGAAGTTGCGGCGAATTATGCCGAGAACGCAGGGCATGATCATCGAGCCGCCCAGCGCCAGCAGCATGCGCGCCCCGATCAGCATCGCGGCGCTCTGCGCGAACGCCGCCAGCCCCGAGGCGATGGCGAAGACGGTCAGGCCAGCCAGCAGAATCCGCCGGTTGCCGATCCTGTCGGCCAACGTGCCCATCGGCACCAGCAGGCCGGCCATGAACAGCGGATAGATGTCGATGATCCACAGCACTTCATTGCTGGTCGCCCCGAGCGACTGGGTAAGCGTCGGCACGGCGACGTGCAGGATGGTCATGTCGAACACGACCGGCAGGATGGCCAGCATCACGGCGACCAGAACCAGCCAGCGCCGGGGATTGGCAGGGGTAACGGGCATGGTTCACCTGATCATCTGTTGCCGGGAGGCGACAAGGCGCCGGCTTCGCGCGGAGTGCGGCCAGGGCGGTGGACAGAAGGGCGGCGTTTCGGGCCTGAAGCTGTTCGCCGCCGCCTTCAGATCGAGAATGAGGTGCCGCAGCCGCAGGAGGCGACCGCGTTGGGGTTCCTGATCTGGAACGACTGGCCCATCAGATCGTCGACGAAGTCGATCACCGAGCCGCCCATATAGACGAGCGAAAGATCGTCGATCAGCACGCGGGCGCCGTCGCGCTCGATGACCACGTCGTCCTCGTTGCGTTCGCCGGTCAGTTCGATGATGTAGGAAAAGCCGGAGCAGCCGCCGCCCTCGACGGCGACGCGCAGCCCGACCTTGTCGGGCTCGCCGGCGAGCAGCGTCGCGATCCTGCGCGCTGCCGAATCGCTGACCTCGACACCCTTCATTCCAGTCTTCGCATCGACGCCCATAGCGGTCACCTTGCCATCGCATTCGCCCAATAGGTATGAAGCGGCAAGGGGCAAGTCAACACGCCGCGCTGGCGGCAAGGGGGCAGCATTGGCGGAGACATTCGAGCGCATCGGCTTCGGATACCGGCCGCGCGCGGCTTATGCCTGCGATCCGGCGACGTCGCGCGGGCGGCTTTTCCCCGAGCCGGAAAGCCCGACGCGCACCCCGTTCCAGCGCGACCGCGACCGCATCATCCACTCCACCGCCTTCCGCCGGCTGAAGCACAAGACGCAGGTGTTCATCGCCCATGAGGGCGACCACTACCGCACGCGGCTGACGCACACGATCGAGGTGGCGCAGATCGCCCGCGCCATCGCCCGCGCGCTCAGGGCTGACGAAGACCTCGCCGAGGCGATCGCCCTCGTCCACGATTTCGGCCACACCCCGTTCGGCCATGCCGGCGAGGAAACTCTGGACGCGCTGGTGAAGGAGTGGGGCGGGTTCGACCACAACGCCCAGTCGCTGCGCATCGTCACCGGGCTCGAACGGCGCTACGCGGAATTCGACGGGCTGAACCTGACCTGGGAAGCCCTCGAAGGGCTGGTCAAGCACAACGGCCCGCTGCTCGACGCGGCCGGACAGGGGCTGAAGGGGCCGGTGCCCGGCACCATTTTGAGCTTCAACGCCAGATTCGATCTCGAACTCGACAAATACGCATCCGTCGAGGCGCAGGCGGCGGCGCTTGCCGACGACATCGCCTATGACGCCCACGACATCGACGACGGCCTGCGCGCGGGGCTGCTGTCGCTGGACATGCTGGATGCGATCGCGCTGCCCGCCAGCATCCTTGCCGAGGTGCGCGCGCGCTACCCCGGTCTCGACAAGGTGCGTACCGGGCACGAGCTGATGCGGCGGCAGATCACCGCCATGGTCGAGGACGCCATCGAGACGGCGCAGGCAAATCTCGATGCGCTCGCGCCGGAAAGCGTTGCCGACATCCATGATGCGGGCCGGCCGATGGTGACGTTCTCGGATGGAATGGCGGCGGCGGAGAAGGAACTGAAGACTTTCCTTTACGCCAATCTCTACCGCCATCCGGCGGTGATGGCGGTGCGCGAGCGGGCGGACCAGATCGTCCACGATCTTTTCCTGCGCTATTTCGAGCGGCCGGCCGACATGCCGGAAGGCCACGGCCATGAGCCGGAACTGGCCGAGGAGGGGCCGCGCGCGCGCTATGTCGCCGATTTCATCGCCGGGATGACCGACACCTACGCCATCAAGGAACATCGTCGCCTGTTTGACCGGACTCCCGAATTGGGCTAGGCGAAACGCCAAATCCTGCGAGCCTTCCGGCATCGCTTTCCCAATCCGGGCAGGTACGACATGAACATCTTCGCGCTGTTTTCCTCGCGCATCGTCGCCGCGATAGAGGCGCTCGGCCTCGAGCCGAAGGAGGGTGGATCGCTCGATTTCACCCGTCTGACGGTCGAGCCGCCGCGCGATCCCAGCCATGGCGATCTCGCCACCAATGCCGCGATGGTCCTGGCCAAGTCGGTGGGCGAGAACCCGCGCGCGCTGGCCGAGAAAATCGCCGCCGCGATGCGGGCGGATGCCGACATCTCCGCCGTCGACGTCGCCGGGCCGGGCTTCGTCAATCTCAGGCTTTCGGACGATTTCTGGCAGGCCCGCCTCGGCGACATCATCGACGCGGCGGATTCGTACGGCCGCTCGGCAGTCGGCGCCGGCCGCAAGGTCAATGTCGAATACGTCTCGGCAAACCCGACCGGCCCGATGCATGTCGGCCATTGCCGCGGCGCGGTGGTTGGCGACGCGCTCGCCAATATCATGGGCTTTGCCGGCTACGACGTGACCAAGGAATACTACATCAACGATGCCGGCGCGCAGGTGGACGTGCTAGCGCGTTCGGTGATGCTGCGCTATCGTGAGGCGCTGGGAGAGAGGATCGGCGAGATTCCCGCCGGCCTCTACCCCGGCGATTATCTCGTTCCCGTCGGCGAGGCGCTGGCGAGGGAATTCGGCGAGCGGCTTTTGTCGATGCCGGCGCAAAAGGCGCATGCGCTGGTCAAGGACCGCACCATCGACGCGATGATGGCGATGATCCGCGAGGATCTCGCGGCATTGAACGTCCATCACGAGGTGTTCTTTTCCGAGCGCTCCCTGCATGCGGACAATGGCGGGCCGATCGGCGCGGCGATCGCCGACCTGACGCTCAAGGGCCATGTCTACAAGGGCAAGCTGCCGCCGCCGAAGGGCGAGAAGCCGGATGACTGGGAAGATCGCGAGCAGACCCTGTTCCGCTCGACGGTGGTCGGCGACGACCAGGACCGTCCGCTGGTCAAGTCGGACGGCTCCTACACCTATTTCGCGGCCGACGTCGCCTACATGAAGGACAAGTATGCGCGCGGCTTCGAGGACCTGATCTTCGTGCTCGGCGCCGACCATGGCGGCTATGTCAAGCGGCTGGAGGCGCTGGCCAACGCCGTCTCCGACAACAGGATCAAGCTGACCGTGCTCCTGTGCAATCTCGTCAAGCTCTTTCGCGACGGCGAACCGGTGCGCATGTCGAAGCGGTCGGGCGAGTTCGTGACGCTGCGCGACGTCGTCGACGAGGTCGGGCGCGACCCGATCCGTTTCATGATGCTTTACCGCAAGAGCAGCGAGCCGCTCGATTTCGACTTCGCCAAGGTAACCGAGCAGTCGAAGGACAATCCCGTCTTCTACGTGCAGTATGCCTCGGCCCGATGCCACTCGGTCTTCCGCCAGGCGGCGGAGCAGCTTGGCTCGGTGCCGGACCGCGAAGCGATGAAAGCCGAGACCCGGCTGCTGACCGACGAGGGCGAGATCGGCCTCGTGCGCAAGCTCGCCGAATATCCGCGGCTGATCGAGGCGGCGGCACAGGCGATGGAGCCGCATCGGCTGGCTTTCTACCTCTACGATCTCGCGCAGGCGTTCCACGCACACTGGAATCGCGGCACCGACAATCCCGACTTACGGTTTGTTAAGGTTAACGAAC
>JBLJBS010000066.1:0-7834 GCA_047637695.1 Aquamicrobium sp. | reverse complement strand
TCACCATCGAGGCGCCGCAGAAGCGGCAGGTATCGGGCCGGCCGTTCAAGGTGCATCTGAGGGTCGGCATTCCCGGCCCCGACATCAACGTCACCCGCGAGAGCGGACAGGGAACCGCGGCGACCGACATCAACCACGCCATCAACGACGCCTTCGAGACCGCGGGCCGGCTGCTGGTCGAGAAGAAGCGCGAGGCCGCCGGTCACTGAGGCCGGTTTCCCGCGGACCACGCGCCGCGCCGGATAGCGCATGACGACGGCTGCTTCGGCTGGCCGCTCATCCGGCGTGCAGGACGCCATGGTGGCCGAGGGTGCGCGGTGGCGGCCGGTCGGCGCTCCGGGGCGATGCTTCCGCATTGCCGCCTCAGTTCGCTGCAATCACCGCGATGCCGGCGCGGGGTTGCGGGGCGGCAGGCGCTGAGGCATCATCCGCCTGCTTCGGGACGGAAGCTTTGCTACATCCGGGTGGGAAACTTGCACGCATTCCGGGCCGCGCCGGCCCTTCTTCGCCGTCTCGCGGCGCTTCTCGTCTTCACGGCCCTTCTCGCGGCCTGCACCACGCAGGCGGTGATGCAGACGGCCGTGCCGCCGCTCGTCTCCGACAAATATGCGGCGATCGTCGTCGACGCCCGCAGCGGCAAGGTGCTCTATGAGAGCGCCTCGGATGCGCCGCGCTATCCGGCGTCGCTGACCAAGATGATGACGCTCTATCTTCTGTTCGAGGCGCTGGACGACGGCCGCTTCCGCATCGACGAGGAAATCCCGGTCTCGGCCTTTGCCGCGGCGCGGCCGCCCTCGAAGATGGGGATCAAGCGCGGCGGCAGCATCGACACCCGCTCGGCGATCCTGGCGCTCGCCGTGCGCTCCGCCAACGACGTCGCGGTCGCAGTTGCCGAGCGGCTTTCCGGCTCGGAGGAAGCGTTCGCGCGGGCGATGACGGTGAAGGCGCGCCAGATCGGCATGACCGGAACGGTGTTCCGCAACGCTTCCGGCCTGCCCGACGACGGCCAGCGCACCACGGCGCGCGACATGGCGGTGCTGTCGGTGGCGCTGCGCAGCCGGTTTCCCCACCACTACCACTATTTCTCAAACCGGGAATTCGCCTTCGGCGGCAAGGTGGTGCGCGGGCACAACAGCCTGCTCGGGCGCATCCCCGGCGTCGACGGCCTGAAGACCGGCTATATCCGGGCCTCCGGCTTCAACCTCGCCACCTCGGCCGGACGGGGCGGGCGGCGGATCGTCGCCGTCGTCATGGGCGGCGAGAGCGCCAGGGCACGCGATGCCCACATGGTCTCGCTGATCGAAACCTATCTCCCCCGCGCCTCGTCCGGCGCGGGACAATAGATCGTTTCACAGTTTCCCGGAAACGGTAAAACGATCTACCTCTTTGTTTTTGCGTAATTCCGGACGCAAAACCGCTTCGCACTTTTGCTGGAATTGCTCCAGGAAAGGTGCCCCGACAAACACGGCGAAAGCACCATTGCGCCGGAGGAAGCAGGCCGCGCAGGCAGGCTCCGCTACGCGGCCTGCCGGGATCAGAACTTCGTCTTGAAACCGGCGTAGGCGGCGATGCCCGGCGTGCCATAGCCGCGGATGCTCTGGTAGTCCTGATCGAGCAGGTTCTCGCCACGCAGATAGACTTCCGTCGCATCGGTCACCTGATAGGCGACCTTGGCGTTGAGAAGCACATAGTCGTCGAGATCGCCGGCGGAATCGACCGTATCGGCGACGAACTTGACATCGCCGCTGATCGTCCACTTCTCGGCCGGTTTCACCGAGGCTGACAGCACCGCCATGTGCTTCGGCACGTTGTTGGTACGCACTCCGGAAGCCGCGCGCGAATCGGTGTAGGTGTAGGAGCCGCCGAGATCGAACCAGTCGTTCACCGCATAGGCGAACGAAGCTTCGATGCCGTGCGAGCGCGTCGTGCCCGGCACCTGGATGTAACCGCCCGCGAAACCGATCAGGTCCTCGATCTCGGTCCAGAAATAGGTCACGTCGGCCGTCAGGCGGCCGTCGAGGAACTTCTGCTCGACACCGATGTCGAAGCTGAGGCTGGTTTCAGGCTTGAGGCCGGCATTGCCATAGGTCGGATCGTAGAGCTGGTAGAGGCTCGGCGCGCGGAAGCCGGTGCCCAGCGACGAATGCAGGCGTGTTCCGGTGCCGTCGATCAGATAGGAGGCGGTGCCGCGCCAGGTGGTGTGGCCGCCGAAATCCGAATGATCGTCGTGACGCAGCCCGGCCGTCAGCACCAGATCGTCCACCGGCTCGACCACTGCCTGGGCCCAGACACCGGTCAGGTTGGACGAGGAGACGGCATGAGCGGGAACCGGAGGCCAGGCGCTCCAGTCCGGCGTCGTGGTGTCCGCCTTCTGGCGCTCATGATCGGCACCATATTGCAGCAGCAGCCACTCCGTCGCCTCGAACGAGGACTGGTAGTCGAATTTCTGCCGGGTTCCGATGAAGGTGCTGGTCATGGTCGCGTCGGTGCTGTCGCGGTCCATCCTGAACGCCTGCGCCGAGAAGGTGTGCTTCCAGCGTCCGTCCATCAGGTCGAGATTGAAGCCGACACGGCCGGCCATGATCTCGGTATCGGTGCGGTTGATGAGATTGTCGACGGGCAGATAGGGCGGGTTGGCGTCGAAATCGTCGAAGTGACCCGCGGCATCGATATAGAGCAGCGAACCGAATACGGAGAACGCCTCGTTAATGCGATGCTCCGCCGCGAGGTCGAGGGTGACGTTTTCATAGCCGTCGCGCTCGGGAAAGCCGGCAGCCGCGGAAATGCCGTCAGTGCGGAAACCGGTGACGTTGGCGGTGATCTTCGATCCGTCCCGGGCGCCGGCAAAGCCGTAGCGCGCCCGGGCGGTGCCGAACGAACCGGCCTCGACATGCACGGTATGGCTGATGCCGTTCTCGACTTCTCCGAGCGTGGTGATGTCGATCACGCCGGCAATGGCGCTGGAACCATAAAGCGTGCCCTGGGAGCCTTTCAGCACCTCGATACCGGTGACGCCGCCGGTCAGCAGGTATTCGTAGGCCGCCTGCACCTGGATGCCGGTCGTGTCGGAAACGTCGATGCCGTTGTAGAGCGTCTTGAGGTAGCCGCCCGGCAAGCCCCGCACATAAAGATTCGAGGTCGTGCCATGACCGCCATTGGAGGTAAGGGAAACACCGGGTAGCCGGATCAGGTAATCGCGCACCGCCTCGAGCGTCTTTTCCTCGATTTCCTCTTTTGTCACCTGTTCCACCTTGGAACCGGTCTTGCTTTTTTCGGTTGGCGTACGGTTGGCGGTGACGGTGATGGGCGCAAGCGTGGTAACGCCCTGCTCGCCTGCTTGCCCATCCTGCGCCTGCGCGGCAGCGGCCATCAGCGCAAGGGCGCTGGCCGTCGAGATAAGAACCCTGTTCATGTCAGTCCCCCAGTTCCCAGTAGGCCGGGCGACACGGCGCGTCCCCGGGCTGTTCAAGAACCGCATGCAAATGACGATGAGACCGCAAGTCCGGGCTCGCTCGCATACGGCAACACAATCTCGTGTCACCGCTACGGGCGGCCGCGCCGGCATGCCCCTCGCATGCGGACAGGGTGACTGAAGCGGCAGGTCTCCTGGCTTCCGTGTCTTCGCGCTTCTTCCGCCTTCCCGGCTCAAGGCCAGTGGCATATGGAAGATGGCTCAACGGTTACAGTTGCGGGGGCAGCTGCGGACTGGCCGGACGACCGGCGACACCGCATTCCCTTTTCATCCGCCTCTCGGCGGAACCAGCTTCGCCGACTTTGCTAGCCTCACTTTGGCCATGCGTCAACGCGCGCGGCGATGCCGCCTTAAAATTCCCGTAAAATCGGCTTCCAAATTAAACCTGATTGTTTTAGTCGTGTTTTCGTTCCCGATAAGGGGTCCGAAGGTTGCATGTCGCCGCCGGATGTGGGAGGCATCCGACCAGACAGACGCCGGACAGCATGCGAAAGCGGAAAGTGCCAGAATGTCGTCTATCGTGTTTGAGAGTTCGCGCCGCCCGGGCCTGACAGCCCGGACCTGCAAGCCGGCTTTGGCGGCGTTTCTTTCGGCGCTGCTCGCAGCCGCCATTGTTGCCGGCACCCCTGCTCTGGCACAGGAAACCACGGTGCCGACCGCAGCACCTCCGGCCACGATCGAACAACCGACCGAACAGCCCGCACCCCAGCAGCCGACGGCTCAGGCGCCGGTGCAAGCGCCGACAACAACGCCCACGCCGGACGCCAGCGACACCGCAGTTCCGGGCGAGCTCGCCCCGGAGATCGGCTTCGACGCGGAGACAGAGATCGACCCGCGCGACGGCACCCTGCCGCACGATCTTTCGCCATGGGGCATGTTCATGGCCGCTGACTGGGTGGTCAAGGCGGTGATGATCGGCCTCGCTTTCGCCTCGCTCGTCACCTGGACGGTATGGCTGGCCAAGACGCTGGAGCTTGCCGGCGCCAGGGCGAATGCCGGGCGCGGACTGAAGCGCATCATCCAGGCCGAAAGCCTGCCCGACGCCGTCCGTTCGCTCGACCGCAAGGGCGGGCCGGCCGCGCTGATGGTGCGTGCCGCCGCCCACGAGATGGAAGCCTCGCGCTCGACGCTGGCCTATGGCGGCGCGCCGGGCCTGAAGGAACGCGTCACCTCGCATCTGTCCCGCATCGAGGCCCAGGCCGGCCGGCGGATGACACGCGGCACCGGCATTCTTGCCACCATCGGCTCGACCGCGCCCTTCGTCGGTCTGTTCGGCACGGTCTGGGGCATCATGAACTCGTTCATCGGCATCTCGGAGGCTCAGACCACCAATCTCGCCGTCGTCGCGCCGGGCATCGCCGAGGCGCTGCTCGCCACCGCGCTCGGCCTCGTCGCGGCGATCCCCGCCGTCGTCATCTATAACGTCTTCGCGCGCTCGATTTCCGGCTACAGACTGCTGCTGGCCGATGCGGCGGCCGCGGTCGAGCGTCTGGTCAGCCGCGATATCGACCGCCGTGCCGTGCCCGAGCACGCGTTGCCCCGCGCGGCGGAGTAGACAAGATGGCCGGCAGCCTAAATTCCAGCGCCGAGCGCGACGAACTCGAGGAGAACCACGAGATCAACGTCACGCCGTTCATCGACGTGATGCTGGTCCTGCTCATCATCTTCATGGTGGCGGCACCGCTGGCGACCGTCGACATCAATGTCGACTTGCCGACCTCGACCGCGGCCCCGCAGCCGCGCCCCGACGAGCCGCTCTATGTAACAGTGCAGGACGATCTGTCGGTCTCGGTCGGCAACGAGCCGGTCGCCCACATCGACCTCAAGCAGGCGCTCGACCGCGTGACCGGCGGCGACAAGGAAACCCGGCTGTTCCTCCGTGCAGACCGGGAGGTCGCCTATGGCGACCTGATGAATGTGATGAACCTGCTGCGCATGGCCGGCTATCTCAAGATCGCCCTGGTCAGCCTGGAAGGCGTTGCCGAGGCTCACGCCACCCCGGCAACGGACAGCGAATGAGCCCGCGCGGCGACATCGCCTGGTCGCGGCAACTCACCGGCATCTCGGCGTCGGCGCTGATGCTGTGGCTGTTTGCCGGCACCGTGGTGCTCGCCGCCCATGCGGCCGCCGGCTGGTGGGTGATGCGCGAGCGGCCGCAGCCGATGGATGCCGCGGCCGAGCCGTCCGCGATCATGATCGATCTTGCCGCCGTGCCGATGGCGCCGGCGGCGGTCGAGGAACAGATCGCCCCCGACGAGGTGGATTCAGCCGCCGTCGAGGCGGTGGAAGCCGTGCCGGTCGAGGAAGTCGATCTCGCCGAGGCCGTGGAGCCCGTCACCCAGCCAGTGGAGGCGATCGAGCCCGAGCCGGTCGAAGAGGTCGCTGAAACGCCACCGGAGGAAGTCGAACCGGTGGAAACCGTCGAGGCGGTGGAGCCCGACGAGGTTGAACCGATCGAGCCGATCGAGGAAATGGTGGCCGCGCTCGACCCGGTCGAGGTGCCGCTTCCGGTGGTGCGTCCCGAGCCCGAGAAAAAGGAAGTCAAGCAGGACAAGCCCAAGGAAAAGCCGCGCAAGAAGCAGGAGGTCAAGGCCAAGCCGAAGCCTGCGACGCCGTCGGTCGAAAAGCGCAAGGCGCAGGTTCGGACCCAGAACGACGCGCCGCGCGCCGCCGCGCAGCAGAACAGCAGCGGCGCCACGCCCTCCGTCTCTCCCGCGCGCTGGCAATCGCGGGTGCATTCCCACATCGCCCGACGCCAGAAGCGCGACATCGTGCGCAAGGCGGGCGACACCGGAACCAGTCAGGTCCGGTTTTCCATCGACGGCAGCGGCAATGTCCTGTCGGCGTCGCTGGCGCGTTCCTCCGGCAATTCCATGCTGGACAACGAAGCCGTGTCGATGGTGCGCCGTTCCTCGCCGGTTCCCGCGCCGCCGCCCGGCGTCAACCGCACGATCATCCTGCCCATCCGCTTCAACACGCGCTGAGACCTTCAGGCAACGCGCAGCGCAGCATCGCCCGACCTCAGCGGGCGGCCCACAGGACCTTGAACCGGTCGTCGCGCGCGATCTCGCCATGACGGCCGAAATGCGCCGCAAGCGCGGCTTCATAAGGCAAGGGCCGGTTGGCGACGAGAAACAGCCTGCCGCCCGGCTTCAGCGCCCTCGAAGCGACGCGGATCATCGCCTCGCCAATCGACGGCTCCGCCGCGCGCCCCTGGTGAAAGGGCGGGTTCATCACGATCAGATCGTAGCGGCGCTCGACAGGCTCGCGCAGCAGGTCTTGCCAGAAAACCCGTGCGGCAACCTTCGGCGCAAGGGTGGCGACGTTCATTTTCGCTACCTCGCAAGCAGAAAAGCCTGCCTCGAACAGGTCGATGGAAACGACGGCCGGCGCCAGCTCCGCCAGCCGCACCGACAGATAGCCCCAGCCAGCTCCGAAATCCGCCGCCGCGCCCTTGAGGCCGGTCGGCAGGTTTTCCGCGAGGAAGAGCGAGCCGGCATCGACGCGCTCATGCGAGAACAGGCCGGGTACGGTGCTGAAGCCGCCATCGATCACCAGCGCCGGATTGGCGGCGCGCAGCGCAGGCGCGATCCCCGCTGTGCCGTCGCCGCGAACCAGCCAGAAGACGACGCCGTGGTGCTTGGCGGCGCGGTCCTCGATCTCGCCAAGGCCGGCGACGCGTTTCGCGAGGCTGGCGACGCCATCGGTCTTGCCGCCGGCGACAACGACGCGCCCGCCCGGCCGAACGCGCTCCAGCGCCTCTGCCAGCCACAGCTCGTTCTGGCCGCGATGGCGGCCGAGAAGCACCAGCGCCAGATCATAGCCCTCGCCCTGCGGCTGCGGCTCGACCGCAATGCCGGCGGCCTTCAACGCCAGAAAGGCGGCCCGGAAGTCCTGAACCGCCGAGATCGCCGCGTCGAACGCTTCCGGCAGGCGGAAGCCCGGCGCGGCGTTGAGGAACAGCGCCCGTTCGTGCCTTGCCGCCGGCTCGACCAAACCGGCCTCGAACGGATGAAACAGCGTCCTGGTGAAATCGTCCATCGTAAAGCCCGTGTTCGGTGGCAGTTCCGCCCGCCGCAACGCCCTTCTTCCGCCCGACCTTCTCGGCGGCAAAAGAGGAAAGTTTCCGATGATACGCGGGAGATAGCAGGCACGCATCGGAAACAGGAACGGGCGCGGACCCCGATGGCCCGCGCCCGCCCCGTCATTCATCCGTCAGGATCATGTATCCGTCAGGGGATCAGGCGTCGGCGTCTTCCGCCTCGTCCTTCTTCTTCTCCCGAACGATTTCCTTGCCGGTCTCCTGATCGACGACCTTCATCGACAGGCGGACCTTGCCGCGCTCGTCGAAGCCCATCAGCT
>JBLJBS010000065.1:0-25627 GCA_047637695.1 Aquamicrobium sp. | reverse complement strand
GCTCGGGCAGGCTCGGGCTCGCCAGCGCCCTGTCGGTGCCGAACTCGGAAATGTCCGCACCGGAGACGAAGGTGCGCCCGGCGCAGGCGATCACGATCCCCTTGACCGCATCATCGTCGCGCGCCGCCTCGATCGCGGCGAACAGCGGCTGACGCAGATGGAGGCTCAGCGCGTTGACCGGCGGATTGTCGAGAGTGATGATCGCGATCCCGTCATCATGGGCGACTTTTACATATTCGGTCATTCTCTGGCTTCCTCGATCATCTGTTCCGGGAGAGTGGGTGGCAGCGCCGGCTGGAGCGGCGCAAAAAACGGAAGGAACCGGTCCCGACAATGCCGGGATCGGCCGCGGCTGAAACCGGGGATCGCGAAAAGGCCGGGGATCGCGAAAAGGATTGCGGCGCGGAAGACGGCGCGCCGGACAGGACGGAACGCCGCGCGCGCCGGTGCGCGCCCTCGTGCCCACTGCCGTTCACTCGCGTGAACGTCATCATCCCGGCTCCTCCTCCGAAAACATACTACCGAGTATGTTGCATGGCGCAGCTGGGGTCAATCGGGCGCGCGAAGATTCAGAACCGTGTAAGACGCGTCTTAATGCTTTAGGCGTCGCCGAGCCCTTCGAGGTCGAGTTCGCGCGGCAGCGGCGCGAAATAGGCTTCGATATCGCCCGGCGCCACATCCTGCAGCCGGTCGGGGCGCCATTTCGGCGTAGTGTCCTTGTCGATGATGACTGCGCGCACCCCCTCGTAGAAATCGACGCCCTGCGGAATGCGGCTGACAATGCGGTATTCGATGCGCATGCAGTCCTCGAACCCGGCATTCGCGCCTTCCCGCATCTGGCGCAGCGCGATCTTGAGGCTCGTCGGCGATTTCTGGCGGATGGTCGCCGCCTGCTTAGCCGCCCATTCGGCATGCTCGCCGGTTTCCGCATCGAGCCTGGCCAATATTTCCTCCACCGTACCGGCCGAGAAGCAACGGTCGATGACGGCAAGCCGCGCCTCGACCGGAGCCACTTCGGCCGGCCGCACGAAAGCCGAGAGCGTGGCGTCGGGGTCGCCGTTCTCGGCCAGCGCATCGATCAAGGCGGGGAAATCGGCCGAAGCGACGGCATGGGTGGCGAAGCCGGCCCACAGCGCGTCGGTCTGGCCGAGGCGCGCGGCAGTCAGCGCCAGCCAGGTGCCGATCCTGCCCGGCATGCGCGGCAGGAAGAACGTGCCGCCGACATCGGGGAAGAAGCCGATGCCGGTTTCCGGCATCGCGAACATCAGCCGCTCGCCGGCGACGCGGTGGCTGCCATGGGCCGACATGCCGACGCCGCCGCCCATGACGATGCCGTCGACCAGCGCGACATAGGGCTTCGGATAGCGCTTGATGAAGGCGTTCAGACGGTATTCCTCATGGTAGAAGGCAAGCATCTCCGGGTCGCCCGCCCTGCCCCAGTCGTGAAGCTGGCGGATGTCGCCACCGGCGCAGAACGCCTTCTCGCCGGCTCCGCGCACGATGACGAGCTCGATCGACGGATCGGCGGCCCAGGCGACAAGCCGCGGGTGGATCAGCCGCACCATGTTGCTGTTCAGCGCGTTCAACGCCTTCGGGCGGTTGAGGGTGACGATGCCGGCACGGCCGCGCTTTTCGAACAGAACCTCGGCTTCCGTTTCCGCATTCATCGTCCGCGACCTCCCTGAATGAACCCGGCCAGCACCATAATGGCAAACCGCGCAGCTGGAACATCAAAATCCGCACAACCGCCTCGACGCGAAGCCGCAGCCGGCGAGGCGCAGCGCCAGCCGCGCGGCAAAAGCTGGTGACAGGGGGAAGCGGTTCGGCTAATCCCGGACCCGGCCCCGCCGGCCGCGAACGCGCCGGCTCCCGAACGGAACAAGGGACGGATCGACCATGGCGAAGATGACCGACAGCCTTGCCGCCATTGGCGCGGGATACAACATCGTCCTGTGCGACGTGTGGGGCGTGCTGCACAACGGCATGCGCGCCTTTCCCGATGCGGTGGCGGCGCTGCGTGCCGCCCGCGCCCGCGGGCAGGTCGTGGTTCTCGTCACCAATTCGCCGCGACCGCGCGACGGCGTCGCCGAGCAGCTCGGCCTGCTCGAGGTTCCGACCGACTGCTATGACGCGATCGTCACCTCCGGCGACGTGACACGCCGCCTGATCGAGAACGGGCCGCGCCGGGTCTTCCATCTCGGCCCCGACCGCGATCTGGCGCTCTATGACGGGATCGACGTCGAGCTTTGCGAGGAGTTCGAGGCGCAGGCCGTGGTCTGCACCGGCCTGTTCGACGACGACGAGACGCCCAGCGACTATACTGAAATGCTCGAACGTTTCCGCGCGCGCAACCTGCCCTTCATCTGCGCCAATCCCGACATCGTCGTCGAGCGCGGCGACGAGCTGATCTGGTGCGCCGGCGCACTCGCCCGCGACTATGCCCAGCTCGGCGGCCGCACCGAGATCGCCGGCAAGCCGCACCGCCCGATCTACGAGGCCGCGCTCGCTGCAGCGTCAAGCCTGCTCGGCCGGGAAGCGGCGAAGTCCGAAGCACTCGCGGTCGGCGACGGCATCTTCACCGACATCAAGGGCGCGGTCGACAACGGCATCGACGTGCTGTTCGTCACCGGCGGCATTCACGCGGCGGAATACGGCCCCGCGCATGCCCCCGATCCGATGGGCGTCGCCGCCTTTCTCGAAAAGCACGGCTATTCGCCTGTCGCAGTCATTCCGCGTCTGAGATAAGACAGGTCCATGACCGCCCACTCAATCGAGCGCATTCCCTTGTCGGCCGCGCTGCCCGCCTCGCTTCGCGGCGGGGTGGTGGCCATCGGCAATTTTGACGGCGTCCATCGCGGCCATCAGGCCGTGCTGGACGCCGCGCTCGACAAGGCGCGCGCGCTCGGTGCGCCGGCGCTGGCCCTGACCTTCGAGCCGCACCCGCGACAGGTGTTCCGGCCGGACGTGGCGCTGTTCCGCATCACCCCGGCGCCGATGCGCGCGCGCCTGCTCGGCGCGATGGGCTTCGGCGTGGTGATCGAGCAGCCCTTCGACCGGGATTTTTCCTGCCTTCCGGCGGAAGACTTCGTCTCTCGCATCCTCGTCGCCGATCTCGGCGTCGCCCATGTCGTCACCGGCTACGACTTTCATTTCGGCAAGGACAGGCAGGGGACGCCGCGGTTCCTGATCGAGGCCGGGAAGCGATTCGGCTTCGGCGTCTCCCGCGTCGAGGCGTTCTGCGACGAGGGCGCCGACGCGATCTCGTCGAGCCGCATCCGCGCCTTGCTCGCCCAGGGCGACGTCGCGGAAGCCGCCGGCCTCCTCGGCTATCGCTACACCGTCGAGGCCGAAATCTCGCACGGCAAGAAGCTCGGCCGCACGCTGGGTTTCCCCACCGCCAACATGGCGCTGCCGGAAGGAAGCGGCCTTGCCCATGGCATCTATGCCGTGCGGCTGCGCAGGCAGGACGGCACGTTGCATGACGGCGTTGCCAGCTTCGGCCGGCGGCCGACCGTCGATCACGACGGCGCGCCGCTGCTCGAAACCTACCTGTTCGACTTTTCCGGCGATCTTTACGGCGAGACAGCGCAGGTTTCGTTCTTCGGCTTCCTGCGCGGCGAGGAAAGGTTCGACGGCCTCGACGCGCTGGTTGTGCAGATGAAGCATGACGAGGCTGAGGCCCGCGCCCTGCTCGCCGGGGTAACGCCGCTTTCCGCCCTCGACCGCACGATCGCTTTCGCCGAGCGATCTGCGTCTTCAGTGACCAATCTCTCCAGTGATCGGACCCTCCGCGGCATTTAATTCAAATTTTACCTAAAAGGCCCACAGCTTGGGGCGTAAAGCCTCTCCTGTATCCGCGTGGGCAACTGACATGACGATTGCAAGATTGACCGCCGCCGCTCTGGCGCTGGCGGCGATGGGCGCGGCACCCGCCGCCGCCGAAAGCTGGTTTTCGGGCGACTGGTACATCAAGGTCGGCGGCGCGATCCTGAACGCGCCGAAATTCGAGGGCGCCTCGAAGCGCGAGTTCGCCTTCCAGCCGATGATCTCGGTCGGCAAGGCCGGGCCGTCGGCGCGCTTTTCCTCGCGCAACGACAATATCTCCTGGGCATTTCTCGATAACGGCACCTTCCGCGCCGGCGCCGCCGGCAAGCTGATCTGGGGCCGCGACGGCGACACCCACCCCGCGATCCGCGGCATGTCGGAGGTGAAGTTCGGCGGCGAGGCCGGCGTCTTCGCCGAAGTCTATCCGACCGATTTCCTGCGCCTGCGGGCCGAGGTCCGTCACGGCATCCGTTCACATGGCGGCGTGGTGGCCGACCTCGCCGCCGATGCCTTCATGGACGTGACGGACACGATCCAGATTTCCGGCGGACCGCGCGCCTCTTGGGCTTCGGCCGGCTATTTCGACGCCTATTACGGTGTCGACGCGGCGGAAGCGGCGGCCTCGGGCCTGACGCCCTACAGCCCCGGCAGCGGCATGAAATCGTGGGGCGTCGGCGGCGCGGTGACCTGGAAGACGACCGAGCAGCTGACCAGCAGCGTCTTTGCCGAGTACCAGCGGCTTGCCGGCCCGGCCGCCGATTCCAGCCTCGTTCAGCAACGCGGGTCGAAAGACCAGTTGCTGATCGGCGCCTCCGCCAGCTACCGCTTCGATTTCTCGCTGCGGTGACGGTGGCGCGCCCGGCCGGCATTCGCCTCTTTATTCCGCACCGCCGGTCGGCTAAAAGCCACCTCATGATGTGGCTCGGCGCGGTTTTCGCGGTCTCGATACGAATTATTGGCCCGGCCTTCCGGGCGGCCTGATCGGCCGCCGGAAGGTCCGGGTTTTTGCGCGCGCTTGCCGCTGCGCCCCTTCGCCTGATTGAACGAAGCCTCGCCCGGCGCAACCTGCCGACCGGGCCGACGATGCGACGAGAAAATGACCGAGACCGCCGACAAGATCGATTATTCCAAGACGCTTTACCTGCCGCAGACCGAGTTCCCGATGCGCGCCGGCCTGCCGGAGAAGGAACCGAAGCTGGTCGAGCGCTGGCAGGAGATGAAGCTCTATCGTCGCCTGCGCGAAAGCGCGGCCGGCCGCCCGCGCTACGTGCTGCATGACGGCCCGCCCTACGCCAACGGCAACATCCATATCGGCCATGCGCTGAACAAGATCCTGAAGGACGTCATCACCCGCTCGTTCCAGATGCGCGGCCACGACTCCAACTACGTTCCGGGATGGGACTGCCACGGCCTGCCGATCGAATGGAAGATCGAGGAGCAGTACCGCGCCAAGGGCAGGAACAAGGATGAGGTGCCGGTCAACGAGTTCCGCAGGGAGTGCCGCGAATTCGCCCAGCACTGGATCACCGTCCAGACCGCGGAGTTCCAGCGTCTCGGTGTCGAGGGCGACTTCGACAACCCCTATACGACGATGGCCTTCCACGCCGAGGCGCGCATCGCCGGCGAGCTGATGAAATTCGCCATGTCGGGCCAGCTCTATCGCGGCTCCAAGCCGGTGATGTGGTCGGTGGTCGAGCGCACGGCGCTGGCCGAGGCCGAGGTCGAGTATCAGGACTATGAGAGCGACACGATCTGGGTGAAGTTTCCGGTGGTACAGGGGGACGAATCTACTCTTCCCAGTGTTAAATTTGCGGAAGAAACATATGTTAGTTCAAGACACGACTTGGAGGGAGCCTCTGTCGTTATCTGGACAACGACGCCGTGGACCATCCCCGGAAACCGCGCCGTGGCCTACTCGCCGCGCATCGCTTACGGTCTCTATGAAGTCACCGCCGCCGAGAACGATTTCGGCCCGCAGGCCGGAGAGAAGCTGATCTTCGCCGACGCGCTGGCAGAAGAATCCTTCGCCAAGGCCAAACTTCAGTTTGAGAGAGTGGGGACCGTTCTGCCGTCTCAACTCGCCGCGCTCACCCTCGCCCACCCCCTCAACGGTCTCGGCGGCGGCTACGACTTCCCCGTGCCGATGCTGGCCGGCGACCACGTCACCGACGACGCCGGCACCGGTTTCGTCCACACCGCGCCCAGCCACGGCCGCGAGGACTTCGAGGCATGGATGGACGCGCAGCAGGAACTGCGCGCGCGCGGCATCGACACGGCGATCCCGTTCCCGGTCGACGATGCGGGCTTCTATACAAAGGACGCGCCGGGACTCGGCCCCGACCGCGAGGGCGGCCCCGCCCGCGTCATCGACGACAACGGCAAGAAAGGCGACGCCAACAAGGTCGTCATCGAGGCGCTGATCGCGGCCAACGCGCTGTTCGCGCGCGGGCGGCTGAAGCACCAGTACCCGCATTCCTGGCGCTCGAAGAAGCCGGTGATCTTCCGCAACACGCCGCAATGGTTCGTCTACATGGACAAGGAGCTTGGCGGTTACGGTCTTCCGCCGGAAGGCCGAGCGTCCGACCGGACGCCGGGCGACGTTTCGCCCGCCTCCGCGCAGGCCAGCGAGCGGAGCGAGCGCGCGGCCGTGAGCGAAAGCAAACCCGACACGCTGCGCACGCGCGCGCTGAAGGCCATCGACGAGACCCGGTTCGTGCCGTCCGCCGGGCAGACCCGCCTGCGCGCCATGATCGAGGACCGGCCCGACTGGGTGCTGTCGCGCCAGCGTGCATGGGGCGTGCCGATCACCGTCTTCGTCGACGAGGATGGCGGGGTGCTGAAGGACGAGGCCGTCAACGCCCGCATCCTCGAAGCCTTCGAGGCCGAGGGCGCGGACGCATGGTTCGCTGACGGCGCCCGCGAGCGCTTTCTCGGCGCGCGCGCCGGCGAGCCATGGAAGATGGTCACCGACATCCTCGACGTTTGGTTCGATTCCGGCTCCACCCACGCTTTCACGCTGGAGGACCGGCCCGACCTGAAATGGCCGGCCGACGTCTATCTCGAAGGCACCGACCAGCATCGCGGCTGGTTCCATTCGTCGCTGCTCGAAAGCTGCGGCACGCGCGGGCGTGCACCTTACGACACGGTCATCACCCATGGCTTCACCATGGACGAGGAAGGCCGCAAGATGTCGAAGTCGCTCGGCAACACCGTGGTGCCGCAGGATGTGATGAAGCAGTCGGGCGCCGACATACTGCGCCTGTGGGTGATGACCACCGACTACTGGGAAGACCAGCGGCTCGGCAAAAACATCCTCCAGACCAACATCGACGCCTACCGCAAGCTGCGCAACACCATCCGCTGGATGCTGGGCACGCTCGCCCATGACGAGGGCGAGGTGGTCGCGCTTTCCGACATGCCGGAACTGGAACGGCTGATGCTGCACCGGTTGGCCGAGCTCGACGAGGTCGTGCGCCGGGGCTACGACGCCTTCGACTTCAAGCGCATCACCCGCACGCTGATCGACTTCATGGTCGTCGAGCTGTCGGCGTTCTATTTCGACGTGCGCAAGGACGCGCTCTATTGCGACGCGCCGTCGAGCACGAAGCGAAAGGCCGCGCTGGCGGTCGTGCGCCATTTGTTCGACACGCTCGTCAAGTGGCTGGCGCCGATGCTGCCCTTCACCACCGAGGAAGCCTGGCTCGACCGCTACCCGCAAGCCGTCTCCGTGCATCTCGAGCAGTTCGCCGACATTCCGGCCGATTGGAAGGATGACGCGCTGGCCGCAAAATGGCGCAAGGTCAGGAACGTGCGCCGCGTCGTCACCGGCGCGCTGGAGATCGAGCGGCGCGAGAAGCGCATCGGCTCGTCGCTGGAGGCGGCGCCGCGCGTCTACATCGCCGATGCCGCCCTGCGCGAGGCCATCGCCGATGTCGACATGGCGGAGATCTGCATCACCAGCGCCATCGCGATCCTCGACGCGGCCGCGCCGGAGGAAGCGTTTGCCCTCGACGACGTCAACGGCGTCGCCGTCGTGCCCGCGCTCGCGGCGGGCCGGAAATGCGCGCGTTCGTGGCGCTACACCGACGATGTCGGCTCCGATCCGGAATTCCCCGAAGTGTCGGCGCGCGACGCCGCGGCGCTCCATGAATTGCGGGCGCTGGGCCGGCTTTAGAAGCCGGCCACAGGGCAGATTGCCCGGGACGGCCGATTGCGATACAAGCGCGGCGGCCGGATGTCGTGGGGCCTTCGGCTAAATTGCCGCCGGCCATGTTGTCGCCGGAATGTCCGGCGACAACGAAGCTCAAAGGTGGAAAACGCCGGGTATGAGAGGCTGGGCAGTGAAGACAGATCGCAGTATGCCGCGTCGCCGGGCGCCGCTTTTCCTTGGCGTTTCCGCCGCTTGCGCTGCCGCCGTTCTTTCAGGCTGTGTCGGTTCGCCTACCTACGGCACCGACAAGACCGCCAGCCAGCAGCTGTTCGAGGATGTCACCGGCGTGATCTCGACCGACGCCCTTTCCGGCAAGAGCCGTGAATCGGAAATCGCCTACAAGCCGCGGCCCGAACTGGTGCGGCCAGCCTCGCTCGAGGTTCTGCCCGAGCCGCAGAGCGAAATCGTCGCCTCCGGCAACTCGGCCTGGCCGGAATCGCCCGAGCAGCGCCGCGCCCGCCTGCGCGCCGAGGCAACCGCGAACCAGGAAAATCCCAACTACCGTTCGCCCATCGTCATGGGCGGCAGCTTCCGCGCGCCGGGTGCCGAAACCGCCGACGCCACGCCGGAGCAGCGCGCCGAACTCCTGCGCCGCAAGCGCGAGGCCAATCAGGGCAGCGCGGAAAGCCGCAAATACCTTTCCGAGCCGCCGGTTACCTACCGCAGGCCAAACGAAACCGCCCCGGCCGACGATCTCGGCGAGGACGAGTGGAAGAAGCAGAAGCGCGGCAAGGCCGCCGCCGGCAAGTCGTCGTCCTGGCGCGATCTCCTGCCCTGGTAGTCACCTGCCCTAGTGATCGCCTGACAAGCGATCCGGCTCGGCCACGGAGCCGATCCGATCGCCTGAAGCACGGTCGGTAGTTCAACCGTTGAGCAACGCCAGCGCGGCCTGATGAAGCTCCGCCGTCGCGGCCGCCACGATGTCCCCCGCCTTTTCGGCCGGCCCGCCATCCCATGTGGTGACGACGCCGCCGGCCTTCTCGATGATCGGCACCAGCGCGACGATGTCGTAGGGCTGCAGCCCTGTCTCGACCACCAGATCGACCGTGCCGCCGGCCAGCATCGCATAGGCGTAGCAATCCGCACCGTAGCGCGCCAGTTTCACCTCGCGTTCCAGCCGGTCATAGGCCTCGCGCTTTTCCCCCGCAAACAGAGCCGGTGAGGTCGTGAACAGCGTCGCCTCGGCCAGAGCCCGCGTCGGGCGCACGGCAAGCCTTCGCGCCCCGCCCGGCCCGTCATAATGCGCACCCCCGGCATCGGCATAGAACAACTCGCCGGTGAAGGGTTGCGACATCATGCCGGCGACCGCGTCGCCGTCCTCGAGCAGCCCGACCAGCGTTCCCCACAGCGGAATGCCGGAGATGAACGAGCGCGTGCCGTCGACCGGATCGATCACCCAGACATGACGGCTGTCGCCATTCTCGGCGCCGAATTCCTCGCCGAGGATGCCGTGGCCGGGATAGGCTTCCCCGATCAGCGACCGGATCGCGCGTTCGGCCTCGCGGTCGGCCTCCGTCACCGGATCGAAGCCGACCGCATATTTGTTGTCGGAAACCAGGCCCGCCATGCGAAAGCGCGGCAGCGTCTCGCCGGCCGCCGCCGCCGCGATCCGCAGCATGAAATCCCTGTCGATCTTCATCGTCGTTCCTCGCAGCCCGGCAGCGACAGGAGAAATTGATCGCCGCCTTTGTTCATGACCTGAACAATTCGCTTGACATTTGTGCAATGCAGCATAAGTTCGAAAGCGGACAGGGAGACCTGTCCATGCCCTCCTTGGGCGTTTCCTCCCTAGACTTGGACCGCGTCGTGCACAACGGGGCGGTCGTTTTTTATCCGGGATTGTCCGAGCCGCTTGCTGGCCATACCGGCCCGCTGCCGGCGGGCAGCGGCGGCGATCTCATTCGGCGGCGAGCGACGACGCGGCGCCGGGGTCGATCAGGCTGTCGGGAACGGCCATCATCTCGGCGCAGAAACGCGTCAGATCGGCCGCGAGCGGCACGAAGCCGACCGACGGCTCGTAGGTGCGCTCGTTGAGATAAAGCCCGCGATTGATCTCGATCTGCAAGGTGTGGATTCCGCGAGCGGGCTTGCCGTAATGCTCGGTGATGAAGCCGCCGGCATAGGGCTTGTTGTGGGCGACATTGTAGCCCATTCCGAGCAGGATCGCGATTGCCGCGTCGGTCAGCGCCGGGGCGCAGGCGGTGCCGAAGCGGTCGCCGACGATGAAGTCCGGCCGCAGGCTGCCGTCGCCCACCCGCACGCTGGCCGGCATCGAATGGCAGTCGATCAGCACCGCGAAGCCGAAGTGGCTGCGCGTTCGCGAAAGCAGGCGCCACAATGCCTGATGATACGCCTTGTAGACCGTCTCGACGCGCGCCAGCGCCTCTTCGAGCGGCAACTTGCCGGCATAGATCTCCTGGCCTTCGCCGACGAGGCGCGGCACCGTGCCGAGCCCGCCCGCCACCCGCGCCGAGCGCGTGTTGGCATGCGCCGGCAGCGGCTCGGCGAACATGCGCGGATCGAGTTCCCACGGCTCGCGGTTTACGTCGAGATAGGCGCGCGGGAAATTGGCCGCCAGCATCGGTGCGCCGAGCGCCACCGCGCCGCCGAACAGTTCGTCGACATAGCAATCCTCGGAGCGGCGGATCGCCGAGGCGTCGAGCCGGCTCATGGCGAGAAAGCGCGGCGGATAGAAACGGCCGCTGTGCGGCGAGTTCAGGACGAATGGCACCCGTTGCTCGGCCGGCGCCATCGTCACGAAAGGCGGCGTCGCGACAAAATCCTCTGCTGCCGACATGTAATTCCCGCTGCCTCTGTCTCGAAAGCCCTTCCGATCTCGCCAAAAAGCCTGCCACTTGCCGCCGGCGCTGTCCAGACGCGGCAACGCGCACCTGTCCTGCCCGGGGCAATCGGGGCGGGCATTCACTTGATATTTACCGCGCAGCGAGCATATACGCGTGAGGGTCGGAGAACGCCCGGGAAACGCGCCGGGCGCGCAATGTGACTGATTCGGACGGGACTTATGACGAGAATCCTGCTTGCGGAAGACGACGACGACATGCGCCGCTTCCTGGTGAAGGCGCTTGAACGCGCCGGCTATGACGTCAGCGATTTCGACAATGGCGCCAGCGCCTATGAGCGGCTGCGCGAGGAGCCGTTCTCGCTGCTGCTGACCGACATCGTGATGCCGGAGATGGACGGGATCGAGCTGGCGCGCCGGGCCACCGAGATCGATCCCGATCTGAAGGTGATGTTCATCACCGGCTTCGCGGCGGTGGCGCTCAATCCCGATTCGCGGGCGCCGAAGGATGCCAAGGTGCTGTCGAAACCGTTCCACCTGCGCGATCTCGTCACCGAGGTCGAGAAGATGCTGAAGGCGGCCTGAAGCCGCCTTTCGATTACGGCCTCGGGCAGCCATTCCGCTATTGACGCCGGCTCCGGCCTGTGGTGTATGCGCGGGCATCGAATGGGCGTGTAGCTCAGCGGGAGAGCACTACGTTGACATCGTAGGGGTCACAGGTTCAATCCCTGTCACGCCCACCATTCGAACCACTGAAATCGTTGATAAATTCGCTTCAGTTCGTTTTTCCCTTTCTCGCGAACGATACGCCGGCCGTCAGGCAAGGCTTGGGCGTCAGTCATCTCTCGAGATGACAATCGGTCCAACACCAGATGCGTTCCGGGCGACATTCATCACTGACCGTTTCGTCGTTCTGGCCGATACCGCCAACCAGACCCAGAGAGGCTTCGAGGCCGGCTGGCGTGGATTTTCCATGCACCGATGGCCGTCCGATTGCCGAGCGTGAAGCCGTTGCGGACCAGTGAAAAATCGCCGATAGCCTAGGCAACGACGTACCCCCGGCAGACATCCGCTCAGCGTCTCCAGGCTGCCTGGCGTTGACGCTTCGAACGCGTCTGCCTGGCTATCTGGCATTGTCCGCAGGCGTTTCCCGGGCAATTGCCATATCTTCCCTTCAACGTTTCAAATCCACCCTCCAACACGCTTGACAGGTCGGCGGATCCGGATAGGTTATATGAAACTGAATCCAGTTTCAGTTTAATCAGAACAGCCTGACCAAGTCAGCTTCCGGAGGAGCCACCGACATGCACCCGAGCCGCCATCTTCTTGCAGCATCCGCCTTTGCCCTCGCGCCGGCCCTTGTCCCGCTCATCGCATCGCCGGGCCTGGCCGGCGATCTCGACGGCAAGAACGTCTGCGTCAATCGCTATGCCTCCGCGCCGGTCATCGACCAGGTCGTGAACGGCCTGCAGGCCGGCCTCGCCGAGGCAGGTGGCGCCGCGGTGGCCTATAACATCCAGAATCCCGAGGCGGACGCAGCGACGCAGCAGATCGTCTCGCAACAATTCGCCTCAGGCGGCTGCGACGTCATCGTCACGGTCGGCACCGCGGCCACCCAGGCGATCCAGCAGGCGACGAGCACGGTTCCTGTCGTTTTTCTCGCCGTCTCGACGCCGGTCGAATCCGGTCTCGTCAAATCCATCGAGCGTCCCGGCCACAACATCACCGGCGTCTCAGACCCGCTGCCGGTCGAGGCGGAAATCGACGGCATGCTCAGGATCAAGCCCGACATCCGCACCATCGGCCTGATCTACAAGGTGGGCGATGCCGCCGGCGACGAGCTGGCCCGGCGCGCGCGACAGCACATCGAAGGGCTGGGGCTTGCCCATGTCACCGCCGGCATCTCCAATGCCGGCGAGACGACGCAGGCCGCGCAGTCGCTGGTGGGTCGTGTCGAGGCCATCCAGTTCCCATGCGACACGACGACGATCTCCGGCGTGGTCGGCGCGGTCGCCGTCGCCGACGACAACAAAATCCCGACCTTCGGCTGCACCACGAACTCGGTGCAGGCCGGCTCGATCCTTGCCGGCAGCTACGACTATGTCGCGGTCGGCCATGCCGCCGGAAAGCTCGCGGCGGAAATCCTGCGCGGAGCGAAACCGGCCGAAACGCCGGTGGTGATCCCGGAGATCGGCGGTTTCGAGATCAACCTCTCCGCCGCCGGACGGCTCGGCCTCGCTGTCCCGCAGGACATGCTCGACGCCGCCACCACGACCTACTGAGACCGCGTCGCCATGATCGTCGATACCTTGCTGATCGGTGCGCAGATCGGGCTGCTTTACGGCCCGCTGGCACTCGGAATCTATCTTGCAATGAGCGTGCTCAGCCTGCCGGACCTGACGCTGGAAGGTTCATTCGGCGTCGGCGCCGCGACCGGCGCCACCATGGTCGTGTCCGGCTTCGATCCGGTCTCGGCGATGGCGGCCGGGATGGCGGCCGGCGCCTGTGCCGGCCTCGTCACCGCGCTTCTGCACACACGGTTGCAGATGAACGTGCTCCTGACCGGCATTCTCGTCACCTCGGCGGCGTGGTCGGTGTCGATCGCGATCATGGGAACCGGCAATCTGTCGCTGGTCAGGCAGGAAACGCTGTTTTCCTGGGCAAGGGACCTCGGCCTCGGGCTTCAGGCGGCGAACATCCTGGTCGCCGGCAGCATCTCCCTGCTGCTGGCCGGCCTGCTTGCGCTCTATCTGCACAGCGGCAGCGGCCTCGCCATGCGCGCCACGGGCCTCAACATCCAGACCGCGCGCGGCTTCGGCATCAAGACCGAGCGCTACCAGATCGTCGGGCTGATGCTCGCCAACGCGCTGGCGGCGGCCTCGGGCGTGCTGGTGGCGCAGAGCCAAGGCTTCATGGACGTGACGATCCAGAGCGGCGTCATCGTCGTCGGCCTTGCCGCGCTGGTCGTCGGCACCACGCTGATCCCATCGCAGAAGATCGTGCCGGGCATCGTCGCCGTGCTGCTCGGCGCCGTCATCTACCGTGTCGTGGTCGCGGTTTGCCTGCGCGCCGGGGTCGCGCCGGCCAATCTCAAGCTTTTGACCACGGTCATCGTACTGGCCTTCATCGCGGTGCGCATCCACGGCATCGCGCTGCCCCGGGCGGGCGAACTGGCCCGCCGTCGCCGCAGGCACCTGCAGTTCCAGGAGGAAAACCGTGTCGTCAAGCTCTTCTGAGGCCGTGGCCGGCCATGTCGGCGCGCGGGTGGTGCTGCGCCATGCGGTCAAGCGGTTCCCCGCCCTTGGCGGCCGCGAGACGATCACCGCCATCGACGGCATCGACCTGACGATCGAGCCCGGCGAGACCATCGCCCTGATCGGCTCGAACGGCGCCGGCAAGTCGACGCTGCTGTCGCTGCTCCTCGGTTCCCAGTTCCTCGACGAGGGACGGCTGGAGATCGACGGGCAGGACTGGTCGGGTCTGGCCTCGTGGCAACGCGCCTCGCGCGTGGCCATGGTGCGGCAGAACCCGGAGATGAACGTTCTGGGCGGCCTCACCATCGAGGAGAATTTCGCGCTCGCCTTGCAGGGCCCGCGCAATGCGCTACGCCTGCGGCCGGTGCCGCGCGGCGAAATCCGCCGCATGGCCGGCGAGGCGCTGGCCGTCTTCGGCATGGGGCTGGAGGACCGGCTCGACCAGTCCTCGGCGACGCTGTCGGGCGGGCAGCGGCAGGCCATCGCCGTTGCCATGGCTGCCGTGCGGCGTCCGGGCCTGCTGCTTCTCGACGAGCACACCGCCGCGCTCGACCCCAAGCGCGCCCGCATCATCGGCGAGGAAACCACCCATGTCGCGCGCCGCTTCGGCATGACGGCGGTGATGGTCACGCACGATCTGGCCCATGCGATGCGCGAATCCGACCGCGTTCTGATGATGCATCGCGGATGCGTGGTGCTGGACATTGCCGGCGAAGAAAAGACAAGGATCGGCGTGCCGGAACTTGCGGGCATTTTCGAGCAGGTTGTCGGCGAGGCGTTGCCCGACCGGACGCTGCTCGGTCAGGCCTGACAGGAGAGCGGACAATGAGCGCATCGAAAAGGACAACGGCCGTCGCGACGGACTGGAGGGAGAAGCCGCTCGGCGAGCGCTATCGCACCTTCCTGTCACTGCAGGCGGACGGCGCCCGGGGCGAGCCCAAGCGTGACCGCACGCGGGCGCGTATCAAGCTCGCCGCCTTCGATGCGCTCAACAGTCATGGCGACCTGTCGCAGTTAACGGTCACCGCCGTGACGAAGGCGGCCAGGGTCGCAGCCGGCACGTTCTACCTGCACTTCTCGACCACCCGCGAGCTGCTGCTCGAACTGGCGACCGAATTCGTCGAGATCGACATCAAGCCGGTTTTGCCGCGTGCGGCAGACGGCGCGTCGCTGTTCGAGCGTATGCGCGAGATGTTCGTCGAAGCGGTGCGTTCCTATCGCATCCTGCGTCGCTTCTATGGCGCGCTGGCGGAACTGCGGCGCAGCGACGACGCGGTCAACAGGGCATGGCTGGCGATCTCGATGCGCTGGGGGCGCGATCTGGCCGAAACCGCGCGCCGCCATGCCGCGGAGAAATATTCCGCAGCCTGCATGGAGGTGCTCGGCCAGTCGGCGAGCGGCGCCACCGACGATCTTTTGCAACGCATCTACATCGACGAGGTGTTCGGCGCGAGCTTTGCCGAAAACCCCGACAATGACGACTACGTGGCCGAATTGCTGGCGCTGATCCGCCATCGAATCCTGTTCGGCTGCGACCCCGATCCCGAGCTGGTTTCCGAATGGTGCCGGGTCAACGGACGGATCGTTCCGTTCGAGCGGGCGGGGAAACCGCAAGGAGAGACAGACACATGACCCTGAGATACCAACATTTCGCGACGCCGCCGAACAGCCCGGCCCAGACGCGGATCGAGCGCGCCGAAGGCATCTATCTGTGGGACCAGAATGGGAGGCAGATGATCGACGCATCCTCCGGCGCGATCTCGGTCAATATCGGCCATTGCCACCCGGAAGTCATCGCCGCCATCGCCGAACAGGCCGCGCGCCTGACCTATGCCAACCCGATGCAATGGGAAAACGCCGCCAGCGAGGAGTTGATCGAGCGTGTCGCTCGGTTGTCCGGCTGGGGCTTCGACGCCGCCTTCACCGTTTCGGGCGGCTCGGAAGCCAACGAGGCCGCGCTCAAATTCGCCCGGCAGGTGGCGCTGGCGCGCGGAGAAGCCGGCCGCTGGAAGGTCATCAGCCGCGTGCCGTGCTATCATGGCGCGACGACGGCGCTGCTCGGCATCGTCGGCGACCCCAATTATTACGGGCCGTTCGAGCCGATGTTCGTCGCCCATCCCAAGGTGCCGGCACCGTTGCTCTATCGCCGGCCCGAGGGCGAGACGCCGCAAGACGTGGCCGAGCGCTGCCTGAAGGCGCTGGAAGACACCATCGCGAGCGAAGGCGCGGAAACCATCCTCGCCTTCATCATCGAGCCCGTCGGTGGGGTTTCGACCGGGGCGCTGGTCGCCTCCGACCATTATATGACTCGCATTCGCCATATCTGCGACGCCAACGGCATCCTCCTGATCTGCGACGAGATCATGTGCGGCGCGGGCCGCACCGGCAGCTTCCTCGCCATGCATCGCTGGCCCGATTGCCGCCCCGACATCGTGACCCTCGCCAAGGGCATCAGCGGTTCCTACGTGCCGCTGGGCGTCGTGATGGCGTCGAGCGAACTGGTGATGGAAGTGCGCGCCGCGGGCGGCATGCGCCATGGCCAGACCTATATCGCACATCCGCTCGCCTGCGCCGCCTCCAACGCCGTTCTGCGCGTGGTCGAGGACAACGACCTCGCCGGCAACGCGGTGCGCATGGGCGAAAGGCTGCGCGCGGGGCTGGAGGCGATGAAGGCCGAATACGCGGCCATCGGCGACATACGCGGCGTCGGCCTCCTGATGGCGCTCGAGGTCGTGCGCGACCGCGACAGCCGCGCACCATGGCCCGCCAGCGCGCAGGCGACGGAGCTTCTGGTCGATTGCTGCCGCAATCATGGCGCGAGCTTCTATGCCCGGCGCACCGCCGGCGGGGCCAATGGCGAATGGCTGATGGTCTGCCCGCCGCTCACCATCACCGAGGCCCAGGTCGACGAGCTTCTCGCAGCGATGGATGCCGGCCTGCGTGACTTCACCCGCATGATCGCGGCCCGCGCCGCCTGACAAAGCATCGACAATCCAGGGAGGACTTCATGAGCGAAGCCGTCATCGTCGGCTGGGCGCACGGCAATTTCGGTCGCCGGCCAGAACCCGATCTCGCAAGCCTGATCGCGCCGGTGGCGCGCGAGGCGCTGGACCATTCCGGCATCGGCCCCGAAGACGTCGATCTCGTCAGCGTCGGCGCATTCGGGGCCGGGTTCGCATCGCAGGGCTATGTCTCGGCCCAGGTCGGGCTCGGGGTGCCCGAGCTGTCGCACCTGCCGGCGCTGCATCTCGAAAACGCCTGCGCCACCGGTTCGGCCGCGATCTATGCCGCGCTCGACGCCATCGCCGCCGGCCGCGCCCGCATCGCCCTTGTCGTCGGTGCGGAGAAGATGACGGCGACGGTGCCGGAGGCGATCACCGAGATCATGCTTTCCGGCAGCTATCGCTGCGAGGAAGAGCCGCTCGCCGCCGGGCGCGGCTTCGCCGGACTGTTCGGTCATCTGGCGCAGGATTATTTCGGCCGTTACGGCGAGCGCAGCGCCGAGCTGGCGATGATCGCCGCCAAGAACCACGCCAATGGCAGCCTCAATCCGCATGCCCACTTCCGCAAGGATCTGGGCGAGAAGTTCTGCGCCACGGTTTCGGAGAGCAATCCGCTGATCGCGCCGCCGCTGCGCAAGACCGACTGCTCGCCGATTTCCGACGGTGCGGCCGCCCTTGTGCTGGCTGATGCCGGAACCGCGCGGGCAATGCGCCGGGCAGTGCGTTTTCGCGGGCGGGCACAGGCGGGCGACCACCTGCCGCTGTCGCGTCGCGATCCGCTGGAGTTCGCCGGCGCAAGGCGGGCATGGGCGGCGGCCCTCGGCGAAGCCGGCATCGGCGTCGACGATCTCGACCTTGCCGAAATCCACGACTGCTTCACCATCGCCGAGATGATCGGCTACGAGGCGATGGGCCTTGCCCGGCGCGGCGAGGGCTGGCGCGTCGCCCGCGAGGGAACGACTCGGCGTGACGGCCGCCTGCCTATCAATCCCTCGGGCGGACTGAAGGCACGCGGCCACCCCATCGGCGCCACGGGAGTTTCCCAGCATGTGATGGTGGCAATGCAGCTGACCGGAACGGCCGGCGACATGCAGCTTGCCGGGCCTGAACTCGGCGCGGTCTTCAACATGGGCGGCATCGCCGTGTCCAACTATGTCTCGATCATGGAGGCGGTGAAGTGACGAACGACCTTTCCCCGATTGCAGCTGAGGTCGCCCCCCGCCTTGCCATGAACCTGGCCTGGCCGCTGCGCCAGACCGCCAAACGGCTGCCGGGCGCCCCTGCCCTGATCTGGCGCGACGTTCGCGTCAGCTGGCGCGAGCTCGACGCCCGGGTGAGCGCGCTCACCGCCGCGCTTGGCGCGCGCGGTGTCGGCCATGGCGACAGCCTCGTCATCCACTCACCCAACTGCATCGACATGGTGGTGGCGATGTTCGCAACTTTCCGTCTGGGCGCGATCTGGGTGCCGGCCAATTTCCGCTGCGCGCCGGACGAGCTCGACCACATCATCCGCGTCTCGAACGCCAGGGCGATGATCGGCCATGCCGACTTTCCCGCCCATCTCGACGCCGCGCGCCGCTTCCTGCCGGAGCGATCGGCGCTGCTGGTGATCGGCGGCACGGGCGAGGGTTCGCTTGCCGATGCGGAGGCGGCACATGCCGGGGCGGATATTCCGGAGGCAGCGATGCAGCCGAGCGATCCGGCATGGTTCTTCTTCACCTCCGGCACCACCGGCAAGCCAAAGGCGGCAGTGCTGACATGCGGCTCGCTTGCCCACAACATCGCCGCCCAGCTCGCCGACCTGATGCCCGGCCTTGACGACAGCCACGCCTCGCTGGTGCTGGCACCGCTGTCGCATGGCTCGGGCGCGCATCTCTTGCCGCAGGTGGCGCGCGGCGCGCCTTCGGTGCTGATGCCGGCGCTGCAGTTCGACGCCGCCGAGGCATTGCGACTGATCGAGGTTCACCGCGTCACCAACATGTTCACCGTGCCGACCATCCTCAAGATGCTGGTCGAACATCCGGCGGTGCGGGAATACGACCATTCCTCGCTGCGCCATGTCGTCTATGCCGGCGCGCCGATGTATCAGGCCGATCTCGAACGCGCCGCGGCCGAGCTGGGCGAGGTGCTCGTTCAGTATTACGGGCTGGCGGAGGCCACGGGCACGGTCACGGCGCTGTCCCCGGCCCAGCACCGGCTGGTGCTGGAAAGCCCGGACCGCATCGGCACCTGCGGCGTGGCGCGGGCAGGAACCTGGGTCAGCGTCCGCGATGGCGACGACAAAGAGTTGCCCGCCGGCGAGGTCGGCGAGGTCTGCGTCGCCGGGCCGGCGGTGTTTGCCGGCTACCACGGCAATCCCGACGCCAGCGCCGAGACGCTGCGTGGAGGCTGGCTGCACACCGGAGACCTCGGCCGCTTCGATGGCGAAGGCTTCCTCTATCTCACCGGTCGGGTATCGGAGATGTATATCTCCGGCGGCTCCAACATCTATCCGCTCGAGATCGAGGACAAGCTGCTCGAACATCCGGCGCTGAGCGCCATTGCCGTGCTCGGCGTGCCCGATCCGGCATGGGGCGAGGTCGGGGCCGCGTTCTACGTGACCTGGCCGGATACGACGCTCACGCCGGAAGAGATCGCGACCTACGCCGCAAACCGCCTCGCCCGCTACAAGGTACCGCGCTTCTGGTGGCCGGTCGAGGACCTGCCGAAATCCCCCTATGGCAAGGTGCTGAAGCGCGTGCTCGGGCAATGGCACGCCGAACGGCTGCCTTCCGGGAAGTAGTCTTCGATACGAGTGCTGATAGAAAACGGCCGGGGCGGCTCAGCGCCCCGGCCTCTTCGCTCATGCCCGGCCTTCGTCGGTCAGATGCGCACGAGCACGCGGCCGCGCACCTTGCCGTCGAGCAGGTCGGCGGCCGTGGCGATGGCGTCGGGCAGCGCGATCTCGGCGCCGATGGCGTCGATCAGCGCCGGATCGAGTTCCTTGGCCAGTGCGTCCCATGCCGCGCGGCGCTGCGGCATCGGGCAATAGACGCTGTCAATGCCGGCAAGGGTGATGCCGCGCAGGATGAAGGGCGCGACGGTGGCGGGAAAATCCATGCTCTGGGCAAGGCCGCATGCGGCGACCGTGCCGCCATAGCGGGTGGTGGCGCACAGATTGGCCAGCGTCGCGCCGCCGACGGAATCGACCGCGCCGGCCCAGCGCTCCTTGCCGAGCGGCTTCCCCGGCGTTCCAAGCTCGGCCCTGTCGATGATGTCGGCCGCGCCAAGCTGCTTCAAATATTCTGCCTCGCTCGCCTTGCCGGTCGAGGCGACAACGCGATAGCCGCGCCGTGCCAGCAGCGCCACCGCGAAGCTGCCGACGCCGCCGGTTGCGCCGGTGACGGCGACCTCGCCGGCGTCCGGCTTCACGCCGTGCCGCTCCAGCGCCATCACGCACAGCATCGCGGTGTAGCCGGCGGTGCCGATGGCCATGGCCCGGCGTGCATCGAGGCCTTCGGGGATCGGCAGCAGCCAGTCGCCCTTGACGCGCGCCTCGCCGGCAAGCCCGCCCCAGTGGGTTTCACCAACGCCCCAGCCGTTCAGCAGCACCGCGTCGCCGGGCCGGAAGCCGGGATGGCTGCTTTCCTTGACGCGGCCGGCGAAGTCGATGCCGGGCACCATCGGAAAGCGCCGCACCACGGGCGACTTGCCGGTGATGGCGAGCGCGTCCTTGTAGTTCAGCGTCGACCATTCGACCGTGACGGTGACGTCGCCTTCGGGAAGATCGGCGCTGTCGATATCGCCAAGCCCGGCCCGATAGCCGGCATCGTCCTTTTCGATCAGGAGTGCTTTGACCATGTCGATTTCCTCTCTGTCTCGCCACCGGCCGGGCAGGCCTCCCGATGCCGGGCACAGTCTTAAACCAGCTGGCTTCGCGGCAAAACCGGAAATCGGCGACGGAGATCGCAGACGATGAGGACGAGTGACCGAATCCGTGACTTGGATGGAATCGGGAGGCCTATTCTCGTGGCTCAAACGCCCGACAAACCTTGCTAGACCGGCAGATTCGCGATAACTGGAGCCCACAATTCAAGAAATGAAAATCTCCATGTTCCTGTCTTTCTCTACCGTCCAAACCGAGCATGCGAGCCGCTACCTTCAGCAGCTCTGCAAGCATTTCCGCCACAAGATTCCGGTCGAATTCGCCGAGGAGACCGGCGAGTGCCGCTTTCCCTTCGGCATTGCGCGCCTGCAGGCCGATTCCGGGCATCTCCGGGTCGAGATCGAAGCGCCCGACAGCGAGCAGCGGACACGGACCCAGGAAGTGATCGAAGTGCATCTTCTGCGCTTCGCCTTCAGGGAAGACCTGGGGCCGATGTCGTGGCAGGAGAGCCTGTCATGAGACGCCTGCCTGTGCTCGCCGCCGCGGCCGTCCTGCTGGCCTCGGCCTGCATGGCCGCAGCGATGGAAATCGAGACGGCGCGCGGCAACGTCGACATCGCATCGCCCCCCCGGCGCATCGTGGTCTACGACATCCCTGCCATCGACACGCTCGACAGCCTCGGCGTCGAGATCGCCGGCGTTCCGGACAACCTGTTCATGCCGGAGCTCGCGGACGTCGCCGCGAAGGCCGAGACCGTGGGCACGCTGTTCGAGCCCGATCTGGAGGCGCTTAGCGCGCTCGGCCCCGACCTGATCGTCGTCGGGGCGCGTTCCTCGGTCAAATACGATTCGGTCGCCCGGATCGCGCCGACGATCGACATGACCTTGAGCGGCGCCGACATGATCGGCGAGGCCCGCGCCCATACGCTGGCCTATGGCAGGCTGTTCGGGCGGGAAGCGGAGGCAGCCGAACTCGTCGCCGGGCTCGACCGCGCGGTCGAACGCGCACGGGAGGCGATGACGGACAAGGGAACCGCGCTGATCGTCATGACCAGCGGCCCGAAGATTTCGGTCTACGGTCCCGAGTCGCGTTTCGGCTGGCTGCACCGGGATTTCGGCCTCGCGCCGGCTGCCGAAACCGCAGTCGCCACCCATCACGGCGAGGCGGTGTCGTTCGAATTCGTCCGTGAGGCCAATCCCGACTGGCTGATCGTGCTCGATCGCGCGGCCGCCATCGGCGCCGGCGAGGCGAACGCCCGCGCCACGCTCGACAACGAGCTGGTCGCCGCGACCACGGCCTGGCGCAAGCAGCAGGTGATCTATCTGCCCGCCGCCGACTTCTACATCGGGGCCGGCGGCATGGCCGCCACTGTCCGGGTGCTCGACGCGCTGGCGCAGGCCTTCTCGGCAGAGTGATGACCGGGAATGCAGCGCCTTTCCCGCTGCTGGCCGGTGCCGGCGCGGCGCTTGCCGTCCTTGCGCTGTGCAGCCTGTTCGTCGGCGTCGGCGCGCTCGATCCCTTCCTGCTGTTCGAGGAACCCGATGCGCTGGCGCTTATGCTGGCGAGCCGGCTTCCGCGGACGCTCGCGGTCATCCTTGCCGGCAGCGGGCTGGCGATCGCCGGCCTCGTCATGCAGACCATGGCGCGCAACCGCTTCGTCGAGCCCTCGACTGCCGGCACCATGCAGGGCGCTGCGCTCGGCATCCTCATCGCCACCGTCTTCGCGCCCGGCGCGACGGTGCTTGCCAAGGCGGCGATCGCCACGCTGACAGCACTCGCCACGACGTCCCTGTTCCTCGCGATGGCACAGCGCCTGCCGCCGACGCAGCCGTTTCTCGTGCCGCTGTTCGGGCTGGTCTATGGCGGCGTCATCGGTGCCGGCGTCACCTATGTCGCCTGGCAGGCCGATCTGCTCCAGCTGATCGAGATCTGGCTCAACGGCGAGTTTTCGGGCGTGCTGCGCGGGCGCTACGAAGTGCTGTGGCTTACCGCCGCCTGCGTGGCGCTGGCCTGGTGGGTGGCCGACCGGTTGACGATCATGTCGCTCGGGCGCGAGGCAAGCATCGGCCTCGGCGTCGACTACGGACGCATGCTGCAGGTCGGTCTCGTCATCGTCTCGGCCATATCCGCCCTCACCGTTGTCGTGGTCGGCGCGATTCCCTTCGTCGGTCTGGTGGTGCCGGCCGTCGTCTCGCGCGTCGCCGGCGACAATCTGCGCTCCACCATCCCGCTGGTCGGCCTCTCCGGCGCGCTTCTGGTGCTGGCCTGCGACATCGCAGGACGCCTGCTGCGCTACCCCTACGAGATCCCCGTCGGCACGGTGCTCGGCGTGGTCGGCGCACTGGCCTTTCTCGCCATCCTTCATATCCGGCCGCGCCATGGCTGAGGCCGCCGTCACCACCTCCTTCCCCGCCGCCGCGGAACGTCGCACCGTCGTCGTCATCTGCGCCGTCGCGGCGGCGGTCTGCGCCCTGTTCCTGTTCACCGGCCTGCGCGGCAATGTCGGCTTCGTGCTCGGGCTGCGCCTGTCGCAACTGCTCGGGCTGGTGCAGGTCGCGGTGTCGGCCGCCATCTCCACCGTCATCTTCCAGACGATCACCGGCAACCAAATCCTCAGCCCCTCGATCATGGGCCTCGATGCCCTCTATCTGTTCTGCCAGACCGCCCTCGTCTTCGCGCTGGGCGGGTTCGGTTATGCGACGCTGTCGTCGGGCTGGAAATTTTCCGGCGAGGTGACGCTGATGATGGCGGCGTCGACCGCGCTGTTCCTGCCGATGCTGCGGCAGCGCACCGACATGATGCTGATGATCCTGACCGGCTTCGTGCTCGGCTTCCTGTTCCGCTCGCTCTCGGCGCTGGTCGCGCGGCTGATCGACCCGAACGCTTTTGCCGTGCTTCAGGGCGCCAGCTTCGCCACCTTCCAGTCGCTCGACAGCCAGTTGCTCGTCATCGGCGCGACCGTCACCGCGGCCGGAGCGCTCATCGCATGGCGCGCCCGCCACGTGCTCGACGTCATCGCTCTCGGGCGCGATGCCGCGGTCGGGCTGGGGCTGGACTGGAACCGCTGGGTGACCGGGCTGCTCCTTCTCGTCGCCGTCCTCGTCGCCACCTCGACCGCGCTCGTCGGGCCGCTCGCATTCCTCGGACTGCTGGTGGTGGCGCTGGCGGAGCGGCTGTGCGGCTCGCGACGCCACGATGTATTGCTGCCGGCGGCTGCGGGCGTCGGCGTCATCGTGCTGGTCGGCGCCCAGGCGCTGGCGCGGATGGGGTTCGGCGGAACGGTCGTCGTCAGCGTCGTGGTCGAGTTCGTCGGCGGTCTCGTCTTCCTGGCGCTGCTGCTTGCGCGGAGGCGCGGATGATCGAAGTCGAGGGCGTCTCGTTCCATCACGGACCTGCGCGGGTCCTCACCGATATCTCCCTGTCCCTGCCCACCGGCGGCGTCACGGCGCTCGTCGGCCCCAACGGCGCCGGCAAGTCGACCCTGCTGGCGCTGATGGCGCGGCTGCTGCCGCTGCAGAGCGGATCGATTCGCATCGCCGGCAAGTCTGTCGCCGCCACGCCGGGCCGTGAGATGGCGCGGACGGTGGCGATCCTGCGACAGGACCCCGGCGTGTCGAGCCGGCTGCGGGTTCGCGAGTTGGTCGGCTTCGGCCGGTTTCCACACAGCCGCGGCCGTTTGACCGCGCAGGACCATCGCCTCGTCGAGGAGGCGCTGGAACGCTTCGACCTGACGGCGCTTGCCGACCGGTTCGCGGACACGCTGTCGGGCGGACAGCGTCAGCGAGTGATGATCGCCATGGCCTACTGCCAGGGTTGCGACACCATGCTGCTCGACGAGCCGCTGAACAATCTCGACATGTTCTATGCCCGCGACCTGATGCGGACATTGCACGCCATCGCCAGGAACGACGGCAAGACCATCGTGGTGGTGCTGCACGACATCAACCACGCCGCCGCCCATGCCGATCGCATCGTCGCCCTGCGCGACGGGCGGCTCGTCGTCAACGACGCCACCCACAGCGTCCTCGTGCCGGAAACCCTCGAGGCGATCTTCGGCTATCGCATGGAGGTCGCGGTCGTGGACGGACTGCCCGTGGTGCTGCACCACAGATAGAGCAATTCCAGCAAAAGTGCGAAGCGGTTTTGCGTCCGGAATTGCGTAAAAACAAAGAGGTAGATCGTTTCACCGTTTCTCGGAAACTGTAAAACGATCTGGAGCAACGGGCATTCTGACGAATGAAGTTCCGTCGCTCTAGCTTTCTTTCTCGAGCCGCATTTATGCGACGTCAGACGTAACCGTCTGACTGCAAAATGCTCTAGGCATCGGCCGCTCCCGCTTCCCGCAACGAAAAAGGGAGCCGGCATTTCGCCGGCCCCCCGATGTCGCGCAGTCCGTTCCGGACGGGATCAGAACTTGAAGGCGGTCTGGAAGGTGAGGGTCCGGCCCGGTGCGTAGACCGGATCGATGCCGCCGCGGCTCGTGCTGGCCGCGTAGCTCGAGCGCTCATAATAGGTTTCATCGAACAGGTTCTCGACGCCGACACGCAACGTGATGTTCTCGTTGATGGGCGGGGTCCACTCGGCATAGGCGTTGACGACGGTGTAGGACGGCTGATCTGATCCACCCCCATTGAACGGGTCCACCTTGAAGTATGGTTTTGACCATGAAGG
>JBLJBS010000064.1:0-8690 GCA_047637695.1 Aquamicrobium sp. | reverse complement strand
CAGTCGTTCAACACCACCACGTCGATGGGGCGGCTGACGCTGAACATCCTGCTGTCCTTCGCCCAGTTCGAGCGCGAGGTGACGGCGGAACGCATCCGCGACAAGGTCGCCGCCAGCCGGAAGAAGGGCATGTGGATGGGCGGGGTGCCGCCCTTCGGCTACCGGGTCGAGAAGCGGAAGCTCGTCATTGACGATGAACACGCGGAGCATGTCCGCTGGATTTTCGCCCGCTTCCTCGAAATCGGCTCGGGGACGGAACTGGCGCGCGAGGTCGCAAGGCGCGGCATTTGCACGCCGCGCGGCAACCGGATCGACAAGAAGTACCTCTACCGGTTGCTCGGCAACCGCGCCTACATCGGCGAGGCCGTGCACAAGGACGACAGCTATCCTGGCGAGCACGACGCGATCATCGACCGCGAGACGTGGGACCGTGTACATGCGATCCTGCAGGAAAGCCCCCGCAAGCGCGCCGCCCGCACACGTGCCGACACGCCCGCGTTGCTAAAGGGGCTACTGTTCGGGCCCGATAGCGCCGCGTTCTCACCGACGCATACGCGCAAGGGCGAAAGGCTCTACCGGTATTATGTCAGCCAGACGGTGCTGAAGCACGGGGCGGGAGCTTGTCCGGTTGGACGTGTCCCCGCAGGTGAGATCGAGGCCGCCGTAATCGACCAGCTTCGCGCCGTGTTCCGCCAGCCCGAGATCGTAGCCGGGACTTGGAAGGCGGCCCGAGCCCACGCCGACAACATCTCCGAGGCCGACGCCCGCGCGGCGCTGCAGCAACTCGATCCGCTGTGGGAAGAACTCTTCCCGGCCGAGCAGGCGCGAATCGTCGCGCTGCTTGTCGAGAGGGTCGACATCGGCACGCAGGGATTTGACGTCAGGCTTCGCATCGACGGGCTCGGCACCCTCGCGCGCGAAATGGCGACCAGCGCCATGGAGCGCGCGGCATGACGAGCGCGACGCGTTCCCCCGACACCGTGACGTTGCACATCCCCTTCCGCCTCGTGAAGCGCGGCGGGCGGAAGGAGATGCACTTGCCCGCGGACGCGCAGGTCAGACGAAAGATCGACGATACCCTGATCAAGGCGTTGGCTCGCGCGTTTCGGTGGAAGAAGATGCTTGAGTCCGGGGAATTCGCCACCGTCGGCGAGCTGGCCGAGCGCGAAGGGATCGCACCGTCCTATCTCGCACGGCTGCTGCGGCTGGCCCTGCTTGCACCGGACATAGTCGAGGCAGTCCTCGAGGGGCGTCAGGGGGTTGACGTGACGCTCGCCAAACTGCCGGAAACGCTTCCAGCGGCATGGGCAGAACAGCGAGAGATGCTCAAGGGTTAGGCGACTTTGCGGCTGACAAAACAAGCCTCGCACAATAGGCTATCCCGATCAGCCGCTTATGCCGAAGGTTTCAGCCGTACCCATGTCCAGTTCCTTGCGCGACCTCATCCTTGCAAATGTTCCTCAAGACGGCTCGACCATCGGCAACCAGGCTCTCCTTGGTGTGCTTCGAAACCAACTGACGGATCTGGATGAGGGCGACTATCTCGCGGCCAAGGAGGCACTTGTTGCTGATGGGTTGATTGTAAAAGGCAAGGGGCGTGGCGGCTCCGTCGCACTTGCAAACGGGAAAGCGCCCTCGGCTGCCGCGGCAGCGACGTCCAAGCCAGCACCCATGCCTAGCGGGAATGGAGCGGCCGCCTATGCGCACGCCGACGAGGCGGTGTTGCGTCCGGATGTGGGGGTCGAGGCGCAGTTCTCGCATCGCAAGCCGCCGAAGACCTATCGCTACGATTCCAGTCTCGCGCCGGAGCTGACGTGGGACGAGAGCGGCGAGCGGCCGTTTGCGGAATGGCTGGTCAACCTGGTGGCCGAGGCCGCAGAAAAGGGAGAGATCACGGTTTTCGCCCAGCCACAGGTCTGGCAGGGCACGGAGGAGCGGTTCACCTCGCTCTCGCAATGCGCGGCGCGGCTGCGCAGCCTGACCAAGCCCTTCCTGAACTGGGCGGGCAAGGCCGAGCGGCAGCAGATCAGCGTGCCAACGCTGCCGCTGTTCGTGCATGAGCGGCATTCGACGCAGGCGATCCTCGAGACACTGAAATCGCACAAGGCGCGCGGGCAGACGCTGGACCTGTTCGGGGACGTGGACCTCGACATCGCCGACCGAATGGACGCCTACGAACACAAGGGCCCGTGGACCAACCGCCTGATCCTTGGCGACTCGCTGCAGGTGATGAACTCGCTCACTGAGTACGAGGGTATGGGCGGTCAGGTTCAGATGATCTACTTCGATCCGCCCTATGGCGTGAAGTTCGGCTCGAACTTTCAGCCCTTCGTGCGAAAAAACCGGGTGGATCACGGGAAGGACGACGAGATGATCCGCGAGCCCGAGATGGTGAAAGCCTATCGGGACACGTGGGAGCTCGGCCTGCACTCCTATCTGGCCTACTTGCGTGACCGCGTGATGCTGGCGAGGGAACTGCTGACAGAGTCAGGTTCGCTTTTCGTGCAGATTTCGGACGACAACGTGCATCACGTTCGCGAAGTGCTGGACGAGGTGTTTCCGGGCGGCTTTGTCTCCCAGATCAGCTTTCAGACAACGTCGGGTTTCGAGTCGACGACGCTCCCAACGCTCGGTGATTTCCTGCTCTGGTATTCGAAGGACAAGAGTAAGGTCAAATATAACAAGGTATTTCAGCCGCAGCCGGTTGAACTCGGAAAAGGCAATGCCCGCTGGGTGCTGTTCCCTGACGGGACATATCGTGGTGTCACTGCCGCTGAAGCTCGAGGAGAAGAAGAACTGCCGAAGGACGTGCGACTATACAATCCCGATAATATACAGTCTCAGGGAGCGGCGTCCGAAACACAGCCATTTGAGCATCTTGGAAAGACCTATCTGCCAGGAGGCAACTCACACTGGAAGGCGAGTTATCCAGACGGAATGAACCGTTTGGCAAAAGCCGGTCGAATTCACGTCGCCAAGAACAGCATCCGCTATCGCCGCTTCGCTGATGACTTTCCATTCCAGCAGATCGGCAACATCTGGACCGACACGATTACCGGCAACTTCACCGACGACAAGATCTACGTCGTGCAGACGGGCTTCAAGGTGATCGAACGCTGCATGCAGATGACCAGCGATCCCGGCGAGTTGGTGCTGGATATCACTTGCGGTTCGGGGACCACCGCAGTCGTGGCCGAGCAGTGGGGTCGCCGCTGGATCACCATCGACACTTCTCGCGTGCCGGTGGCGCTTGCTCGGCAGCGCCTGCTCACGACCACGTTCCCTTGGTACAAGTTGAAAGAGCCATCGAAAGGGCCGGCTGGCAGCTTCGTTTACGAGCGCAAGCGCAACAAGAAGGGCGAGGAAGTCGGAGGTCTAGTCCCGCGCATCACGCTCAAGTCGATCGCCAACGAAGAAGACCCCAAAATGGAGGTGCTGGTCGATCGCCCCGAGGTGAACGACAAGATCACCCGCGTTTGCGGCCCCTTCACCGTCGAAGCCACGATTCAGGCCGCGATGAGCATGGAGGAGGATGCCGATGGCGCTTCGGCGCAGCCGCAATCCTCGAGCCCACGGGCGTACCTTGACCGCATGATTGAGGTGCTGCGGCAGAGCAAGTCGCTGAACGTGCCAGGCAACGTGACGCTGCAACTCGACAATGTTCGCCCGCTTGCCGATCGCGAATATCTGCATGCCGAGGCCGTGGCGAAGAACGGCAGCGAGAAGACCATCGCCATTGCCTTCGGCCCCGAGGATGGCGCTATCGGGTCGGACTACGTGTTCAACGCGGCCATGGAGGCGATGCAGCAGGGCTTCGGTCAGCTGTTCCTGTTCGGCTTCGCGATCCAAGCCAAGGCGCGCGAGCTGCTGGAAAAGATGAAGATCCCGACCGCCTACATCGCCGTCACACCAGATGTGGTGATGTCGGATCTGCTGAAGACCTCGAAGAACAGCGAAATCTTCTCGATCACCGGCTTGCCCGATATCCGGCTGGAAAAGGCGGGGAAGCGCGACGATGGCACGCTGCTCTATCGTGTTGTGCTGCGCGGCCTCGACATCTTCCTGCCGCACCTGATGGACACGGACCACATCGACGCCGAGAACCTGCCGTGCTGGATGCTCGACACCAATCACAACAACATGGCGTTCTATGCCAGCCAAGTGTTCTTCCCAAAGACCAGTGCATGGGACAACCTGCAGAAGTCGCTGAAGGGTCAGTTCGAGGACAGCGTCTGGTCGCATCTCGCGGGAACGGTCAGCGAACCCTTCGCGCTGGGTGACAAGAAGCGGGTCGCGGTCAAGGTGATCGACGAGCGCGGCAACGAGCTGATGGCAACTCGCAGCGAAGAGGATGCCGTCTGATGCCCGAGGCTGCGCAGCAAGACGCCCCGCTCACCGTTGCCGAGGTCGAGTCCCCGATCATCAATTCGCCCTTCGTGGAACCGAAGTATCACTGGAAGATCGAGAAGGCCAAGCCGCCCTACAAGGCCGAGGGTCGGCGCCGCGCGAGTTACTTCTACCGTGTGCCGGAACATGCCGGTCGGGGCCGGGCGAACCGCGACCAGGCCGAGCTGTTCGAGAGCCAGGCGGGTGAGGAAGTCGAGCTCGAGATCGTCAATGCCATCCGCGGCCGGGTGAAGGACTGGCGGGCGGGCGTGCACAGCGGCGGCGTCGCCTACGACGGAGCGTCCCCAGTGACGCGCGAGCTTCTGGATCTGTGGCGCAGCGATCAGCGCATGCAGCGCCTGTTCTTCGCCCAGATCGAGGCTGTCGAGACGATCATCTTCCTGGTCGAGGCCAAGGACGTCTATCGCCGAGGCCTTCCCGAAATACCCAAGGATGAGCCGGGACTTGAGGCCAAGGCTGCCGGGGTGCGCGCCTTCCTTCGCTATGCCTGCAAGATGGCGACCGGCAGCGGCAAGACGACTGTGATGGGCATGCTGGCCGCTTGGTCAATCCTGAACCGCGTCGCCTCACCCCGCGACGACCGTTTCTCGGATACTGTCCTGATCGTCTGCCCCAACGTGACGATCCGTGAGCGGCTTCAGGAGCTGGATCCAGCGCTCGGCGATCTGAGCCTGTACCGAACCCGCCAGCTGGTCCCGCCCCACCGGATGGAAGAGCTGCGGCGTGGTGAGGTCATGATCGCCAACTGGCATCGGCTGGCGAAGAAGGAGACCAACTCGGTCAACGGCGACAGCGCCAAGGTGGTGAAGACCGGTGAGCCGGTCGAGGTGCTGAAGAACGCGGGCAAGGCCAACGAGAGCGTCGAGACGAAGTACTTCGAGTCTGACCAGGCCTGGTTCAAGCGCATTCGGCGGGAGCTTGGCAGTGGCAAGGGCCGGAGCCCGCACTGGTTGATTTTCAACGACGAGGCGCACCATGCCTATCGCCGGGGTGACGCAGCCACTGAGGAAAGCCTCGACGAAGACAAGGATCTCGCGAAGAAGAACGCCCGGGAGGCCACCATCTGGATCGAAGGCCTCGACCGGATCAACAAGCTGGCTGGAGGCAGTCGGCGGCGGGGGATCAATCTTTGCATCGATCTCTCCGCGACGCCCTTCTACATCCAAGGATCTGGTAACGAGGTCGGGAAGCCTTTCCCGTGGGTCGTGACAGACTTCGGGCTGCTTGATGCGATCGAGTCCGGGCTTGTGAAGATTCCGCAGCTTCCGGCCCGCGACGTGTCGGGCGCCGAGGAGGCCGCCTACTTCAACATCTGGCGCTGGGTTCAGGCCAAGGCGAAGGAAGACGGTCTAGGGACAACGATCACGCCCGAGATCGTGATGAATTACGCCTCGGCACCGATCAACCTACTTGCTCAGGAGTGGCACGAGCGTTTCGTCGAATGGGAGCAGCATTCGAAACAGCAACAGAAGCATCCGGTGCCGCCGGTCTTTATCGTGGTTTGTCGGGATACCGCGGTGGCAAGGGAGGTGCACGACTGGTTGGCGAACGGGAATGATAGCTATGGCGTGTCACCCGCCTGGTTCCGGAATTCGCCTGGGCAGGAAGTCACAGTCCGCATCGACTCGAAAGTTATGGAGGACATCGAGGAAGGCGGGTCGAAGGACGAAACGCGGCGCCTGCGCTTCATACTCGACACCGTAGGCAAGCCGGGGTGGCCTGGCGGCAAGGTTCCCGAGGACTGGTCCGAACTCGTCCGGAAGCACAACGACAAGGTCGCGAGCGACGACAATGACGGCTCGCTCAAGTGGGTCGACGAGCGCGTCCCTCCAGGGCGAGATGTTCGATGCATCGTCTCAGTCGCGATGCTGGCCGAAGGTTGGGACGCAAATACGGTCACCCACATCGTCGGTTTGCGTCCTTTCGGTTCCCAACTACTGTGCGAGCAGGTCGTCGGAAGGGCGCTGCGACGTAAGAGCTACGCGCTCAATGAAGAAACACAGATGTTCGCCGAGGAGACGGCGAAGGTTTTCGGTGTGCCGTTCGAGCTTATTCCTTTCAAGGTCAAGCCTGTTGGCCCACAGCCGCCTCAGCCGGACCCAAACCACATCTACTCGGTGCCAGAGAAGGCTGAGTACGAAATCAACTTTCCCGTGGTATCGGGCTACCACCAGTCTGGGCAGTTTGAGGTTCACATAGATTGGAGCAAGGTGGCCAAGGTCACGCTCGACCCGATGAAGATCCCTCAAGTTGTCGAGCTGACCCCATTGACGACGCCGGACGGCAGCCTCGCCGCGTTCGGCCCAGGTGAGCGACCGATCCTGTCTCTCAAGGATTGGCGCTCCCGCTTCCGAGACCAGCAAGTTGCATTCAGGTTGGCACGGGAAATATGCGATCGATGGCAAGCCGACAACGGTGCCGAGGCCGTGCCTGTCCACCAGCTGTTTCCGAAGGTCGCCTTTGCAGCCAAGCGCTTTCTTGCAGAGAAACTGGACCGTAAAGGGGACAGCCGCCCCTGTGATGTACTGCTTGTCGGAGAGTATATGCAGGCGGCCATCGGGTCTCTTTTAGAGGCCATCAAGATGGGCTCCGCGACCGACCAAGGTGAGGTCGCGATTATCCCCCAGGGAGCGGCAGGCAGGGGAAGTACGATTTACGTCGACTTCCACACTACGAAGCCGATCTATCCAGTCACCCGCTGCCATTTGAATGCGATGGTGGCTGACACGAAAAAGTGGGAGCAGAGCGCAGCGTTCCTGCTGGATAGCCATAGCGGTGTGAAGCGGTGGGTAAAGAACGACAGGTTGGGTTTCACGATTCCCTATCGTCAGCGTGGCCTGCTTGCTCGCTACATCCCAGACTTCATCGTCGTCACGGACCGCGCCGAGAATGTCATCGTGGAGATCAAGGGACAAGTTACGGACGACGCCGATGCCAAGGCGAAGGCCGCAGAGCGATGGGTGGAAGCGGTCAATCGCCTCGGCGGGCACGGTGTCTGGAGGTACCTTCTGGTTGAAGATCCGGGGAGGCTTGGGATTCAGTTGAACGAGTTCACCAGCAGCAAGTGGGACGAAGGGCCGTTTCAGCTTACATAAGAGCAATGCCACAGGAGTGATGGGCGCCGAAGAAGCCGAAGAACGAGCGCGACCACTTCTAGGCTCGCACATCCGTTGGACCGCAGTCGCATCTCGAAACGCGACCGCTGTCGAAGTGTTCAGCGGGTCACGGAAGTATGCGTTCGATTTCAGCCTCTTACAGAAATTCACCGAAACTGGCGCAGTTCACAGCTCCGGAGAATATTGGCCTTGGGAGACCGCTTCCGGGCCACCTTGCGCCGAGGCCGGTGCTCAGCCTCTCCCGCATAACCCACGAAAACAACGGAAAAATCCGGCGGCAGCCGGATCGGGAGAACGCTTTCGCGGGGGCAAGTGGCGGAGAGAGAGGGATTCGAACCCTCGATAGAGTTGCCCCTATACACGCGTTCCAGGCGTGCGCCTTCAACCACTCGGCCACCTCTCCAGATGTGCGCACCGCCCTGAGGGCCAAGCGAACACCGGCAACCGTTTAGTCGATCCGCAGGGCCGTGCCAAGCCGTCAGATGCCGCTTTCGGCAAACAATCTCGCTCCTGCCGCGCCCGCCCGAGCCAGCATCGGTCGGGCGGCAACTGCCGTTATGCGGCGCATGAATCTTCCTCGCCTGATCGAAGCCGATACGTGGTCAGAGCGGCAGGTCGACGACCAGCCCGTCATAAGCCGGCTCGACGTGATCCGGCGTCTCGGCCATCACCGTCGCATAATCGAGCGGGATGTGCATGTGGGTGAGAATCGCTCGCGTCGGCTTTAGCTCGACGATCCAGCCCAGCGCCTGCGCGAGCGAGAAATGGCTGGGATGCGGCCGGTATTGCAGCGCGTCGACGACGAGAAGGTCGAGACCGGTCAAACGTGCAGCCGTCTCGGCGGGAAAGTCGCTGACATCGGGGCAATAGGCCATCGTGCCGATGCGGAAACCGAGGGTAATGCTGTCGCCGTGAATCTGCGGCAGCGGCTCGAAGGTGATCGGCCCGCCCGCTCCGTCGACTTCGAAGGGGACGAGATGCGCAATCTCGTGCGCCTCGACGATCGGCGGATACGAACTGCCGGGCGGCGTCGCGAAACAATAGCCGAAGGCTTCCCGCAGCCGCGCCAGCGTCGCGTCGTCGGCGAACACGTCGATGCGCCGGCGCTGGGCGAGGAAATAGCCGCGCAGATCGTCGATGCCGTGAATGTGGTCGGCATGGGCGTGG
>JBLJBS010000063.1:0-3760 GCA_047637695.1 Aquamicrobium sp. | reverse complement strand
TGCCGCCCATGAAGAAGGCGAAATTGCCGAGCATCGAGATCGCGCCGGCCAGCGTGGCGGTGATCGTCATGGTCAGCGTGTCGCGGTTCTGCACATGGGCAAGCTCATGCGCCATCACGGCGGCGACTTCTTCCTGGGACAGGCGCTGCAACAGGCCGGTGGTGGCGGCGACGGCCGCGTTCTGCGGGTTGCGGCCGGTGGCGAAGGCGTTGGGCTGGGCTGTGTCGATCAGGTAGACGCGCGGCATCGGCAGGCCGGCGCGCTCCGCCAACGCCTCGACGATGCGGTAGAATTCCGGGGCGGAACGCTCGTCCACCTCGACGGCGCGGTGCATGCGCAGCACCATCTTGTCGCCGTTCCAGTAGGAAAACAGGTTCATGGCAGCGGCGATCGCGAAGGCGATCAGCATGCCGCTCTCGCCGCCGATCAGATAGCCGACACCCATGAACAGCGCCGTCATCAGCGCCAGAAGCATTGCCGTGCGGATGACGTTCATCCGGAACTCCGTTTTGCCACCTAGCCGCGCCGGGTCGATCCCGGCGCGAAACGTCTATATGATGGGGAGAGAAAGCCGCAAGTTCAACAATTCCGGCGGAATGCAGATGACCGAAACGTGCGAAACCACTCCTGCCGTCGAAACCGGGGCCGCGCCCGCGCGCCTGCTTTCCCCAGCCGCGCAACGCGCGCTTGCCGAGGCGGAGGCGCGGCGGGCTCAGGCGCTGGCTGACGAAGCCGCCCGGCCGAAGGAACTGGGCGGGCGCGGCGGCAACGATCCCGCGCGCTATGGCGATTGGGAAGTAAAGGGCATCGCCTGCGATTTCTGAGGCCGCGGGCCGCCGGATGGCTGCCCCGTCCGATCGGTGCGGCTTGCCATGAGATGAAAAAGGAATATATTCCTTTTTCCATGAAGCGAATTACATGCAATCTGTTCCTTCTGGGTCTTTTGCTCGCTCCGCTGGCGACCGGGCATGGCACGCGAGCGCAGGCGGCGTCCGGCGTTCTCGCCGGACCGGTGGAAGCACGGGTGCTGCGGCTGATCGATGGCGACACCTTCGTCGCCGAGGCGTTCGTATGGCCCGGACACTCCGTCACGGTATCGGTCCGCATCCGCGGCATCGATGCGCCGGAGATGCGCGGTCGCTGCGAGGCGGAAAAGGCGGCTGCGAGAGCGGCGCGCACCATGCTCGGCCGGCTGCTTGGCCAGCGGCGGGTGCTGGTGCGCAATATCGGCGGTGACAAGTATTACGGGCGGGTGGTCGCGGACGTCACTTCCGCGAAAGGAAGCGATGTCGCCGGCGCGATGCTGCGCCTCGGCATGGCGAAGGTCTATCGTGGCAAAACGAGACAGAAAACCTGCCCCGCGACCGTGCCGTTTTAAATCATCTGTTCAGCATGGCTCCATTGCCATGGCGCCGATTCATCCTTCGACAACCATTGTACCCGAGAAAATCATGCAAAGTCGGTGATGCGGGGTTGGGGGGCATGTCGGACCGCAAGAACGGCCTGCTGTCTGCATCTGCTCCATCGATGGGCCAACCATGTTGCATATGGAGACAGGCGATGGCGAAGAAGTCGGTGTTTCAGCAGGCCGCGCGGCGCTTCGTCCGTGACAGGCGCGGCAATTTCGGAATGATGATGGCGCTGTTCGTGCCGGTTCTGGTGCTCGGCGCCGGCTTCGGCGTCAACATCGCGCAGGTGTCGAACGCACGCTCGAACCTTCTGGCGGCGCTGGATTCGGCAATCACCTCGACGGCCCGCGACCTGACGGTGGGGGTTATCAAGGAAGAGGACGCGCGCGACAGCCTCGAGGCATTCCTGTTCGCCAATGGCGTGCGCACCTTTTCCAAGCTCGACAAGCTGACGCTCGACAGCGTGGTCATCGACCGGCACCGCAAGATGGTTGAAGCGCAGGCCAGCGTCGTCGTCAACGTCGCCTTCCCGCTGTTCGGGGCTGCCAACGTCCAGAAGATTACGACTGAATCGGCGGCGCGCTATTCCGACAAGAAGATCGAGGTGGCGATGATGCTCGACGTCACCGGCTCGATGAGGAAATCAGGCAAGACCAACAAGATCGGCGATCTTCAGACGGCGGCGACCATCGCCGTGGAATCGCTGCTCGCCGGCAACAAGTATACGCCGGACCGCATTCGTGTCGCGCTGGTGCCCTATGCCGCGTCCGTCAATGCCGGCGCGCTGGCCCGGGAAACCGTGTTCATCGAGGAAAAGAACGGCACGAACCTGCCGCCGGCCAACTGGACGGTGCCAGCGCAGGGTGCGGCGCGCAAGGACAATTGCGCCACCGAGCGCAAGCTGACGAACGGCAATCCCGACCTTACCGACGATGCCCCGGACAGCCTGCGCACCGCCTATGATTCCAAGGGGAAGGCCTACACCTACAAGGCGCTGGTCAACCGCGACGATCGTCTGGACAACGAGTCGACGACCAAGTGCCCGGCCGCCACCATCGTGCCGCTGACCACAGACGAGACCAAGCTGAAGAGCGAGATCGATTCGTTCGTGGCCGACGGCAACACCGGCGGCGGCATCGCCACGCAGTGGGCCTACTACATGCTGTCGCCGAACTGGCGGAGCGCCATCGTCAAGGCCGGGCTGGGCGCCGGGCCGGCCGATCCGGACCCCGAGAAGATCGCCAAGGTCGCGATCCTGATGACCGACGGTGAATACAACCGCTATTATGCCGGCTCGAATTCGTCGACCAATGCCAGGAACGTGTGCACTCGGATGAAGAATGACGGCATCGAGGTCTTCACCATCGGTTTCGCGCTGACGAATTCCACCGCCAAGTCGACGCTGAAGAATTGCGCCACCCCCGATACGGGCGTGACCCAGCACTTCTACGATGCGGCGACCGGCGACGAATTGCGGCAGGCGTTCAACGAGATCGTCCGCAACATCGAGCGGCTGGCGCTGACGCGATAAGGCTCCCCCGAGCCGGCTATATATATTGCCGGCTCAGCGGCCGCCGAAGATCGCCGAGCCGACGCGGACGCTGGTGGCGCCGAAGGCAATTGCCGTCTCATAGTCGCCCGACATGCCCATCGAGAGCTTCTCGACCCCCGCCTCGCGGGCGAGCTTCTCCAGCAGCGCGAAATGCGGCCCCGGATTCTCGCCGGCCGGCGGGATGCACATCAGCCCCTCCACGGCCAGCCGGTGGATTTCGCGGCAGCGCACGACGAAGCTCGCTGCCTCGCGCGGATCGATGCCGGCCTTCTGCGGCTCGAGCCCGGTGTTGACCTGGACGTAAAGGCGCGGCGCTTTGCCCTGTTTCCGAATCTCCTTCGCCAACTCGGCGGCGATCTTGTCGCGATCGATCGTCTCGATAACGTCGAACAGCGCGACAGCTTCCTTCGCCTTGTTGGATTGCAGGGGACCGATCAGCCGCAGCTCGATGCCGGAGGTCTCTTCCTTCAGTGCCGGCCATTTGGCCATCGCCTCCTGCACCCGGTTCTCGCCGAAGGCGCGCTGGCCGGCGGCGATCACCGGACGGATGTCCCCGGGGCCGAAGGTCTTCGACACCGCGACCAGCGCGACAGCCCCCGCTTCGCGCCGCGCTTCCTTTTCCGCCCTGCCGATATTGGCCCGAACCTCGGCCAGCCGCGCCACCGCATCCGTCATTTGACCCTCCGGAGTTGACGCCTCCGGCAAACCGTGGTGAAGGTCCGCCCGGCGAATTCATGCATGTCTTTAAGTGAAAAAGCGGTCATGGCAACCGAACGTTACGATCCCCGCGCATCCGAAC
>JBLJBS010000062.1:0-42525 GCA_047637695.1 Aquamicrobium sp. | reverse complement strand
AAAGCTGACAGAAAGACAGCCTGGGAATTCCTTCAGCATCTGCTCGAGGCCGTGCCCTACCACGTTCACACCATCCTCACCGATAACGGCATCCAGTTCGCAGAGCAGCCTCGGAACCGGAACACCATCTGCTCCCGGCCAATGCGCTTCGACATGATCTGCGAAGCCAACGGGGTCGAGCACAGGCTGACCAAACCCAACCATCCATGGACGAATGGTCAGGTCGAGCGGATGAACCGCACGATCAAGGAGGCCACCGTCAAGCGCTTCCATTACGACAGCCACGACCAGTTGCGAACACACCTGACGGACTTCATGGCAGCCTATAACTTCGCACGCAGGCTCAAGACCCTCGGCGGACTCACGCCTTACGAATACATCTGCAAGATATGGACTTCAGAGCCAGACAGATACATCCTTAACCCGATCCACCAGATGCCGGGACTGAACAACTAGGTCAACCCGTTCCACGACAGTTAACCCCTAACCCCGCCCCTCTGTGCCGGCAATGCGGCGAAGCAGCGCCACGCCGAGTGCCGGCGCCGGTTCGCGCACCAGCCGGAAGCCGAGATTGTCGGGCGGCGCCATGCCGGCGGCGCAGCCGCCGCTCTTGCCGTCGCGCAGGAAGTTCGACATATAGCCGCGGTGCTGGCCGCCGATGGCGCGCACGCCGCAATTGGTCGTCGCTTCGGCCAGCCGGCCGACCGCATCGATACGGTTGCGGATGAAGCAGGTGTCGGTCCATTCCCAGACATTGCCGCCCAGATCGGCCAGCCCGTTGGAATTGAAACCGAAATGACCGCGCGGCTTCGGCGCCATGTCGCGTTCCTTCGGGTCGGCGCGATAACGATAGGCGGCGAGCCAGCGGGCCGCCGGGTTGCTGCCATCGTCGTCGTCGATGATGCCGTTGGCCTCGGGGCCGAAGCGTTCCGCCGCGGCGAAGGACCATTCCTCGTCGCTCGGCAACCGCCATCTGTCACCGGTGCGTTCCGACAGCCACCCCGCATAGGCCGTCGCATCGCGCCAGCTAACCCCGGTGACCGGGAATTCGCCGTGAGCGCGCGTATCGGCCGGCTGGCAGGCGCTGTCGGCGACGCAGGCCGCATACTCAGCGACGCTGACCTGGTATTTCATGATCTCGACCGGGCGGCGGAACTGCTTTTCGACTTTCGGGGCCTCGACGACGCGGCCAGATTTCAGGAATTCGCCGGCGATCTGGTATTCGAAGCGTCCTCCGGCCACCGCAATGGTCTCGATTGGCCCGATCACGCCGGCGCGGCCGGCCGGTGCCGGGGCATCGGGAACAGGAACCAGGAAAGTCGCGGCTGCGAGAGACGCTGCTGCTGCGATTGCGGCTGTGACATGGACCTTCATCTTCCCATCTCCGTTCGGAGGGCTTGTCAGTTCGATGATAGGCCTGATGCGGCGTATCTCTTTGTTTTTGCGCAATCAGCGCGAGCGGAATCCTTGTTGCGGGTGCGCCAAAAGGAAGCGGCCCGCCCCCGGAGAAGGGCGGGCCGCAGCCAGAGTCAAGGCACCCTGATCCCGATCAGTTGGTCGGGATCGGCCCCGGCGCCTCGACCTGCATCATGAGGTCGTTGTTCCATTCGCCGTCGACCACGACATGGGCGGTGGCACCGAGCTCGGCCGCCTCGATCAGGTTGTGGTTGACATAGGCATAGACGCCCGGCTGCAGGAAGGTGTAGAGCGCCGCACCCGCCGAGCCGCCGCGGATGAACCAGGTCTCGAGGTTCTTGGCCGGCGTGTTGGCGAACTTGCCTTCTTCCCAGACATAGTCGCCATGGCCGCCGATCAAATGGGGCCTGGAGTCGCGGTTGGCCTGCGAATGAACGAACAGCACCGTCTCGCCGACTTTCGACTTCATGGCGTTGTCGCCGGTCAGCCCGCCGACCCGGCCGTTGAAGACCACATGGGTCGGAACCAGGCCGCGCATGACGGCGAGCGTTTCCTCATAGCTCTCGCCCAGCGAGTCGAACTTCTTGAAATTGCCGTTCTCGTCGCGCGGGATGTAGAACTCGTTCTCGCCGATATAGTAGACGGTGTCGTACTTGACCGGCTCGCCCTTGTCGTTCTTGAGGCCGTCGCGCGGCAGCACCATGATGGTGCCGTGCATTCCCGAGACGACGTGCCAGGGGATCATGCCTTCCGGCGCGCAGTGATAGACGAAAGTGCCGGAGCGGGTGGCCTTGAAGCGCAGTTTTACCTGCTCGCCGGGCATCACGTTGGTCAGCGCGCCGCCGCCCAGCGCGCCGGTGGCGGCATGGAAATCGACATTATGCGGCATCTCGTTGGTCTCGGGGTTGATGAGGGTCAGTTCGACATAGTCGCCCTCATGCACGACCATCATCGGTCCGGGGATGCTGCCGTTATAGGTCATGGCGCGCAACTCGGTGCCGTCATTGTCGATGACCAGCGGCTTTTCCTCGATCGCCATCGTGAACTCGACCACCTTGGGGCCGCCGGTCGCAACCTGCTCGTGAGCATGCACGAAGGGGGGAGCAACCAGTGTCACCTTCTCGCGGGGCAGGTTGGCGACTTCAGCGGCATTGGCCACCGCCTGCAGGCCGGGGAGCGCGGCAACAGCGGCTGCGGCACCGGCAACACCCAGAAGAGCTTCGCGTCTCGTGAACATGGTCTGTCTCCTTGAATGACCTTGCGTTCTGTGATGAGCCGAATGTAGGAACGGTGGCGAAAGCGAACTTTGCGCTGGCGCAAAAAACTATGCCGCAACTGCGACAGGACGCTGACAGCTTGTCGCAGATGGGGCAAAAAACGCAATTTTCCCCGTTGGTTGCGCCGAGGGGTGCGACAGATTGGACCCTCGGGGCCGGACTGCTCGCCCGGTTGAGGGCCGGTGGCGCGTGCCACGCCGGCTTCGTTGTCAAAAGCCGCTCGACCCATGCGCGGCGGGAGCGGAGAAGGCGAGAATAGCCCATCTATTTCAATAGCATAAGGAACCGTAGATCGATTCCGCTGCCTTGCTCGCCAGTTCCTCGCCTCGCCGTCCATTAACTCTCCGTTAGGGTTAACGGAATATTGCTGGTCGTCACCGCGATGGCCCTGCGGGGCATCTTTCATGGAGACGCGAAAGCGATGTGGAGCAGGAACGCGACGGGCAGGCGGGTCAGGATCGCGGCAGTGGCCGTTCTCGCCGCCGCGGCACTGGCCGGATGCGCAGGCAAGGACCGGATGAGCACCGGCTCGGTCGGGCGCGATGCCTCTCGCGCGGCGGGCACGGCGTCTGGCGATGCGCTTGCTTCGAACACGGATGCCCTCGGCCGCGCCTATGCCCGCGATCCCAAGAATGCCGGTGCCGCGATGCGCTATGCCGAGGCGCTCCAGATCAGCGGTCGCAGCGATCAGGCGCTGGCGGTGATGCGCAAGCTGGCGATCGACTTTCCCAAGGAGCGCCAGGTTCTTGCCGGCTATGGCAAGGCGCTGGCGGCGGCGGGCGAACTCGAACCGGCGCTCGATGCCGTGCGCCGCGCCCAGACCCCGGAATATCCCGACTGGAAGCTGGTTTCGGCCGAAGCGGCCATTCTCGACCAGCTCGGCAAGCAGAACGATGCGCGCCGGCTCTATGCCCGGGCGCTGGAAATGAAGCCCGGCGAGCCCTCGATCCTGTCCAATCTCGGCATGTCGCATCTGCTTGCCGGCGATCTCAAGCAGGCCGAAACCTATCTGCGTCAGGCGTCGAAGACGCCCGGCGCGGACAGCCGCGTGCGTCAGAACCTTGCGCTGGTGGTCGGCCTGCAGGGGCGCTTCAAGGAAGCCGAGGAGATCGCCGCCAGCGAAATGTCGCCGGCCCAGGCTCAGGCGAATGTCGCCTATCTGCGTTCGATGCTTGCCCAGCAGAACACCTGGAGCCAGCTCAAGAACGAAGAGCGCAACACCAACTAGGCAATCCGGCGCCGCCAGCCAGTTGACGGGCGCGCCGCGCATCCATCGTAAGCCTTGCGCGATCCAGCGGGCCTCGATCCGCGAGACGACCCAGCCGGAAGGGTTGTGCTCCGGCTGGATCGGGATCGCTCAGCGCACTGATGCAATGCGGCCGTTTTCGACCCCGCCCAGGGTGGGCGGGCAGAACAGGTGCTCGGGTGTCGAACCCGATGGGCCGGGCGGCCTGCGGCAGCTCTGGCAGCGGATGGTGGCCGGCACAATGCAGCCGCAGGAAGCGCATGGGTTGAAAGACGCCATGGCTGTAGGTCGCCTGCGCCTTAAAGCTTGACGCCGGCCATGCGGGCCAGGAGCGTCTGCCGGTCCTCAGCGGATTTGAGGCGGATGGTCATCGCCTCGCTCTTGACCGGAACCTGGAGCGGAAGGCTGACCTCGATCCCCGGAGCATTCTCGGCAGCCCACTTTCTGAAGCGCGGGATCTTGTTCGGGCCTGCAATCGGAAACGTATAGCTGTAGCGGAAGCTCATCTGCTTGTCCTTTTGGCGTATGACGCGCCGGTATGCACGCAACCGGGTTGCGGCTTGCCAGTGTCGGTAAACGACCGGGGCGCGGCAGGATTGGAAATGACAACTGGGCTTGTCCTGGTGCCGCTCTTGCTCGCGCAGGTAGGGGCACCAGGCAGCTAGCCGGGTTGGCGGCTTCCTTGGCGGTCAGGGATTGTCGCAGGCAGAGTGCGCATGGCCCGGATGTGGGCCATTCGCCCCTCTTTGTCAAATCGGCGAAGCCGCGTGGACCAGCGTAACGATCCCGCGGCATGGGAAGGAAATTCCCGAGCGAGGCGCATTCCGCGAAAATGTCTCGAGGTCAGCAGGACGGGCAACCTGCAACCATTCCGCCGTTCAGGCGTTGTGGGTTTTTCCGTTATTGCCAAGGCCAGAAAATGGCCACAACGACGGCCAAGAGCCAATGGGAGGTGTGTGATGCCGACTGCCCTGCATCTGCCGGTGACCGTGTGCCTGGGAACGAGTTGTACGCGCAATCTCTACACCATAGAGGACATACTCGAGTTTCTCGATGAATGGCCGCCGGCCCGTCGCGGCCCGATCCGCGAGCAGGTGCGCCGCACCTGCCTGTCGGTCTATGCCGGCGAAGCGACCCGAGAGGATGCGCGGGAGACCTTCGTCACCTATGCGCGGCTGATGAACGTTCTGGAACCGACCTTCGATCCGGTGCCGGGCTACGACCTCAATCGCGCCGAGCCCTGATACGGGTGCGCGCCCGCGGCGAAAGGCCGGTCAGGCGAATGCGCGCCAGAAAAAGATCGCACTCATGATCGTGCCGACCGCGATGACGATGCCGCGCACCATGCCGGGTGGCAACGCCCGCGCCACCGGCGCCCCGGCATAGCCGCCGACGGTGGCGGCGGCCATCATCAGCACCGCCTGCGGCCAGGCGACGATGCCGGCGGCTGAATAGGTCGCAACCGAGATTGCCGAGAGAACGAAGGAAAGGGCATTCTTCAGCCCGTTCATGCGGTTGAGGTCGCGCATCCCCCAGACGGAGAACAACGCCAGCAGGACGATTCCAAGTCCGCCGTTGAAGTAGCCGCCATAGATCGAGACGAGGACCGTGCCGACCGTTCCCTCCGGCTTGCCGATCCGGTGCCGTTGCGCCCACTGCTGAAGCCGCCCGCCGAATGCGAAGGCGAGCGTTGCCAGCACCAGCAGAAATGGCACGACGGCCGAGAACGCCTCATTGGACGAAACCAGCAGCAGCAGAGATCCGATCAGTCCGCCGATCGCGGTCGCAGCGACGATCTTCAGCAGGCTGCGCCGGTCGAAGGAGGCGATCTCGCGGCGGAAGCCGAGCGCCCCGGCAAGATAGCCCGGAAAAACCGCCACCGCGCTTGTGGCGTTGGCGACCACGACCGGCACGCCGGTATAGACGAGCGCCGGAAACGTCAGAAAGGTGCCGCCTCCGGCGACCGTGTTCAGCATCCCGGCGAAGAATGCCGCCGCGGCGAGGATAAGATATTCGCTCATGTCAGGAAATCGGATCCCGGCTTTTACTGCGCCGCAGCTATACCGATCCGGCAGGGAAGGACAACCGCGCGCTTCCGTCGACGTCATGGTCGAAGCGATGTCAGGGCGCCGCCGGCGACGTCAGTGCCGTGCCCGTTCCCAGCCGCAAAGCGGATCAGCGGAGGCAGGTCGTCGTGCAGGCACCGCCTTCGCAGGTCATCGACCCGCGCGAGGGCAACAGCGACTTCATCGGCCGAAAGCGGGTCATTGTTCAGGGAGTACTCTACGAAACCATCAAAAATGAGAACTCAAATATCAGGAGACGGCGGTAGCTCACGGCAGACGCTGGATGGCAAGAAAGCCTGGAATCCGGGATTTTTGAGACATCAACAGACGAGGCTGGGTGAGTTAATGGTGCGCCGTCGGCCTTGCTGAGTTCGCAAAGCCGACCGGTTGTCGCCGACGTTTTGGCGCCTTGTCTGGAGCGAAGCGACCGCAGGTCGCGGCAGCGTGAGGAGAAAGGAATGGTGCCCAGGAGAGGACTCGAACCTCCACGCCTCGCGGCACACGGACCTGAACCGTGCGCGTCTACCAATTCCGCCACCTGGGCCGGTGACCGCATGAACTATCCCGATCAATGCCGGAACCATGCGCGGTGCGTCGCCGATGTAGGCGGGCGCAGGCACGCTGTCAACGACAATCTCGCGGCAGCGGCAATTTGAACGATGGAGTAGCGGAATTCATGAGAATCCCGTTGCCGGCTTGCAAGCCGGCACGGAGTTTGGGCCTTTACATGAGGGTCGCGTCGGTCGGGAGTTTCGCGAGCCATCACCGCAAAACGGGTTCCCGGGTCGGAAATCCCGGGCGCTTCCTGCGGTCGGGCGGAATGGGCCGACGCCACCTGGATACGGCCGGACAAGGAAAGCCGATCGGCGGAGCAGCATTCGCCGGGATGCCCGCTGACAAAGGCCGTTTCGGGGTTTTCACGGAAACGCGGAAGCGGTCCAACTCTTTGTTTCGATGCAATTCCGGACGGAAAACCGCTCCGCACTTTTTCCGGAGTTGCTTCTAGAGGATTTCCTTCGAAGCCACCGTCGAATCGGCATTGAGGCGATAGACGATCGGCACGCCGGTGCCGAGTTCGACCTTGATGACCGCTTCGCCGCTCAGGCCCTCGAGCGCCATGATCAGCGCGCGCAGCGAATTGCCGTGCGCGGCGACCAGAACCGTTTCGCTGCGCAGCACATGCGGCTGGATGGTGTGCATATAATAGGGCCAGACGCGCGCGCCGGTGTCGCGCAGGCTCTCGCCTCCGGGCGGTGGCACGTCATAGGAGCGGCGCCAGACATGGACCTGCTCCTCGCCCCATTTTGCGCGGGCGTCGTCCTTGTTGAGGCCGGAAAGATCGCCATAGTCGCGCTCGTTCAAGGCCAGGTTCTCGATCGTCTCGAGGTCGCTCTGGCCGACCGCTTCCAGAATGTGCCGGCAGGTGGTCTGCGCCCGCGACAGGGCAGAGGTGTAGGCGATGTCGAATTTAAGCCCGCGCGCGGCGAGCTTGCGGCCGGCGTTCTTCGCTTCCGTATGCCCGAGTTCGGTCAGGCCGGGATCGCGCCAGCCGGTGAACAGGTTCTTCAGGTTCCACTCGCTCTGGCCGTGGCGGACGAGGACCAGCGTTCCGGACATGGGGATACTCCTGTGAGGTGCTTGAGAAACAGAGGATCAGATGCCGAGCACGTCGCGCATCGAATAGAGGCCGGGCTTCCTGCCATGCGCCCACAACGCGGCGCGGACGGCGCCGCGCGCGAACAGCGTCCGGTCCTCGGAATTGTGGGAAAGGGTGATGCGCTCGCCCGGTCCGGCAAGGATGACGGAGTGGTCGCCGACCACCGAGCCGCCGCGCAGCGTGGCGAAGCCGATGGTGCCGGGCTCGCGCGGCCCGGTATGCCCGTCGCGCACCCGCACGCTCTTTTCCTCGAGCGCGATTTCCCGACCCCTGGCCGCGGCCTGCCCGAGCAGCAGCGCCGTGCCCGACGGGGCGTCGATCTTGTGGCGGTGGTGCATCTCCAGCACCTCGATGTCGAAATCGTCGTCGGAAAGCGCCCGCGCCGCCTGTTCGACCAGCACGGCGAGGAGATTGACCCCGACGCTCATATTCCCCGACTTGACGATCGGCGCATGGCGCGCCGCGGCGGCGATCCGCGCATCGTCCTGCGCCGAGCAGCCGGTGGTGCCGATGATGTGGGCAATGCGCGCCTGGGCGGCATAGCCGGCGAACTCGACCGAAGCGGCTGGAATGGTGAAGTCGAGCACGCCGTCGGCATGCGCGAAGGCGGGCAGGGGGTCGTCGCCGATCGCAACGCCGAGATGGCCGACCCCGGCGATCTCGCCGGCATCTCGCCCGATCATGGCAGAGCCGGCCCGCTCGACGGCGGCGCAGAGTTCCGCTCCCGGCGTATCGTGGATGGCGCGAATGAGGGTGCGGCCCATGCGGCCGGCCGCCCCGACCACGACCAGTTTCATGCTCATTTCCCGCCCTCCTTATTCGCGGCTGCCCCGGCCGGAACCTTTCTGCCCTGGCTGCGATGGAACCGGGCATACACGCCGGCAGGCTCGTCGAGAAGTGCTGCGTGGGTGCCTTCTTCGACGACGTTACCGGCGTCGAGCACCACGATATGGTCGGCATCGACAACGGTCGACAGCCGGTGCGCGATGACGATGGTGGTACGACCTTCCATCGCCGCGTTGAGCGCCTTCTGGACGGCGGCTTCCGATTCGGCGTCGAGCGCCGACGTTGCCTCGTCGAGCAGCAGGATCGGCGCGTTGCGGACGATGGCGCGCGCGATCGACAGGCGCTGGCGCTGGCCGCCGGACAGCGTCGCGCCGTTCTCTCCCATCGCGGTGTCGTAGCTCTGCGGCAACTGGCGGATGAACGCGTCGGCCTGGGCCAGCCGCGCCGCCGCCTCGATCTCGGCGTCGCTTGCATCGGGGCGGCCATAGCGGATGTTGTCGCGCACCGAACCTTCGAACAGGTAGGGCTGCTGCGAGACATAGGCGATGGCCGCGCGCAGCGAGGCGCGCGACACGGTCTGGATGTCCTGGCCGTCGATCAGCACCTTGCCTTCTGTCGGCGCGTGAAAGCGCTCCAGCAGCGCCAGCAGCGTCGACTTTCCGGCGCCGGAGCCCCCGACCAGCGCGGTTGTGCGGCCGGCACGAGCGACGAAGGAGACGCCGTTCAGCACCGGCTGCTCCGGCGTATAGGCGAAGAAGACATCCTCGAAGCGAACCTCGCCGCCTGCGACCGCGAGCGGCACCGCATCCTTGCGGTCGCGCTCGCCGGGATCGTTGTCGAGCAGTTCGTAGATCATGCGCGCATTGACCAGCGAACGCTCGAGATTGACCTGGACGCGGGCGAGGCGGCGCGCCGGATCGTAGGCCAGGAGCAGCGCGGTGATGAAGCCGAACACCGAGCCGGGCGGGGTGCCGTCGGTGGTGACGCGCCATGCCGCATAGGCGATGACGCCGGCGACGGCGAAGCCGGCCAGCAGCTCCGAGATCGGTGTCACGCGCTCGGACACCCGCGCGATCTTGTTGGCGCGTCCTTCGGCCTCGGCCACCAGCGTCGCCATCTTGGCGGAAAGCTGCTCCTCCATGGTGAAGGCCTTGACCACGGCGATGCCCTGGGTCGCTTCCTGCATGGTACCGACGAGGCGCGCATTGACCTCGACCGCCTGTCGGGCGACGTGGCGCAGCCGCCGCATGATGATGTTGACGGTGAAGATCAGCGGCGGGCCGATCAGAATGGCGATGATCGACAGGACCGGATCGAGCAGGATCATCGCCCCCACCAGCCCGACCAGCATCACCGCGTCGCTGGCAAGCGAGCGCAGCGTCATCGACAGCATGTCGCGGATGCCGAGCACGTTCTCATTGATCTGGGCGGCGAGCCGGCCGGAGCGTTCGCTCCCGTAGAAATCGAGGCCAAGCCGCATCAGATGATCGAAGATGCGCTTCTGGTAGCGGGCGACGAGATTGTTGCCGATGCGCGCGAGCAGCACGGCCTGGCCATAGGACGCCGTGCCGCGAACCGCGAACACGCCGACGACGGCAAGGCAGATCCACGGCACCAGCTCGAAACGCTGCTCGTAGAACACCTGGTCGATCAGCGGCGGCATCACCCACGGAATGGTGGCGGTGGCGGCGGCGACGGCCAGAAGGCATAGAATGGCAAAGGCGTAGATGCCGACATATTCGCGCGCGTTCTCGGCAATCACGCGCCGCAGCACGGGCCAGACATTGCCCGTCGCGTGTTTGCGCTCGTTGCTGTCCTGCGCGGTCAAGCCGTTCTTCTTTCCTGCATTCTGCGATTTGCGAAAGGGCTATGCCCTGTCGCGGCGCATCGTGCAATCGCGAATTCGCGGCAGTCCCGTCAGCCCCGCATCCAGCAGCGGCCTTCGAGCTCGATGCCGAAACGCGATGGCGTGCGCGCATAGGCGGCGAGTCCGGCCAGCGCGGCGAGCGGATGGGTGACGACATAGACCGGCATCGCCCGCAGCAATGCGCTGTGCGGGGCCTTGTCCTCGAAGGCGGCGCGGAAGCGCCCGTCCTTCAGCGCCGGCACGATCTTCTGCACGATGCCGCCGGTGAGATAGACGCCGCCCCGTGCCATGAAGACGAGCGCCAGGTCGCCGGCGAGACGGCCGAGGCAGGTGACGAACATGGCGAGCGCCTCGACGGCGACCTCGTCCTCGCGCGAGAGGGCGGCGGCGGTGATCTCGGACGGCATCGAAAAGCGCGGGGCGGCATCGCGTGCGGCGGCAACGGCGCGGTAGAGATTGACCAGCCCGCGTCCGCACAGCATCTGCTCGCCCGAGATGCGGCCGCCTATGGTCTCGATATGGGGAAACACCTCGAAGTCGCGCTGCGAGCGCGGCCCCATGTCAACATGGCCGCCTTCTCCGGGAACGGGTATCCACATGCCGCGGGCATGGACGAGGCCTGCGACGCCGAGGCCGGTTCCTGGTCCCATGACGACGCGCCCGGCCTCGTCTTCGGGCTCGCCGCCGCCGAGCTTCTCCATATGCTCGGGGCCGAGCGCGACGACGCCGAGCGCCTGCGCCTCGAAATCGTTGAGCACGACGACCTCTTCGAGCCCGAAAGCCTCGAACATGCGCTTCGGCCGCACTACCCAGCCATGATTGGTCAGCGCGATCTCGTCGCCGTCGACCGGACCGGCGACGGCAAGCAGCGCCGAAAGCGGCCGCACCGATGTCTTGTCGAACACCGCGGCCTGGATCGCATCGTCGAGCGAGGCGAAGTCGGCCGTGTGAACGCTCGGGAACTCCCTCGGCTCGGCATTGGCGTCGATCAGGATCGCGAAACGGGCATTGGTGCCGCCGATGTCGCCGATCAGAACCGGGAATTTCAGCATGATCCGTCAGTGCTCGGTTGCGACGCCGGGACACGGCGCGGTTTCAGGCGAAGAAGTCCGGCAGCGAAGGCGTTGCGGTCTTCCTAAATCGGTTTAGGGGTGCTGCCGCGCCGAAGTCAAGCACCCGCGCCGCGGCAACGGCTCGCGTCAGTCGCGAGGGCGCGCGAACGGCATCGGGATCGCCCGTTCGGGCGTCGGCGCATAGGCGCTTGCCGCGACGGGCGCGGTCCCTGTCGCGGCGATGGCCGGCCCGCCGCCGCCCAGCGTCACCACCGCCTCGGACGCCGGCGCCGGCGCGGCGAGCACGGCCTTGCAGGCGGCCGGCAGCACCGAAAGGCGCATCACGTCACGGGCGCGCGGCGCGGCCGGCCCGGTCGCCTTGCGCCACGGCTCGTCGGTGAACCACCAGGCGAGCGACGCGTCGCAGCCCTCGCTCTTCGGCGCCGCCTCCTGCCCCTTGCAGCCGGGCGAGCCGGCGGGGCAGCCGATGCGGACATGGAAATGCGAATCGTGCCCCCAGAACGGGCGCACCTTGCGCAGCCATGAGCGGTCGCCCTTTACCGTGTCGCACAGCTTCTTCTTGATGCCGGGATGAACGAGTATGCGCTCGACATTGCCGTAGCTCGCCGCCCGCTTCAGCACGGCGGCGTGGGCCGGCGTCCACCTGCGGTCGTCGACGTAAAGCGAGTTGGTCTTCAGCATCGAGACGAATTCCATCGTCTCGCGCTCGGCGGCGGAAAGCCGCTTGCCCGCCGGCATCGGCACGAACCAGATGTCGGCGTCGAGGCCAAGCTGGTGCGAGGCATGGCCGGTCAGCATCGGCCCGCCGCGCGGCTGCGAGACATCGCCGATCAGCAGACCCGGCCAGCCGTCCTTCGCGGCCTCGCGCGACAGCCGCTCCAGCAGCGTGATCATGTCGGGGTGGCCCCAGCGGCGATTGCGCGACAACCGCATCGCCTGCCAGTTGGGGCCGTCGGTGGCGATGGCCATGCCGCCCGCGAAGCAGCCCTTGGAGTAGAACCCGTGGACGGCGGGCTTGACGGCCGCCGGCAGGCGCTGTGCGCCGAAAGCGTCCTTGGCCAGCGGATCGGCGGCGGCAGGCAGGGGCGCGAGCGCGGGAGCGGCGCCGCCGAGGATGCCGAAGGCAAGCGCCATGCCGCGCAAGGTCGCTTTCATCAGTGCCATTATCGCGCGTCTCCGGCGTGAATTTCAGGTTGCGGGCGCGGCAAGCATGGCTACCGCAGGGTTAACCGAATCATAACAGCAACCGGCCGGCCTTTCGATGGCCGCTTCACATTGCTTCGTGCATGCCGGGCTGCAAGGTGCGGGCAAGTTCGGCGGCGACATCGGGGTCGGCATCGCTCAGCCCGGCGAGTGCCTGCGGTCCCTCAAGCTCCGCCAGCGCCCACACCGCCGCGCCGCGCACCAGCGGGGAGGGGTCGCGAAGCAGATGCCGCACCTGCGGGACCAGTGACGGATCGCCCGAATTGCCGGCCGCGATCAGCACGTTGCGGAGGAAGCGGTCGCGGCCGATGCGCTTGACCGGCGAGCCGGAGAACAGCGCGCGGAAGGCGGCATCGTCGAGCGCCAGCAGATCGATGAGCTTCGGTTCCAGCAGATCGTCCCGGGCCACGAGCTTCGCCTCGGAGGCCTCCTGCGCGAACTTGTTCCACGGGCACGCGGCGAGGCAGTCGTCGCAGCCATAGATGCGGTTGCCGATCGCCTTGCGGAACTCGTGCGGTATCGGCCCTTTCAGCTCGATGTTGAGATAGGAGATGCAGCGCCGCGCATCGATCTGGTAGGGCGCGGGAAAGGCGTTGGTCGGGCAGATGTCGAGGCAGGCACGGCACGAGCCGCAGCGGTCCGCCGCCGCCTCGTCGGGCGCAAGTTCGGCCGTGGTGAAGATCGAGCCGAGGAACAGCCATGCCCCGAAATCCCGGCTGACGAGGCAGGTGTGCTTGCCCTGCCAGCCGATGCCGGCGGCCGCGGCGAGCGGCTTTTCCATCACCGGCGCGGTGTCGACGAACACCTTGACCTCGGCGCCGCTGCGCGAGACGAGTTTCTGCGCCAGCTCCTTGAGGCGGCCCTTGATGATGTCGTGATAGTCGCGGTGGCGCGCATAGACCGAGATAGCGCCGCGGTCCTTCCTGTCCAGAAGCGCGAGCGGATCGCGGTCGGGGCCGTAGTTCATCGCCAGCATGATGACGGAGCGCACGTCCGGCCACAGGGCGCGCGGATCGCCGCGCCGTGCGGCGGTCTCGGCCATCCACTCCATGGTGCCGTGATGGCCCTTGCCGACATAGTCGGCCAGCCGCCCCGGCACGAGCGGCGTCGAGCCCGGCGTCGTCACGGCCACTGCGTCGAAGCCGAGCTTCCTCGCCTCGGCGTCGATGAAAGCGCGAAGCCGGTCAGCGGAAGGCTGGCCCGGGCCCGCCGTCATCAGAAATCCAGATCGCCGTAATGCGAGGCCGGCGACAGCCCGCGCACCCTGTCGGAAAGCAGCGGCCGGAACGACGGGCGCGACTTCATGCGCGTATACCAGTCCTTGGCCGCCGGATAGTCGGCCCAGACGATCTCGCCGAGATAGTCGAGGACCGAGAGCGAGGCGGCCGCCGCCATGTCGGCATAGGACAGCCGGGTTCCGGCCAGCCAGTTGCGGGTTCCGGCCAGCCAGTTGGTGTATTTCATGTGCTGGCGGATATTGGCGCGTGCGGCGCGGATGGCGGCCGAATCCGGCGCGCCGCCGCCGAACTCGGCGCCCATCACCGGTTTCAGCACCCGCTCGCGCACCAAATGACGGGTGACGTCGACCTCGAGCTTGCCGAGATACCAGTCGGTCAGCCTGCGGATTTCGGCCCGCGCCAGCGGATCCTCGGCCATCAGCCGGCGGTCGCGCTTCAGCACGCCGCGCGTCTCGTCGAGATATTCGGCGATCACGGTTGCGCCGACGACGGCGTGGTCGCCTTCGGCCAGCAGCACCGGCAGCGCCGCCGCCGGGTTCAGCGCCAGGAATTCCTTGCGCCGCTGCCACGGTTTTTCCTCGATCAGCGCCAGTTCCTCGCCATATTCCCCGAAGGAAAGGCGCACGAAACGGCAGGCGGCGAACAGGGGATGATGGAACAGGGTCAGCATGGCACCGGGAATACGCAACGCTCTGGCTTTTTTGCGGCCGCGGGGCTAAGTCTCGGACCCGTTTTTCGAGTCGGGCGCCGGGCCAGCCCTGTCCTATAGGCGCTCATCACCCCCCTGACAAGCGAAGAGCCGGCCGCGCAGCCCGGCGACGGAGGTTCAATGAGCGAGCAGACCATCGTCGAAGCCGCCCTTCTCGGCATTCTCGAGGGGTTGACCGAGTTCATCCCCGTCTCGTCGACCGGCCATATCCTGCTCGCCGGCCATTTCATGGGTTTCGAATCGACCGGCAAGGCGTTCGAGGTGCTGATCCAGCTCGGCGCGATCCTCGCCATTCTCTCGGTCTATTTCGCCCGGCTGTGGGACATGCTGATCAAGCTGCCCTCCGACCGCGCGACGCAGACCTTCGTCGCCGGCATCCTGATCGCCTTCCTGCCGGCGGCGGTGATCGGCGCGCTGGCGCACGGCTTCATCAAGAACGTGCTGTTCGAGACGCCGATGCTGATCTGCATCATGCTGATCCTCGGCGGTTTCGTGCTGCTGTGGGTCGATCGCCGCGAGGTCGCGCCGAAATACAACGATGCCGCGCAGTTTCCGCTTTCGGTCTATTTCCGCATCGGCCTCTTCCAGTGCCTTGCGATGATTCCCGGCGTCTCGCGTTCGGGCGCGACCATCGTCGGCGGCCTGCTGCTCGGCGCCGACAAGCGCTCGGCGGCGGAATTTTCCTTCTTCCTCGCCATGCCGACCATGTCCGGAGCGTTCGCTTACGACCTCTACAAGAATCGCGATGCGCTTTCGTCAGATGATCTGACGATCATCGCGACCGGTTTTGTTTTCGCTTTCTTCGCGGCCGTGCTTGTGGTGCGTGGCCTGCTCGATTTCGTCTCGAAGCGCGGCTACGCCCTGTTCGGCTGGTGGCGCATCGCCATCGGCACACTCGGGCTGGTTGCGCTGCTCGTCTGGGGCTGATGCGTTAGAGATATGCCGCAATGCCGCGTCGGATCATGTCGAGCGCCAGAACCGTGATGCCGACCTTGAACCAGCGGCGGAAAGTCTCCTCCGGCAGCTTCTCCAGCCAGCCGCTGCCATAGACCGTGCCGAGATAGCCCGACGCGATCATGGCGGCGACGAGCGGCAGCCATGCCGCGAAGGCGAAGCCGGCGAAACCGAACACCACCACCTTCAGGAAATGCTGGATGGTCATGCCGGCGGCATGCGTGGCGACCAGCGCCTTGCGGTCGTCGGGCATCAGCTGGGCGAAGAACGCCGACAGAAGCGGCCCGGTCGCACCGACGAACATCGTCACCATCGCGGTGACGGCGCTGCCCAGCGCGAGGCCTGCTCGCGACAGCCGGTCGAAGCCTGGGATCCTGGCCCAAGTCACGGCGACGATGAAGGCCCCGAGAACGAGCTTGAGAACGGCATCGGGCAGCTGGACGACGAAGAAGGCGCCGGCGATGGCACCGATGAGCGAGCCGGCGAGGAACGGACCGAAGACATCGCGGCGCACATGCGCCCGCTGATGCCAGGCACGGCCGGTGTTCGAGCCGAGCTGCACGGCGCCATGAACGGGGATAAGCGCTGCAACGGGGATGAACAGGCCCATCAGCGCCAGCATGGCGACGCCGCCGCCGACACCGAATGCGGCCGTCAGCGCCGAGGTGAAGAACGAGGCGACGACCAGAAGGACCGCCGCGCCGGTTCCCACGCCTTCGGGAAGGAGCGCGGCGAGCGTTTCCAAGGCCGGGGCTTCGCTCAGGCCGCCGTCGGCTTGGTGAACTGGCCGGCCACCCGGTATTGCCACAGATAGGCCGGCAGGATCGCCTCGGTCGTCTGGGGCTTGATGCCCAGGCCTTCCAGCGTCCGGCCCTCCTGGCGAGCCTCTCCCGAGACGACGTTGTCGTGCTTCAGCATCTCGACCTGATCCGCGGTCAGGAGCGGATTGGGCAGCAGGCCGAGAATACGACCCTGAAGCTTTGCCAGCCACCACGGCAGCGGCACCAGAAGGCGCTTGCGCTCGACGACCCGCAGCATCTCTTCCAGAAGCTCGCGGAAGCTGCGCACTTCCGGACCGCCCAGTTCGTAGATACGGCCGCCCTCGACCGCGCCGTCGACGGCGCGGGCGATCGCCTCGGCGACGTCGCCGACATAGACCGGCTGGAACTTCGTCTCGCCGCCGCCGATGAGCGGCAGCACCGGCGACAGGCGCGCCATTCCGGCAAAGCGGTTGAAGAAACGGTCCTCAGGCCCGAATATGATCGACGGGCGAAACACCACCGCGTCCTTGACCGTGTCGAGCACGGCCTTTTCAGCCAGCCCCTTGGTCCGGGCGTAAGGGATCGGCGATCCGGCGTCGGCGCCGATCGCGGAAACATGGATCAGCCTCGCCCCTTGCGCGCGTGCCGCCTCGGCGACGGCGCGGGCGCCGAAATCCTGCACCGCATTGAAGGTCTGGCGGCCGCTTTCATGCAGGATGCCGACGACATTGACGACGCAGTCGGCGCCCTCGACCGCACGGTCGACCGACCAGCGCATCCGCAGATTGGCCTGCATCGGCTGGATCTGGCCGACATTGCCGAGCGGCTGCACGTGCAAAGCGAGATTGGGGTTGCGAACCGCCACGCGCACGCGATAGCCGCGCTTGGCCAATGCACGCACGACATGGCGGCCGATGAAGCCGCCGCCGCCGAAAACCGTGATGAGCGGGGGGACGCTAATGACCGACGTCATGGGCTTGCTCTCCATCTGGCTTGCCTGTTCAGCCGCTTCTTAATCCGTTCTCCACCAAAGGCAAAGAGCGCGATTTGCCCCAGATGGCCGAAATAGCTGCGGGTTTTCCCGATTCCGCTTCATCTGGACGGTCAAGCGCTTTAAGACAGTCCGTCCGAAGGAAAGAGCTACGGAGGAAGGTGGATGCAGCGTGTAACAGGGCGGTTCGTGAAGGGGATGTCGGTTCTGGCGCTTGCGTGTCTCCTGTCGCCCATGGCGCAGGCGGCCGAAGCCCATGGCCTGCCCGGAAGCGAGATGTCGCTTCTATGGGCGATCCCCTTCGCCGGCATACTGCTGTGCATCGCTGGCGGGCCGCTTTTCTTTCCGCATGTCTGGGAACATCACTACGGCAAGATTGCAGGCTTCTGGGCGGTTCTCGTCGTCGTGCCGCTGGCATTCGCCTACGGGATGCCGGCGGCAACTGAGGCGGTCCTGCATGCGGTTCTGCTCGAATACATGTCCTTCATTATCCTGCTGTTCGGGCTTTTCACCATCGCCGGCGGCATTCTCGTGTCGGGCAATCTGCATGGAACCCCGCTCGTCAATTCCGTGCTGCTGCTAATCGGTGCGCTGCTGGCCTCGGTCGTCGGCACCACCGGCGCATCGATGATCATGATCCGCCCGATGCTGCGCGCCAACGATAATCGCCGCCACAACGTTCATGTCGTGGTGTTCTTCATCTTCCTCGTTTCCAACATCGGCGGCTCGCTGACGCCGCTGGGCGATCCGCCGCTGTTCCTCGGCTTCCTGCGCGGCGTCGATTTCTTCTGGACGACGACGCATCTTTTGCCCGAGACGCTGTTCGTCGGCGGGCTGGTGCTGGCGGTCTTCTTTGCGCTCGACAGCTTTCTCTATCGTCGTGAGGAGGAAAAGCCGCGCCTGCCCGACCCGACGCCGGATTCGCGCATCCGCCTGCGCGGGCTGGCCAATCTGCCGCTTCTGGCCGGCGTGATCGCTGCGATCCTGATGTCCGGGATGTGGAAGCCCGGTGGCGGTATCGCCATCGCCGGCGTCACCGTCGAATGGCAGAACCTCGCCCGCGACGCCATCATCCTCGCGCTTGCCCTTGTCTCGCTGGCCGTCTCAAGCCGCGAGAACCGCGAAGCCAACGGCTTCAACTGGGGGCCGATCCTCGAAGTGGCGAAGCTGTTCGCCGCCATCTTCATCTGCATCGTGCCGGTGATCGCCATCCTGCGCGCCGGGCTGGATGGCGCATTCGCGCCGTTGGTCGCTCTCGTTACCGGGGCAAGTGGTGCGCCGAACGATCTCGCCTATTTCTGGCTGACCGGCATTCTTTCGTCGTTCCTCGACAATGCCCCGACCTATCTCGTCTTCTTCGAGATGGCGGGCGGCGATCCGCAGGCGCTGATGACGTCATTGTCTTCGACGCTGGTGGCGATCTCGGCCGGCGCGGTGTTCATGGGCGCCAATACCTATATCGGCAACGCGCCGAACTTCATGGTCTATGCCATCGCCCGTGGCGCAGGCGTCGCCATGCCCAGCTTCTTCGGCTACATGCTGTGGTCGGGCGCGGTGCTGATCCCGGTCTTCGTGCTGGCAAGCCTGGTGTTTTTCATCTGACCCGGAATCTGGCCCGGAGAGGCCGGTGGTTTTCGGCCCCTCCAGACTTTCGACCCGTCGCACCGATGCGGTGCCTCACTCGGAGGCGAGAAGCGACGGCGTCACCGATCCTTCGGGCGCTGCAAGGATCAGGAGCTGCGCGCCCTCGGGGCCGGTGCGGCCGAAATGCTGCGGATCGCCGGCGCGCAGGACAACGGTCGTCCCGACCGGAACCGGCTTCAGCGCCGCCTCGTCGAATGTGTCGCCGAGCCCGAGCGCGATCTCGCCGGCAAGAACGGTAATGACCGCGACCTTGCCGGCCGGGTGCGGATGCGGCGCAAGGTCGATGTTCGCAGGATACCAGCTCCGAACGGCGATGACGGCGTCGTCGTGGTTGATGAGGCGAAGACCGCGCGAGCCGGTCGGGCGCGGCTCGCCGGCGAGCTCGAGCGTGGCGTCGGGCGAGTGCCACAGAAGCTCCTCGCCGAGGGCGGGAACGGTGAGGGTGGCGGCGAGGATGGTTGCGCCAAGCGTGCGTGGCAAGATGCGGGATAATGGCATAGCCGGTTCCTTTCGCGGCAGAAGACCCGCCCGGGACGGGCGGGTGAACGGTTCTGGCTATGTCGATGGCTGGAACGAGGCGACTGTAAAAAGAAACATTTCAGAGTCAATATTAATTGGCGAACACGCGAAAAATGTCGCATGTGAGGCGGTAAGACATTGGTGGCGCGTGAAGAATCGTTAGATTGACAATATATGTTTTGGCAAGGATACTGCCGGGCTGGTGACGATCCCTTGCTCCCCCTTGCGACCGGGACCGCCAATGAGGCTTGAACCAATGAGGCCTGGATAGCATGCGCGAGCACGACAGGGCGAGGGCGTTTGCCGCCGGTCACGATCTGGCGGCGGCCAGCATCGGAGAACTGGTGGCGATGGCCGCATTCTCCGCGCCTTGCTGCGGTCATATCGCATTGTGCGACGACGCCTGCCGCGACACGCCGTCGCCGGGGCCGAGGTTCGATCAAGGGCGCGGCCATCCTCGTCCGGGAAAGGACGTGATGCGATACCGCTTGTCCGCGGACCGCAACCCATGACCGGCGCCGCCCTTTCCCGCTGGACCATGGCAAGCTTTGCCGCGGCGCTCGCCTTTCTTGTCGGTGCCTTGGCGTTGATGGTCGCCGGTTACGGCTTTCCCTCCGCCGACATCCGCGCGCCGCAGACGCTGATTGTCGTTCATATGGTCACCATCGGCTGGCTCAGCCTGCTCATATCCGGCGCGCTGTTCCAGTTCGTGCCGGTTCTGGTGGCAAAGCCGCTTCTGCATGAGCGGCTGGTGCTGCCGTCGCTCGTCGCCATCGTGGCCGGTCTCGTCTTTCTGCTGTGCGGTTTCTTCCACCTCGCCGCCGGCGACGGCGTCGTTCTCCTGTTCGGCTCCTTCATGCCAGCGCCGTTCCTGCTGGGATTGGCGGGCATGCTGCTGCCGGCCGGGTTCCTGATCGCCATCTTCGTTCTCGGGGCGACGCTGTGGAACGCCCGGCCCTTGCCGCTGCCGGCGCGCTTCGTCGCGGTCGGGCTTGCCTGCATGGCGGCGACCGCCGGTTTCGGCGGGCTGTTCGCGCTCGCCCTGGCCGGGCAGGTGTCCGCGCCGGTGCTTCTCGACCTCCATGCCGTCGCGGTTCCGGTCCACGCCACCGCCGGTTTCGGCGGCTGGCTGACCTTCACCGCGGTCGGCGTCAGCTACCGGCTGCTGCCGATGTTCATGCTCGCGCCCGACCACGAGCGCGCGACCGGCAGGATCGTACTCTATTCCGGGGGCGCCGCGCTTTTCCTCGCCGTTATCGCCGCGCCGGCCGAGGCGCTTCTGGCCGGCACGTCGGTCGCGTTCCTGCTGGCCGGTATCCTGGCCCTGGCGGCGCTCGCCGCCTATGCCGCCGATCTGTCCTTCTTCTACCGGATGCGCAAGCGACGGGTGATCGAGCTGAACAGCAAGGCGGCGCTCGGCGCGTTCGTCGGGCTCTATTTGTCCGCGCTGCTGCTGCTGGCGCTGTGGGCGACGGGAACGCTGGAGCGCCACGCCGGGGCGCTTGTCTATCTCATCGCCTTCGGCTGGCTGAGCGGCCTCGGCCTGTCGCAGCTCTACAAGATCGTTCCGTTCCTGACCTGGCTGGAATGCTACGGGCCGGTGATGGGGCGCAAGCCGACGCCGCGGGTGCAGGATCTGGTGGTCGAGAAGCGCGACGGCGCATGGTTCGGACTGTATTTCCTGTCGGTTCTGGCGGGAACCGTGGCGCTGCTGGCCGGCATGCCGTTCCTGTTCCGGCTGGCCTCGATCACGATGCTCGCAGCGACGCTTGCCGTCGGCGTCGAGCTCGTGCTGGTGCGCCGCCTCGTCAACGTCAAGGCGGCGATGCGCCTGCCCGAAGGCGTGGCTCGGCCGCGCCTGTTCCTGCCGCAACGCGATCGAAACCCGAGCATGGGAGCTGCAAGATGAATGTTTCGCCACGGGACCTGACGGCGGATCTACCGCTCGACCTCGATGTCAGGCCGATCCTGCGCGATGGCGGCGAGCCGTTCGGCGTGATCATGGAGGCGGTGGCGAGCCTGAAGCCCGGCCAGAGCCTGCGGCTTTTCGCCAGCTTCAAGCCGGTTCCCCTGTTCGGCGTGCTCGGCGCGCGTGGCTTCGAGCCCAGCGCGCGCGAGATCGGCGGCGGCGATTGGGAGGTTCTGTTCACGCCGCAGGCCGCCACCACGGCGCCGGAGACTTCTTCGGGCAAGCGGACGACGATCATTGTGGCGGACGACGACTGGCCGGAACCCTCGATCGAGATCGACAATCGCGACCTCGATCCGCCCGAGCCGATGGTTCGGACGCTCGAGGTGCTGGAACGGATGGCGCCAGGCGAATCGCTGGCCGCGATCCTGCCGCGCGAACCTATCTTCCTGCACAAGGAACTGGAGACACGAGGCCATTCGTGGCGTGGCTCGACCCAGCCCGACGGCAGCTATCGCATCGTCATCCGCGCCGGTCACGGCCCGAAGATGCAGGCATGAGCGCCGCGATGGTGACTAAACCGCATCGCCCGGACGGGTTCGGCGAAAGGGCGGCGGCATGAGAGGAAGGCCGGCGCCGCAGCGGACCATGGTGATCGACGGCAAGCCGCTGCCGGCCACGCTGGATGAGGCGATGATCCGCGCCGTCGTGCATGCCTTTTATGACGAGGTCCGGCGCGATCCGCTGATCGGCCCGATCTTCGAACGTGCGATCGCGCCGGACGAATGGCCGGACCATCTCGACAAGCTGTGCAACTTCTGGTCGGCGACGCTTCTGCGCACCGGGCGATATGAGGGCCGGCCGCTGCCGCCGCATCTGCGCATCCCCGAGCTTGGCGAGGCGCATTTCCGGCGCTGGCTCGGCCTGTTCCGCGACACCGTGCAACGGCTTTGCCCGGTGGACGTCGCGGCGCTGTTCATGGACAGGGCGCTTCGCATAGCCCATTCTTTCCGCCTTGCCGTCGCGTTCGGCAGGGGCGAGGACACCACCCGGATCGAGCCGATCACGCTGGACGACCCGCTGGATGGCCGGCCGAACGCGCGGGGCGACGATCGGGGGAAAGATCTGGGGAACGGGCAGAGGGACGAATTGTGAAACGGCAGGCAGGCCAGGCAACGGATGTGACGACGAGATGCGGCTGACCAACTTTTCCGATTATGCGCTGAGGATGCTGATGTATGCGGCTTCGGCCGGCGACCGGCTGATCACCATCGAGGAGACGGCGCGCGTCTATAACCTGTCGCGGACCCATTTGAACAAGGTGGCCAACACGCTGACGCGCGGCGGCTACCTCAAGGCCGTGCGCGGGCGCTCCGGCGGGCTGACGCTCGCCCGCCGCCCCGAGGCGATCCGCATCGGCGACGTCATCCGCCTGACCGAGCCGGATTTCGCGCTGGTCGAATGCTTCGCCACCGGCAACCAGTGCGTGCTAACGCACTGCTGCAAGCTTGCCGGTGTGATGAGCGAGGCGGCGTCGTCGTTTCAGGCGACGCTCGACCGTTACACGCTGGCTGACATCGTGCTCACGCCGGCGGATTTCTTCGGCAGCCCGGTGCCGGCCCGCCAGCGAGACGGCGAGGCGCTAACCGCGTGATGATTGCGGCGGCGCAAGGAGCGGCCGCGATTTCGGCGATAGGTTGATCCCTCATTCCCAATGGGAAACGGGAGTTGCAGCCATGAAGCCGGCTCTGGACGAAGACATGACCATAGACGAGATCATGCGGGAATGGCCAGCCACCATCCGTGTGGTGCTCGATCACGGCATGCTGTGCGTTGGATGCCCGATCGCATCGTTCCACACCATCGAGGAAGCCGTGAAGGAACATTGCCTCGACGGCGACCGCTTTCGCTTCGAGATGGAAACCGCGATCCGGGCCTGAATTTATGGGCTTGAATTTATGGGCGTGAAGTTCCGGGCCCGGATATGGGCCTATGATCGAGGCCCGGAATCGAGGTCCGGAGCGCGGAGTTGAAAGACGCCGGGGTCTTCTCGCACTGCCGGCTCAATTGCCGGCCGGGCGCCCCTCGGCCAGCACCATCAGCCGGTGCGGCTCGACAACCGTCACCTTGCGGCGGCCGCCCTTGACCAGCCCCTTCTCCTCCCATGCCGTCAACAGCCGGCTGACCGTGTGCAGCGTTGTGCCGGTCATCTCGGCGATGTCCTGGCGCGAGATCGGGAAATCAACCGCGATGCCTTCGTCGGTCTTCCTGCCGCGCTGGCTGATCAGGCGCAGCAGCGCATGCGCCACACGCTGCTCGACCTGCTTCGTCGCCATCTCGACGACCTGCATCTGCGTGTCCTGAAGCCGTTCGCCGACGGTCTTGTAGGTGTTGGCGCCGAAGGAGGGGAAGGCGTCGGCGAACTGCGACCAGATCGTCCCCGGCCAGGCGAGCACGACGCAATCCACAACGGCAAGAGCGGTGGCGGGATAGGTGGTGCGGCCGAGCGCCTGGGCAATGCCCATCAGTTCGCCGGGCGCGATATAGCGCACGGTGACCTGCTGGCCCTCGGGTGTCGTCTTCATCACTCGGACATGGCCGTCGAGCAGAACGAAGAAGGAATGCGCCTCCTCCTCCTGCTCGAAAATGTTCGACCCGGCGGAGAATCGCAACGAACGCGCGGTGTTGAGGATACGGTCGAGGTCGTCCGCCGCCATTCCGTCGAACAGCGGCAAGGTCGAGATCAGCGAACGATCGAGGCGGCTCACTTTCGCACTTGCCTCCCTGCGCCGGTTGCCCTGTTTCCGGCGGCCTCTCCGCGACGAATGGCAAGATGGCGCGCCTGTCGTCGGGGTGTAAACACATTCTCATATGCCGGGCGTCGCGTGCAAGCGGCGACCTTCGCCGTGCCTGTTCGCAGCCACGATGTTTTCTGGTAAAGAAAATACACCTTTTTGCAAGCGATGCGTTCTAGAACGCTTTCTGTCATCCCATCCGGAGAAAGGGAGAATCCCGAAATGAAATATGCTTTTGCCATTGCCGCCGCCCTTGCGGCGACCTTTGCTGTCGGTTCCGCCATGGCGGCCGAGCATGAGGTGAAGATGCTGAACAAGGGCGCGAAGGGAGCGATGGTGTTCGAGCCTGACTTCCTGAAGGTCGAGCCTGGCGACACGGTCAAGTTCCTGGTGGTCGACAAGGGCCATGACGCGCAGTCGATCAAGGGCATGCTGCCGGATGGCGTCGAGGGCTTCAAGGGCAAGATCAACGAGGAAGTGACGTTCACGGTTGAGAAGGAAGGCGTCTACGGCATCAAGTGCGCGCCGCACTATGCGATGGGCATGGTGATGCTGATCGTGGCGGGCGAGCCGGTCAACGCCGAGGCGGCGAAGGCCGTTAAGCAGCCGGGCAAGGCCAAGCAGGTCTTCGCCGACCTGTTCGCGCAGATCGGCCAGTAATCGGCCTGCCGGCGAGGCGAACGGCAGACCTCGCAATCAGGAAAGCGCCGCGGGTTCATTCAGGCTCGCGGCGTTTTCATTTCAACGTCAGGATCCGCGTTAGGGCGGTCGCAAATCCGCTGTTCCCCGGTAGGCAGTGCCGGAATTGAACCGACGGCGTCGAGATTTGTCCATCACCTTCGGCGCGCGGCTAAGATTAAGGCTTTTCCAGAAGGAAAGCCGATGGACAGCACCGCCAATCTCTCCTTGCCCTATATCCTGCCGTCTCAGGCGCAGAAACACGTCACCCACAACGAGGCGCTCGCCCTTCTCGATGCGCTGGTGCAGATGTCCGTCACCAGCCGGAGCGTCTCGTCGCCTCCGGCCGAGCCGGTTCCCGGCCAGCGCTTCATCGTCGCCGCCGCCGCTTCCGGCGACTGGACGGGGCGCGGCGATGCGATTGTCCTGTACGACAATGGCGGCTGGACATTCCTTTCGCCGAAACCCGGCTGGCGGGCGTTTGTCGCGGATGAGGGCAGGTTCGTATTCTGGGAGGGGGCACAGTGGGTGGCTGAACGCCTGTCCGTCGATGAACTTCAGAACGTCCCCCGTCTCGGCATCGGCACCACGGCCGACGCCGTCAATCCGTTCGCGGCCAAGATCGGCAAGGCTCTTTGGACCGCGCCGACCGTCGCGGAAGGCGGCAGCGGCGATCTGCGCTATACGCTGAACAAGGAGGGAGCGGCGAACGTGCTGTCGCTGCTGTTCCAGAGTGGCTATTCCGGGCGCGCGGAACTGGGGCTCGCCGGCAGCGACGACCTGGCGATTCGCACCTCGCAGGACGGGCTGAACTGGACGGAGCAGATGCGCTTCGACCGCGTGTCCGGCGAGACGGTGGTTGCGGGCCTGCGGGTTGGACGCGATCTGGCGCAGAACCTCCTGCCGGATTCCGGCCGTTTCAACGGCAACGGCAACAATGCCGTGTTCTCGGGCATAGGCTGGGCCGCACCGAGCTACATCTCGGTGATCGGCGGCAGCGCGATCGCGGCCCACGCCAAATTCATCCACAACAACAATGACTATGGCGGTTCCGCCGGCGCGCTCGATCCGGATGTCAAGCAACTGATCGACAAGATCAGGGCGGCCAACTACCGCCGCTACGGGCCGGAATGGTTCGCGATGCGCATGACCCAGGCGGCCGTGCCTTCGATCGAGCCGCAGACCATCGGCGGCACCGGCTACGGGCTGATCTGTACGGTGGCGAGCGTTGCCCTGCCGGACAAGTTCACCGTGGGCTATTTCGTCAAGGTGCGCTCCGGCAGCGCGGCGATCCGGCTGAATTCGGTGCGGGTGACGCGCGCTTCGGTCGATGGCGTCGCCACGGCCTCAGGCATCGATGCATCGCCCCTGGTGCTGGGCAGCGGCGATGGCTGGAAATATGTCGGCTTTCATTCCACGCCGAACCAGTACAATTACGACAACACGCTCCTGCAATTGCTGGCTTCTGCCAGTGCCGACATCCTGGTCGCGATGCCCCGCATCGTGTTCGGGCATGTCGATCTCAACCCGGCCGGCGGTGTGCTGATGAATGCACGACTGTTCGGTTGAGGCGTGAGCGGCCTCAAAGAGGAGAGGATGAACGACTTGACCCTGCTCTATCAGCAATATCCTGGAGCGGTGGCGGTCGATCTCCGAGGAGTTGGGAGGATGAAACTATCATCCCTGCACTCGCATCACGGCCCTGATTCCGACCTGCTTGCTGAAGAAACTTGATTCCGATGAAAACGGCCCGGCAAACGGGTCCGGGCCGTGTGTTTTGATTATTTGTGCTGCTTTTGCCTCAGTTGGCGAGGGCAGCGATATCGTCGCCTGCTGCTGCGGTTGTGACAGCGACGCTGGCGGAGCCGACTGGGATCCAGCTTGTGCCCGATGCCTGCTCGAAATGGATGTAGAGGCGTCGGGTTGCGGGATCGAACGGGATTGCCGCGCCGCTGTGGTTGACGAAGGCGGAGAACGTCGCCACGCCGTTGGCAGGCGCCGAGAAGTCGATCGGCGCGTTGGTCGGCGCCGCCGGCTGCACACAGGCGCCGCTGGTGTTGGTCCGGCACAGGTTCAGCATCAACGGCAGCGTCACGGTGCTCCCACCCACCGGCGTCGTCGACAGACGGGCGCGGACGGTGGCGGTGGTGCCGATGTTGATGGCTGCCGTGGCCGCGGCGGCGGCGCCGTTCGGCGGCACGCGCAGGATGCCGTCACCGGTCGGGGTGGCGGCGATGGCGATGAGGTCGGCGCCGGCAGTGGTGGTCGCCACCAGATTGAACGAGTTGACGCCGAGATAGGTCGGAGCCGGGCTGGTGTTGGTGCAGTCGAACACCATCTGCAGGTTGGCCGACATGGCCGCGGTCGGGACATAGGTCATCAGGAAATGACGGGTGGCGCCGGCCGGAATGTTGACGGCCTGGTTGGTCGGGCCGAGGCTGGAGCCGCCGCCGATGCGCTCGGCGAACGCGAAGCTGTAGGGCTGGCCACCGGCCGGCTTGGCGATCGTGCAACTCGTCGCCGCCGCGCTGCCGGTGTTGATCAGCGCCGCGAACGCCGTCAGCTGAGAGTTCACAACACCACGACGCGCAACTGGCGTAACAGCCGCAACAATAGACGTCGTGACAGGGGGGGTCGGGGTTGCCCGGTAGGCAGCAATGGCAGCCCTGTTCTCGTTCAACGCCCGCGCGCCATCCGCCGCATTGGCGTTGCCGGCGGAAATGCCGGTGGGCCGGCCGTTATGGCTGACCGCGGGATTGGAGAAGTTGTCGATCCTGGGGCAGGAGATGCTCGCGGCCGTGCAGGCGTTGGTATAGGACATGATGTCGCGAAACCGCCCGACGAGATCGACATAGCCGAAATTGTATTCGGTGTTCGGCGCCGGATCGACGACGTAGCGGTCATGGGAAAGACCCATATTGTGCCCGATCTCGTGGGCGAAGGTCTGGTTCGAGATACAGTCCCATGTCGTCAGCGACATGCCGTACATCGAACTGGAAGCGGTAGGCGGCATCGGCATCCAGGCGAGGCCGCAATATTCGCGGCGGTCGATCAGCAGCGCGACGAGGTCCGAGCCGAGCGAATCGCGCTTCTGGTGAACCGGCAGGAACGGTCCGCTCGACCTGCCGTCGGTCAGGTCGTAGAGGACCTGATTGTAGCTCGCCGCCGCCGCCTCGTCATAGCCGGTGACGAGATGGGTGCCGACAAGGCGCAGATCGATCATCACATTGCTGCGCTGATAGGCCGAATTGGCCATCGAAACCGCGAGATTGGCCTGGGCCACGGGGTTGCCGAGCAGCGTGTTCGCCCGCTGGGTATAGGCGACAAGAACGGTGATTTCGGTGCGCGTGTTCTGGGGCGCATCGGAGCGCTGCGCCGGTCCTGCCGGCTGGGCGACCTCGATCTGGATGTCGCCGGGAAACGCGCTGCCGTCTATCTCGCTGATCCGGTGCGCACCGTCGACCGGCAAGGGCTCGATGCGGAACCGCCGGCCGAACGGACCGACGCTGACATGGCCGGTGATCTTGCCGTCGACGATGACCAGATCGGCCGTTCCGGCAAGCCCGCCCTGCGCCTCGCCGGTCCAGACGAAACCGCCGCCGAATGCTTCCGTCAGCGAGGTGCGATTGAGATCGACGGCGACGCCGGGGAAGAGCTCCATCCGCACCGGCGCTGCCGCCGGCGCGAGATCGAGCCGGTCGGCGGCATGATCGACGCCCTGCGGTGCGATCCGGGAGGCTAGGTAAGTGCCATCGATGGCGACATTGCGGGAACGGATCACGCCCCTATGGGCGTTCTCATGCGCGTCGGCGCCGGCAATCCGCGATTCCGGCAGCGGCACGAACAGGCTGCTTGCCGTCGCGGGGATCGTCCAGACTATAATTAAAAGCACGGTCGCTAAAAACTTGCGCCCAAGATCGATCTTCATCCCCTGCCCTCCGGATTTGTTGCGCCGAATCAACTTTCAAGCGCCCAGACCATCAGAAAACATTAATATTAATGTTACAATCACCAAAGCAGGCACCAAGCCGCCGCCAGAAAAGCGGCATTAATCCGCTATGGCTGGGTCCGGCGCCAGCCCGATCGAGCGGTGGTAGAATTCCAGCGCTTCGTCGAGAGGGCCGAAGAAGCTCATCCTGCCGCCGGTCATGACGGCCCCCTTGCTGCAATAGAGGCGCAGCACATCGTCGGCATGGCTGGCGAGCACGAGAATCCTCGCCTGGGAGAGCATCTGCTCGAAACGGGCGCGCATCTTGTCGTGGAAGCCGATGTCACCGGCGCCGATCACCTCGTCGACCAGCATGATGTCATGGGCGATCGACGTGTGAATGCCGAAGGCGAGCCGCGCCAGCATGCCAGCGGAATAGGTCTGGATCGGCAGGTCGAGAAAATCGCCGAGCTCACAGAATTCGGCGACATCGGGAACGATGGCCAGGGTTTCCTCGCGCGAAAGACCGAGCGACGCCGCCACCAACATCAGGTTTTCGCGCCCGGTAAAATCGGGCTCCATGCCGAGATGCATCGACAAGAGCGCGCCGATCCGGCCGTCAACTTCGACATAGCCGGAATCGGGCCGATAGATTCCGGCGATCAGGCGAAGAAGCGTCGATTTTCCCGACCCGTTGTGGCCTATCAGCGCGACACGGTCGCCGGACTCCAGATGCAGATCGATCCCATCGAGCGCGCGGACGGTAACCGCCCTCCGATTCTGGATGATCCGGCCTCCGGTCAGCGCCTTGCCGATTGCGTTCTTGATCGACAGGCTGCGGGAATCGAACACTGGAATGTCGACGCAAGCGTTGTGGATATGCACATGGGTCATGACGAAACCCTATTTGCGAAAAGCCGGCCCATTTGCCTCCCCATGCGCCTCAAAGCCATTTGGTGAGCCGGTTGAAAAGGCGCTGATAGACCAGCGCCGTCGCAAGCCAGCCGATGGCGCCGATCGCTGCCGCCACCAGCCAGACGGAGAGCGCGGGAACGGTCCCCAAAAGCGGCTCACGGACGATGACGACCAGGTAATAAAACGGGTTGGCGTCGAGGATGATGGGCTTGTGGCTGAGCGCATCGGCAGGCCAGATGATCGGCGTCAGGAAGAAGAACACCTGCATGACATTGACGGCGATCTGCGGCACGTCGCGAAAGCGCGTGCTGATCAGCGCGGCGAGGAAGCCGATCCATCCCACCGAGACGAAGGCGAGCGCAAGCCCGCACAGGAAGAGCAGAAAGCCGGAAACCGTCGCCTTGCCGAGCAGGATGGCGATCGCCAGCCCCGGCAGTATGTTGTGGGCGAAGAAAATCAGCTGCCGAAGATGGTGGCGAAAGATGTAGCCGGACAGCGGCAGGGTGGAGAGCTTGGCGTCGGATGAGGAATAGATCAGCGCGCTGCTGCCCTCGCCAACCATGCTCGAATACAGCGCCCACACCGGCAGCCCGATGGCGAGATAGGCCATATAGTCGGCATAGCTCTGGTTCAGCAGCGTCGAGAACACGAACGACATGCCGAGAACGGTGGCCATCATCGAGACCGTGATCCAGAACGGCCCCAGCGTCGAGCGCCGGTAGCGGGCGCGGATGTCGCGCAGCGCGAACATCCACAACAGCCGCATGCTGGAAAGCCCCGCCCTGAGATCGGCATAGCCGCGGTCGGATCGGGAGTCGTAACGAACGGTCAAACCGGCACTTCCTCGTCTGGCCGCAGACGTTGCACGGCCATGGTTTCCGATGCCGGCAGACGTTGTTTTCAACGCTGCCTGGCACTGCTATGGTTCGAAGCTTGGACAGGCGCGCCGGCGGGCAGCCCCCTCGGCGGTTTGGGCGGTTTGGGCGCGGGCAGGCCAGCATCGCCCGCTCCTTACCCAGTTTGCGACGATCATTCAATCTTGCTTCCCGGAACAGGAAGCCGAATTCAGGACGGGCAAAATCGACGATGGCCGGAAAGGCGAACATCCGAAACCGGATCGTGGCCGCCTTGAAATGGCGCGTCGAGCCGCTTGCCGACCCGCTGACCGCAGCGCTCGGCCGCATCCGCGCCGGGCGCCCAAGGCTGTTGCGGTCGGTCGCCGGCGAGCGCGGCCCGACATCGCGACAGGCGGTCTTCGTCCATCACGATCCCGAAGGCATCGTCCACGACTATGTCCATTTCGCTGTCGGCCAGCTTGCGGAAAACGGCTATGCCGTGACTTTCGTTTCCAACGCGCCGAGGCTCAGCGAGGCGGGCGTGATGCGCCTGCTGCCCGTCGTCCGCGAGGTCGTCCATCGGCGCGGCGTCGGCTACGATTTCGGCGCCTGGCGCGACGGGATCGAGCGGCTCCCCGACTTCGCGGGGATCGAGCGGCTGATCCTCGCCAATGACAGCGTCTACGGCCCGATCTTTCCGCTTTCCGGGGCGCTGGCGCGCGCCGAGGCGATGAATGTCGACGTCTTCGGCATCACCGACAGCCGCGAGATCGCGCATCATCTGCAATCCTATTTCCTGATGTTCTTTCCGCGCGCCCTGCAGTCGCCCGCCTTCCGCGCCTTCTGGACGGATTTCCCGATGGTGAACGCCAAGTCGTGGATCGTTCGCAACGGCGAGGTCAGGCTGTCGGCGGAACTGGCGCGGGCGGGCCTTCGGCTGGGTGCGCTCTGTTGCTATGAGGACGTCGCGCGCGCGGCGGAAACAGTGCCGGAAAACGCCGGCACGGAGATGCGCGGTTTCCTCGACAAGCGTCGGCGCAGGGTCGCGGCCGGCAAGCCGCTGAACCCGATGCACCATTTCTGGGAAGAGCTGATCGTCGATGGAAGCTGCCCGTTTCTCAAGCGCGACCTGATTCGTTCAAACCCCGCCGGCGTTCCCGATCTGGAGCGCTGGAGGGGCGTGTTGCGGAGCCGGTCAGGCTACGATATTGATCTCGTGCTGCGGCATCTGGATGCCGGCTGAGAAATCGTGACTCAAGGCCGTGTCGCATGACCGCATTCTCCTACAAGGCATTCAATCGGGACGGGCGGCTGGAAATCGGCGAGATCGAGGCCGGGCATTCCGACGACGTGACGCGCATCCTCGACCAGCGCGGCCTTATCGCGGTCAGCGTCGAAGAGGCCGCCGCGACCACGGCGCGCACGCCGTGGTTCGCAGGCAGCATCGCCGCGCCGGAGGTGACCCGGTTCCTCGCCGACCTGTCAATCATGCTCAATGCCGGCATCCGCATCGACGAGGCGCTGGCCATCATGGAAAAGGAATTCGACAATGGCCGGCTCCAGCCGGTCGTGGTCAAGCTGCGCGCCGGGCTCGCCAATGGCAGGTCGTTCTCCCAGGCGCTCGAGGAGTGGCCGGCTCTTTTCCCCGCCTTCCAGATTGCGATGGTCCGCGTCGCGGAGACGTCGGGCAAGCTGCCGATGCTGTTGCTGCGCATCGCCGAGGAACGCCAGCGCTTCGAAAAGCTGGCCCGCGGCATGGGCGAGGCATTGCGCTATCCGGCCGTGCTGCTTCTGGGCACGCTCGCGGTGATGATCTTCTTTCTCGTCGGGGTGGTTCCGCAATTCGCCCCCATCCTTGCCGGCGCGGGCAACCAGGGCACCTTCATCGCGACGATCTTCGCCCTGTCGGCCTTCATGCGCGAGAACAGCGACCTGCTTCTGGCCCTCGCCGCCATCGTCCTGCTCGGCCTCGTCTTCGCGATGCGGCGGCTTTCCCTGCGCCGGCGGCTGCTTTCACTGGTGGTGCGGGCACCGGTTGTCTCCGACATCGCCCGCAGCTACCGCACGGCGCGCTTCACCCGGCTTCTGGGGATCATGGTCGAGACCGGCATTTCGGCCCCCGTCGCCATCCGCCTCATCAGCGATACGGTCGACGGCGCCCACGGGGCAGCCGGACTCGCCGAGCGCGCCTCGGACGCGGTGCGACAAGGCCAACGGCTGAGCGCGGCGCTCGAAATGCTCGGCCTGCCGCCCTTGGCGCTGCGCATGCTCCGGATCGGCGAGCAGAGCGGCGAACTGGCCAGCCTGTCCTACAAGGTGGCGGATTTCTACGAAAGCCGGCTGGAAAGATCGCTGTCGCGGCTGGTTGGCTTCATCGGTCCGGCCACCGTCGCGCTGATAAGCATCTTGATCGGAGGCGTGATCGTGGCAATCATGTCGACGCTCATGTCGTTCAACGACATGGTCCGCTAGGGTGCGGCCCCGATTGCCGGGGCGGGCTGCCGATGGCGGGCACATGGAGACAGATTTCGAACCGCGGCGGATGGATCCGTCGCGCAGCACTGCACGTCAGCACTGGAGCCCCGTTTCATGAGTTTCGCCCTGTTGTCCCGCTCTGCCGCTCCCATGCGCCGGCCCGCGCCGCGCCGGCGGCGGCGCGGCGGATTCACCTTGGTCGAGATGCTGGTGGTCCTCGCCATCATCGGCCTGATCTCGGCGCTGGTCGGGCCGCGCGTGCTCAGCCAGCTGACCGATTCGCGCGAGCGGGCCGCACAATTGCAGATCGAGGCCTTTTCGAGCGCGCTCGACATCTTCTTCATCGATGTCGGCCGCTATCCGCTGGAGGCCGAAGGGCTCGGCGCCTTGTTGCAGCGTCCCGGCAGCCTGCCCTCCTGGAGCGGGCCCTATCTGCGCGGCGACCGCGTACCTCTCGACCCCTGGGGCCGCGATTACCGCTATGCCAGCGACGGGCGCAGCTTCCGCATCACCACGGCCGGCGCCGACGGCACCGCCGCCATCCGCTAGCCAGGCGCGGGCAAGGGCGTGAGCGCCGCGCACGATAGGCCGACAGCGAGGCAAGGGGCGCCTGGGCGGTCCGTTTTCCGGGCGCGGCGAAGCCGGCGCGGCGTCGTTCTTCTCGATGTCGTACTGGCGCTCGCGATCCTGTCGCTCGCGGCCATGGTGCTGATGCCGCGTCCGCGCGCGGGGCTGTCGCCTGCCGACCTTCGGGCGGAGGCCGCGCGGACAGCGGCGGTTTTCCGGCAGGGCAGGGCAACGGCAATCCGGGAAGGCCGCCATGCCGACGTCGTAATCGACGCTTCCGCGCGCAGCATCAGGACCGCCGGCGCGCCACGCGTGGAGATCCGCGAAGGCATCGACCTGAAATGGGTGACCTCCAGCCTTTGCCCCATGGTCGACGGCGCGCGTGCGCTGCGCTTCCTCGCCGATGGCCGCTCCTGCGGCGGTGTCCTTACCATGACGGGTGCAGGAGCGTCGATGCAGTTGCGTATCGACTGGCTGACCGGCCGCGTCGAGATGTCAAAGCCGTGAGCCGGGCCATGAATCGGGCGATGAGCCGGCGCGCGCGCCGCGGCTTCACGCTGATCGAGGTGCTGGCCGCCTTCATCATCGCCCTGCTGCTGATCGGGCCGATCGGCGGCATCGTCGCCGGCGTCGCCGGATCGCTGGCCGGGCTGGAGCGATCGGCGCAACGTCGGATAGGGCTTCAGGAAGCCGCGACGGCGGCAATGGCGGCCGCTCCGCTGCGGCCCGGAACGCGGACGGTCAACGATCTGGCCGTCTATGTGACGCCTTATGAATTCCTTTCCGCAGCCGATCTCGAACGCGCCGGATGGCGGCTTTATCTCGTCAGCGTGCGCAAGCCCGGCAGCAATGCGGCCATCCTCGAGACCATCCGGATCGGCCGGCTATGACGGCGCGCCGCCTTCGCCGGGGCTTCACCCTGATCGAGGCCGTCCTTGCCCTCGTTCTGGCGACGCTGCTGTTCGGCGGCATCGCGCTTTACACCGGCTCGTGGGCGCGGCAGTGGGAGCGGATCGTCGAGCGCGGCGCGCGTCACGACACGGTTGCCGTTGTGCTCGACCGCATCGTCGAGGATCTTGAAGCCGCCCAGCCGATCCTTGTCGACGGTTCCCGGGGCAAGCAAGTGGTCTTCGAAGGCAGGGCGGACAGCGTCGTCTTCGTGCGTCGCGCGCTTGGCTTCGACGCCCGGGCCGGGCTGGACAGGATCACCTATGTCAATGCGCAGGTTTCAGGCAGCGCCGCCATCACCCGATCGCGTCGCGACCATGGCGGGCCTGACCGCGGCGGCGAGGATCTGCCCCTGATGCGCGGCGCGGCGCGGCTGCGCTTCAGTTATGCCGGCGAGGACGGCACCCTGTCGCCGACATGGAACGATGCGCGCATCCTGCCGACGCTTATACGCGTCGAGATTGCCGGTGAAACGCCGCGTGCCTGGTCAGAGGCGGGTTTTGCACGGCCGCGTGTCCGCCTGATGGCGAACTGCGGCACGGCCGCTGCGCTGCCGGAATGCGTGGAGCGCCTCGGTGCAGCGCGCTGATCAGCTCTCGTCGCTGCTGCGCACGATGCTGGTGAACTGGAATTCGGCGCCGGTCAGCAGGCTATAGGCAAGCCGGTGGGTCAGCGCGGCCGCATCCTCCTGCGGCGTCACGGTCGGCACCGGCGTCGGCGTGTCCGAGCGGAGGGAATCGTCCTCGGGATCGACCGGCACCGGCGTCGGCGACGACAGTCTCGGCTGGTCGTCACTGAAATCCGTCGACGGCGGCGGCGTGGGCGCATCGTTCCACAACCGGTTGTGCAGATCGGGCGGCATCGATGTCGGCACCGGGGTCGGGACGTTCCACTCCTGCGAAGCACCGCCGCTCGGCGAGTTCGCAACCATGACGGAGAACGAGGTGTCGGCGCTGCCCTTGGGGCCGCCGTTGGGCAAGCGGTCGAAACGGTTCGCCTCCTGCGGCAGATGCCTCGTTGAGGAGAACGTCGTCGTCGTCATTGGTCATGCCTCCGGGCGCGTTTCTCGATCGCTATCGACAACAATAGTTCGCTTCCCTGCAAATACACCGTCATGCCCATCCCGGCAAACCCACCCAGACTGCCGGGGCAAGCCCGGCGCAAGGTTCGTTTTGCTTGAAGCAGCCTGCTGCCCGAATTGCGATGGGAGGCAATCGACGCACCAGACCGTTTCGTGTTTTCACGGAAATCCAGAAATGATCGGGCCCTCATTTTGAAGCAGTTCCCATCGGAAAGCCGCTTCGCACATTTCCCGCTATTGCTCTATCGATTCTCCCGGCTCGATCCTCCGAGGGTGAGGGAGGGGCAAATTTTCGCGGCGACCAATCGCCGATTTTTCCTCCCGAGTACGCTTGTTTGGCGCCTGCCATACCGAGAAACGGTGCCCATTCCCGGGTTCGAGAGACTAATGGGCAGATAATAATTATTCCATTTCAATGGATTGGCAGATTTCATCCCGAGATTTTCGTAAAGATCGCTGCTCGGTGAAATTGACTTTTGGCGCGGGTTGGGGATAGTTGCCGTAGAGTAATCGCTTCTCGGTGGCAGGCGCCTCTCAAATTGTGGCGCCATTGTTTTATGAAACCGGATGAAGCTTTCGTGAACCGGCAAACCACATCCTTGAACCTTTGGGGGCACCTATGCCTAGAATCGCCGATCTGAAACCAGCGTTTAAAACCGGCTTCCTTGCCGCAGTGACGACCATTGCCATGGCGACATCGGCGCTGGCTTCCGGCCTCTCCGCCACCACTCAAGGCAAGATCGTTGACGGCAGCAGCGGCTGGACCAGGGCTTTTGCAGAGGCCGATGCCCGGGTGCCGATCATCGTCGACTTCAAGATGCCGGCGTTGCCGGATCGCTCGTCCTTCGCCAGCGAGAGCGACATGGATGCCGCCCACAAGGCGGCGGTGCGCGGCGTGCAGGACCGGATTCTCTCCGGCATCCTGGGCGGAGGCAACGGGATCGATGCGGCGCAGTCTTCGAGCGACGTCAACCTCAAGCTGATGCCGTTCTCGCCGCAGTTCGCCATGCAGGCCACCGCGGCGCAGATCGAGGCGATCGCGGCCGATCCGCAGGTGGAGCGCATCCATGAGGATCGCATCGACTCGCCATTTCTGAACCGCACGGTGAATGGCGCGGTCGGCAACGGCTCCCTGGCCCGCATCCAGATGCCGGCCGCCTATAATCTTGGCGCCACCGGCAATGGCTGGCGCGTCGCCGTGCTCGACACCGGCGGACGCCGCTCGCATCAGTTTCTTTCCAACAGCATCACGCATGCCGCCTGTTTCTCGTCCACGATGTCGAACAGCAATGGCACGTCCTACAGCCTGTGCCCGGGTGGTGCCGCATCTTCCACCAATATCGATTCGGCCAATGACTGCGATTCGGCGACCATCTATGGCTGCGGCCACGGGACGCACGTCGCCGGCACGGCAGCGGGCTTCAACACGAGCCCGAGCGGCAGCAATCCCGCACACGGCGTCGCCCGCGACGCGAAGATCCTGTCGATCAATGTCTTCTCGCGCTTTCCGGCCTCGTATTGCGGCAGTAATGCCCGCTCCAACGGCTGCGCCCTGACCTGGAGCTCGGATCAGATCAGCGCCCTGAATTATGTCCGCGGGCAGGCCTCGGCCCTGAAGATCGCCTCGGTCAATATGAGCCTTGGCGGCGGCAATTATAGTGCAGCATGTAACAGCGACCCGCGCCGGACGGTCATCCAGCAGCTGCGCAATGCGGGCGTCGCCACTGTCATTGCCGCCGGCAACGACGGTTACGACTACAGCGTCGGCGCACCGGCCTGCATTCCGGAGGCGATCGCGGTTGCCGCCTCGACCAAGGATGGTGGGCTTCCCGGCTTCACCAACTGGGGTAACCTCGTGGATGTGGTCGCCCCCGGCGTCCAGATCTATGCCTCCGTCCTCAACGGCAGCAGCAACACCAGCTATGGCGCCATGAGCGGAACGTCGATGGCCTCGCCGCATGTGGCCGGCGTCTTCGCTGCGATCCGCTCGCGCCTGCCCAATGCAACCGTCACGCAGATCGAGAACGCGCTCAAGGCGACGGGATCCAACATCAGCTGGGCCAGCATCGCCAAGCCGGATGTCCGGGTGACGTCCGCGCTCAACAATCTCGGCGTGACCACCCCTCCGGTTGTCACGACGTCTATTGTTGCGGCTGTTACGCCAGTTGCGCGTCGTGGCGTTGTGAATTCGCAGCTGACGGCGTTCGCGGCGCTGATCAACACCGGCAGCGCGGCGGCGACGAGTTGCACGATCGCCAAGCCGGCCGGTGGCCAGCCCTACAGCTTCGCGTTCGCCGAGCGCATCGGCGGCGGCTCCAGCCTCGGCCCGACCAACCAGGCCGTCAACATTCCGGCCGGCGCCACCCGTCATTTCCTGATGACCTATGTCCCGACCGCGGCCATGTCGGCCAACCTGCAGATGGTGTTCGACTGCACCAACACCAGCCCGGCTCCGACCTATCTCGGCGTCAACTCGTTCAATCTGGTGGCGACCACCACTGCCGGCGCCGACCTCATCGCCATCGCCGCCACCCCGACCGGTGACGGCATCCTGCGCGTGCCGCCGAACGGCGCCGCCGCCGCGGCCACGGCAGCCATCAACATCGGCACCACCGCCACCGTCCGCGCCCGTCTGTCGACGACGCCGGTGGGTGGGAGCACCGTGACGCTGCCGTTGATGCTGAACCTGTGCCGGACCAACACCAGCGGCGCCTGTGTGCAGCCGGCGGCGCCGACCAACGCGCCGATCGACTTCTCGGCGCCTGCCAACGGCGTGGCGACGTTCTCCGCCTTCGTCAACCACAGCGGCGCGGCAATCCCGTTCGATCCCGCAACCCGACGCCTCTACATCCATTTCGAGCAGGCATCGGGCACAAGCTGGATCCCAGTCGGCTCCGCCAGCGTCGCTGTCACAACCGCAGCAGCAGGCGACGATATCGCTGCCCTCGCCAACTGAGGCAAAAGCAGCACAAATAATCAAAACACACGGCCCGGACCCGTTTGCCGGGCCGTTTGCTTGTGTGGTACTGGCCTATCGTGGGCTTGGAACCGCACGAAGGCGGGGCGTTCCGGTGTCCTGAGGTGATTGACCGTTGCAGGCGGCGGCCCGCAATGGCGGTACAACATTGGATGGAGGAACGCGGCGTGGACAGACGAGAACTGTTGCTCTCGCTATTTGATACGAGCGGGTTCGGCCTCGAGGTCGGGCCGAGCTACAATCCATTGTTGCCGAAGTCGATGGGCTACAATGTCGAGATCGTCGACCATGCAGACGCAGAGGCGCTGCGGGAAAAATACCGCAACGACCCCAATGCCGATGCGTCCCGCATCGAGACGGTCGATTATGTGTCCGACGGCGGTAGCTTGGTGGACCTGATTGGCCAGAAGGAGCGATACGATTTCATCGTCGCATCGCATGTCATCGAACATGTGACCGACATCATCCGCTTCCTTCGTGACTGCGAGGCGCTGCTGAAGCCCGACGGTCTGCTGGTGCTGGCGGTTCCGGACAAACGTTACTGCTTCGACACGCTGCGGCCGGTTTCGACCGTCGGTCAGGCGCTCGACGTCTTCCGCGAGAAACGAAGCCGGCACTCCCCGGGCGCGGTCTTCGACCATACCAGCATGATAAGCCGCAAGTCCGGTGGTATCGTGTGGCTTGAGCCGACACTGGATGATCTCGATTTCATCCATACGCTGAACGATGCGCGCAACCAGTTCGAGAATGCGGAAACTGCGCCGCATTATATCGACATTCATCGCTGGCAGTTCACGCCATCTTCGTTCCGTTACTTCGTCCGCGTCCTGCACGATATCGGCTATGTCGAGTCGAGAGAGGTTTCGTTCCACAAGAACGACAACGCCCCGCTGAACCGCCACGAATTCTACATGACACTGTCCAAGAACGGACCGGCGGGGGATGCTTCCCTGTTACAGCTCCTGCGCGATTCCGAGCGGGAAATCCGGCAGATTGCGGTCTCGCGCGACGACGGCATTGACGCCGCAGAGGGAAGCGCGGACACCATCGATCAGCCGTCCGCCGCGGTCGCGTGGACGTCGGCACTGGGACAGCAAGCCAGCCATGGCGTCGTTCGGTTCGACAAGCCGGATTGCGGCGACGCTGGCGCTCCGACTGAAGATGGTTCTGCTGCCGAAAGAAATGGCAGCCTGGGTGAAGAGGGCGCGGGTCGGACAAAGAAGAAAGCGTCAAAAGGCGTTGCTCGCCCGACCGTGGTCGTCATCATTCCATACTATAACGGTTCGAAGTTCATCGAACGCTCGGTGCAGAGTGTGCTCGACCAGACCGTCAAGCCAGATGAATTCATCGTTGTTAACGACGGCTCGACGCCCGAGGAAGCCGAATTCCTGCACCGGACGGCGGAGCGTTTCGGCTTTCGCGTCATCGACAAGGAAAATGGCGGCCAGGGGTCGGCGCGCAATGTTGGCGTCGCGGCCAGCCGGTCGCAATTCATCAGCTTTCTCGATCAGGACGATTTCTATCTCAGGACCCATATCGAGACACTTCTCGACGCCATTCCCCCGCAAGACCCGCATCTTGGCTGGGTCTATGGCGATCTGTACGAGGCGGAAGAAAGTGGCGAGATCGTCAGCACGTCGATGGTCGGATCTCTTTCCGATCACCCGAAAACCAACATCTTCAGCCTCCTTGTGAGGGACATGTTCGTCCTTCCGTCAGCATCGCTTATATCTAGGGAGGCGTTCGAAAGCGTGGGCGGATTTGACGTCCAGTTTTCGGGATATGAGGACGACGATCTCTTCCTGCGCATGTTCCGCCGCGGTTATACCAACCATTTCGTCGACAGCCCTGTCACGGTCTGGTGCATAAACGGCGGCAGCACCAGCTACAGCATAAGGATGAGCCGCAGCCGGCTGCGTTATTTCAAGAAGCTGGCTGCCGGGTTCCCCGACGATCTGGGCCGTCCTCCGGGCCGGTTCTATCTGCGCGACCTTCTCATTCCCCGCTTTCATCGCCAGTTTGTCGCTGACCTCTACAACGCGATCGTCTGCGAGGTGCCTGAAAGGGATGAGCGGCTGAAACCCCATGCGGATGAATTGCTGGCTATCTTGAGAGAGTACGGTGGCATTGTAAAAGCCAACAAATGGGTGCCCCGACGTCTCAAGTGGCGCTTTGCCCTGCAACGCAGGATATTGGCTACCAGATCACCGCTCTTGATTAAGGTGGCACGGCGGTTTTCGCGCTTCGTGTGAGGCACGCAACTGTGGCCATTCACCTGTGGTTCAGCCAAACCATGGCACATCGGGGTCGAGCGACGGAAAAAGACGACGCTGCCGGGCGGCAGCCTTCAACTGGGGAGCAGGACATGCCTTCGAAATCTGGTTCGGATATTTCTTTTCGCGCCGCCGCGCTCGCCGCCGTGTTCGCGGCCATGCCGGCGTTGCAGGCCTGCGTGGCGCCGCCGCCCCAACAGCGCCAGCCGATCATCAACGAAAGGCCGCAACCCTCGATGCAGCGCCTTATCGTCCAGTATGGGGAAGGAAACCCCGAGGCGCATGAGAGCCGGATTTTCGCCGCGTTGCAGGGCGTTCCCTTCACGGTTGTGAACAACCTTCGCGGTGGCCGCACCATCATTATCGAAACCAACGAGCAGGGACTGCGCCGGCTACAGGCCCTGCCTGGGATCGCCGTCAATCAGGATAGCGTCAGCGGTCCGACGAACTGAAGCATTTTTCTGTCAGACGGTTACGTCTGGCGTCGCATAAATGCGGCTCAAGAAACAAAGCGAGAGCGGCGGAACTGCATTCGTCAGAATGCCCGTTGCTCTAGAACATGTCGCCCGAAAGCGGGAACCGGTTTCGGGACAACGACATGCGTAAAACAAGAGCTTGAAGCGTACGGAGCGAATTTGAAAGGTCGCGACACGCTTTAAGGCGCGGCGGCTGTTACGGCGCGCCTATCGCAGGCCGGTAACTCTGATCACCTCCGCCGGCGAGGTCAGGCCGTCATATGCCTTGCGGACGGCATCGTCGGACATGGTCGTCATGCCGGATTTGAGCGCGGCAGCCTCGATCCGGTTGTTGTCGGCGCCTGCCGAGGCCAGCTCGATGATGGCGTCGTCGAGCGTCAGAATCTCGAATACGGCGATACGCCCGCGATAGCCGACGCCGTTGCAGCGCTGGCAGCCCACCGCCTCGAACACCGCGTCGCCCGCTGAGAAGCCGACAGCGGAATAGCGCGGCTCGGCCGCGAACATCTCGGCGGTCATGCTGGCGGGACGCTTGCAATGGTCGCACAGCCGCCTGACCAGGCGCTGCGCAACCACGCCCCTGACCGCCCCGACCAGAAGATAATTTTCTACGCCGAGGTCGCGCAACCGGGTGAAGGCGGCGGCGGCGGTGTTGGCGTGCACCGTCGTCAGCACCAGATGGCCTGTCAGCGCGGCCTGGATCGCGGCGCGCGCGGTTTCGCCGTCGCGAATTTCGCCGACGAGAATGATGTCCGGGTCCTGACGGACGAAGGAGCGGATCGCGGCGGAGAAGGTCAGCCCGATCGCCGGCTGGATCTGCGCCTGGACGATGCCTGGTATCTGGTACTCGACCGGGTCTTCGATGGTGACGATCTTGTGGGTGGGGTCGTTCAGCCTCGACAGCGCGGAGGCAAGCGTGGTCGTCTTGCCGCTGCCGGTCGGGCCGGCCACCGCGATCATGCCATGCGTGTGTTCCAGCAGCCGCAGCAGCAGTTTGCGGTCGCGTTCGCCGAGGCCGATGCTGGCGAGATCGAGCGACGTCCCCTCGCGCTGAAGGATGCGCATCACCAGCGTCTCACCATGGATCGAGGCCAGCGTCGCGACACGCAACTCGATGTCGCGTTCGCCGACCCTCGTGCGCATGCCGCCGTCCTGCGGCTTGCGCCGCTCGGCTATGTCCAGCCCGGCCAGGACCTTGATGCGCGAGACGATGGCCTCGCCGAGTTCCTGCTGCGGCGACGGCATGATGCGCAGCACGCC
>JBLJBS010000061.1:0-26485 GCA_047637695.1 Aquamicrobium sp. | reverse complement strand
ACCTGCACGTGCGTTCCTGTCTTCGTTTGCTCGTGAAATCCGGGCGCAAAAACCATGCGCCCTCGCGGGGTTCTCACCGCGAATTGCAGCGGCTCATAGCAGACGGCCCGGACCTTGTCGAGAGTTCTGTTGGGGGTTAATCGCTAGGAAGTCGCGCCTGGACCCGTCGGATGCGAGCCGGTGGCCGGCGCGTTCTGACCCGCCCCGACATCGGAGTTCCTGAACAGTGCGGAAGGTGGCGGCGCCGGCCGGCTGGTGGTAAACCCGATCTCGAGGTGGAGCGCTGGGCACCGGTTCGACGCCGGGGGCCGACGCCACTTAGCGTGAAGGGAAGCGCATGCGCAAATATTCCGCTTTCGCCATTGCCCGCGAGGCGCTTCGCGGCCACATCGGCTGGGAGCCGCAATGGCCTTCGCCGCAGCCCCGCGCCGAATATGACGTGGTGATTGTCGGCGCCGGCGGCCATGGTCTCGCCACGGCCTATTATCTGGCGAAGGAGCACGGCATCACCAATGTCGCGGTGGTCGAGAAGGGCTGGCTCGGCGGCGGCAATACCGGGCGCAACACGACCATCATCCGCTCCAACTATCTCTACGACGAATCGGCGGCGATCTACGACCATGCCGTGAAGCTGTGGGAAGGGCTGTCGCAGGAACTGAATTACAATGTGATGTATTCGGCGCGCGGCGTGATGATGCTCGCCCACAATGTCCACGACGTTCAGGTGCTGAAGCGTCATATCCACGCCAACCGGCTGAACGGCGTCGACAATGAGTGGCTGACGCCGGAGGAGGCTAAGGCGTTCTGCCCCCCGCTCAACATCTCGAAGGGCGCGCGCTATCCAGTGGTGGGTGCCGCGTTGCAACGTCGCGGCGGCACTGCCCGCCACGACGCGGTCGCCTGGGGCTATGCACGCGCGGCAGCCGCGCGCGGCGTCGACATCATCCAGAATTGCGAGGTGACGGGAATCCGCCGCGCCCGCGAGGGCCATGTGCTCGGCGTCGAGACGACGAAAGGCTTCATCGGCGCGAAGAAGGTGGGCGTCGTCGCCGCCGGCCACACCTCGGTGCTGATGCAGATGGCCGGTATTCGCATGCCGCTCGAAAGCTATCCGCTGCAGGCGCTGGTGTCGGAGCCGGTCAAGCCGGTTGTTCCGTGCGTCGTGATGTCGAACACGGTCCATGCCTATATCTCGCAATCCGACAAGGGCGAATTGGTGATCGGCGCCGGCACCGACCAGTACACCTCCTATTCCCAGACCGGCGGCCTGCACATTCTCGAGCACACGCTCGATGCCATCTGCGAGATGTTCCCGGTCTTCGCCCGCATGAAGATGCTGCGCTCATGGGGCGGTATCGTCGACGTCACGCCCGACCGCTCGCCGATCCTGGCGAGGACGCCGGTCACAGGGCTCTACGTCAATTGCGGCTGGGGAACCGGCGGCTTCAAGGCGACGCCGGGGTCGGGCCATGTCTTCGCCCACACCATCGCGCGTGACGAGCCGCACCCGATCAACGCGCCGTTTACGCTGGAGCGGTTCCGCACCGGCCGGCTGATCGACGAGGCGGCGGCCGCCGCCGTCGCGCACTGATGCTGCGGCTCCTCACAATTTGCGCCGGTCTGGTTCTGCCGGGGTTGGCTGCACCTGCGCTGGCCTTTCCCGAAATGGAGATCGGGCGCGGCGACACGCACCATGAATGGCCGTTCGCTGTCGGCAGCGGCACGCTGACATGCGTTTCACTGCAGGGCCAGGTGACGGTGCTGTTCTCGGAGCCATGGCGCACCGACGTGCCGCAGGAACTGGGCAACATGACCCTGCCGCGCAGCGTCATCGTCGCGACCAACGTGTTCGCGCTTCTCGCCTCGATCGAGGATCGCGCCCTCTACCTGCCGTTCGACAGCCTCGAGACCCTGATCCGGCGTCTGGCGCCGTTCGAGACGATGGGGCGCGAACTGTGCCGTCAGGACACCGGCTTGCCGGTCGGCACGCCTGATGTCCGGTTGGTCAGCGAGCGCGGCCCGTTTCATTTTCCGATGTCGGAGGACGATTTCCGCATCCAGCGCATCGATCGGACGGACAGGGAGAAGAACTGGCCGTTCTCGGTCGATTCCGGCTATCTGATGTGCGTGTGGCTGATGGGCGAGCGCGTGGTCTATTTCGCCGACCGGTCAGAGGAAGAAGACGAGCACGAGAAGCCGCGCGTGGTGGTCGTCTCGACCAATCCACTCGATCTTGCGCTGGCGAATATCGGCGAAAACGGCCTGTTCGTTCCGTTCGATGGTTTCGAGAGCATGATCGCCCGGCTCGGCCCCTTCGTCAGCCTCGGCAGGCGTCTGTGCGATCAGCCGCGCGGCAGCGACATCGGTCCCGGTGAACTTTAGGAGAGGAATGCGATGCTTCTCATCCGCTGTCCCTATTGCGAGCAGGACTTGCCCGAACTGGAATTCCGCCATGCCGGCGAGGCGCATATCACCCGCCCGACCGCGTCCGACGAGGTCAGCGACGAGGAATTCGAGGCGTTCCTCTATCTGCGCGAAAACGCCAGGGGCCGCACTTTTGAAAGGTGGCGGCACGTCCATGGCTGCGGCCGCTTCTTCAACGCGGTGCGCGACACGGTTTCCGACCGGTTCGTCGTCACCTACAAGGCAGGGGCAAAAAAGCCGGCATTGAAGGGAGAGGAAGCATGAGCGGCTCCTTCCGCGTCGCGGGCAAGGGCCGGCTGACGCCGGCGCGCGTGGCGCGCTTCTCCTTCGACGGCCGGGATTATGCCGGGCTGGAGGGCGACACGCTGGCGTCGGCGCTTCTCGCCAACGGCGTCCATCTGATGGGCCGCTCGTTCAAGTATCACCGGCCGCGCGGGGCCATCTCGGCCGGCGCGGAGGAACCCAACGCTCTGGTCGGCGTCCGCCGCGATGCAGGACGGACGACGCCGAATGTCCGCGCCACCGTTCAGGAGCTCTATGACGGCCTTGCCGCCTCTTCGCAGAACCGCTGGCCGTCGCTCGATTTCGACGTCGGCGCGCTGAACGATCTCGCCTCGCCTTTGTTCTCGGCCGGGTTCTACTACAAGACCTTCATGTGGCCGCGCGCGGCGTGGCAGCGGCTCTACGAGCCGGTCATCCGTGCCGCTGCCGGTCTCGGCACCGCGCCGCAGGAGCCGGACCCAGACCGTTATGCCGCACGTTACGCTCATTGCGACGTGCTGGTCGTGGGCGCGGGGGCGGCCGGCCTTGCCGCCGCGCTTGCGGCGGCAGAAGCCGGCGCAAGCGTCATCCTCGCCGACGAGCAGCCTGAGCCGGGCGGCGCACTGCGCCACGAGGCCGGGGCGGTCATCGACGGGCAGGAAGGCTGGGCATGGGCGAAGGGAGCGGCGGCGAAGCTCAAGGCGCTGGACAATGTCCGCCTGCTGACGCGGACGACGGCCTTCGGCTACTACGCGCAGAATTTCCTCGGTCTCGTCGAGCGCGTCAGCGAGCATCTGCCGGCGCCGGTGCCTGACCTGCCGCGCGAGCGGTTGTGGAAGGTGCGGGCGAAACGGGTCGTCATCGCCACCGGCGCGATCGAGCGGCACATGGTGTTTCCCGGCAACGACCGGCCTGGCATCATGCTGGCATCGGCCGCGCGCACCTATCTCAACCATTACGGCGTCGCCATCGGGCGGCGCGTCGGCATCTACACCGCCTGCGATTCGGCCTATCACGCCGCGCTCGACCTGAAGAAGGCAGGCATCGACATCGCCATCATCGCCGACCAGCGTGACAATCCCCAAGGTCCGGCGGTGGACGAGGCGCGCGCGCTCGGCATCGAGGTGCATCCGGGCCGGGTCGTCGCCCGCGCCGCTGGCGGCAAACGCGTTTCCTCGATTTCGGTCGAGCCGAAGGCCGGGGGGGCTTCGCGCCCGGTTCGCGTCGACGCGCTCATCACCTCGGCGGGATGGACGCCGTCGCTGCATCTTTTCTCGCAGTCGCGGGGCAGGGTGACTTTCGACGTGGCGGGAAAGCGCTTTCTTCCCGGCGAGGCGGTGCAGGACTGCGTCTGCGTCGGCTCCTGCAACGGCACGGACGATCTCGACGACGTGCTCGCCGAAGCCTTCGCCGCCGGCAGCGCAGCCGCGAAGGCGGCCGGCGTCAGGGCCGAAAGGCGAGGTACGCGCCCCAAAGCCGACGCGGCCGAGAGCATGGCCGGCGGCATGCTCGGCGATATGGGAGCCGACGTGGGAGCCGGGGCGGGCAAGAAGGCGTTCGTCGATTTCCAGAACGACGTCACCGCCAGGGACATCCGTCAGGCGGTGCGTGAGGGCATGCGCTCGATCGAGCATGTCAAGCGCTTCACCACCAACGGCATGGCCACCGACCAGGGCAAGACGTCCAACCTGCACGGGCTGGCCATCGCCGCCGAGGCGCTTGGGCGACCCATTCCGGAGGTGGGGCTCACCACCTTCCGCCCGCCTTATACGCCCGTGACCCTCGGTTCGATCGTCGGCCATGCGCGCGGGACGCTGTTCGACCCGACCCGGCGCACGGCTATCCATGACTGGGCGCAGGCGCATGGCGCCGTGTTCGAGGATGTCGGTCAGTGGAAACGAGCCTGGTGTTTCCCGCGGCCGGGCGAGCACATGGCAGACGCCGTCAACCGCGAATGCCGGACGGTGCGCCAGGCGGCCGGCATCTTCGACGCTTCCACGCTGGGAAAGATCGAGGTGGTCGGGCCGGATGCCGCCGAGTTCCTCGAGCTTCTTTACACCAACCCGTGGAAGAAGCTGGAAACCGGACGCTGCCGCTATGGCGTGATGCTGCGGGAAGATGGCTTCATCTATGATGACGGCGTCATCGGCCGGCTGGCGGGCGACCGCTTCCACGTCACCACCACCACCGGGGGCGCCGCACGCGTCCTCCACCATATGGAGGACTATCTCCAGACCGAGTTCCCGAAGCTGAAGGTCTATCTGACCTCCGTCTCGGAGCAGTGGGCGGTGATCGCGGTGCAGGGACCGAAGGCGCGCGACATCGTGGCGCCGCTGGTCGAGGACATCGACATCTCCGACGCCGCCATGCCGCATATGTCGGTGCGCGAGGGCAGGGTGTGCGGCGTGCCGGCGCGGCTGTTCCGCATGTCGTTCACCGGCGAGCGCGGATATGAGATCAACGTGCCTGCCGACTACGGTCAGGCAGTGTGGGAGGCGATGTGGGCCGAAGGGCTGAAGCATGGCGCCTGCGCTTACGGCACCGAAGCGATGCACGTGCTGCGCGCCGAGAAGGGCTACATCATCGTCGGGCAGGACACCGATGGAACGGTGACGCCTGACGATGCCGGGCTTTCCTGGGCGATCGGCAAGGCCAAACCCGACTTCGTCGGCAAGCGCGGCCTGATGCGCCCCGATCTTGCCGCCGGCGGGCGCAGGCAGATCGTCGGCCTTCTGTGCCGCGACGGGCGCACCGTGCTGGAGGAAGGCGCGCAACTGGTCGAGAATCCCGGTGCCGCCATCCCGATGGCGATGATCGGCCATGTCACCTCGTCCTACTGGTCGGAAAACTGCGGCCGGCCGATCGCGCTCGCCCTGGTCGAGGGCGGGCGGGAGCGTATCGGCCAGACGCTCTACGTGCCGATGCCGGACGGCATGATCGAAGTCGAGGTGACGGGAACAGTCTTCTTCGACGAGAAGGGAGAACGTCTCCATGGCTAAGGATGGGGCGAAGACCAGAGCCAGGGCGGAGACGAAGATAGCGGCGAAGGCCGGGAAGAAAGCCGCGCAGCCGCCGGCAGCGCCGGAGCCGGCCCTGATGCGCAGGCTGGCGCTTCAGGGCCGTGTCGCGGGCCTGCCCTCGGTGTCGCTGACGCCGGCGGCGCCGGCAAAGCGCCTGTCGCTGCGCGCGCCGCGGCAAAGTGTCGATGCGCTGTCGCAGGCGCTCGGCCTTGCCTTGCCGATGTCGCCGGGCGCTTCCGTCGTCGAGGGCAGCCGTTCCGCGCTCTGGCTCGGGCCCGACGAATGGCTGGTGATCGAGGAGGGGAAAGCTGCGCTTTCCCTGACTCTTGCTGACGTCGCGGCTTTTCATTCCGCCGTGGACGTCTCGCACCGCAATGTCGGCGTCCTCGTCGCAGGCAGGGGGGCGGAGGCCGCGCTTGCCGGCGGTTGTCCGCGCGATCTTTCGGTTGCCGCCTTTCCCGTCGGCGCATGCGCGCGCACCGTGCTCGGCAAGACTGAGATCGTGGTGTGGCGCACGGGCGAAGATGCATTCCGGGTCGAATGCTGGCGTTCGTTCAGCGATTATGTGTTTTCGTTTCTCGCCGAGGCCGGGCGGGACGCCGCGTTCTGAGATTTTAGACCGTTTCAGGTTTTCACGGAAACGTTGAAACGGTCCAACTCTTTGTTTCGACGCAATTCCGCACGGAAAACCGCTTCGGATTTTGCTGGAACTGCTCGGGGGTCAGCAGGCCTTCTTCCAGCGGCGCGACTGGACGAACTCGACCAGATCGACGCGGCTCATCGGCTTCGCGAAGGCATAGCCCTGCAATGCATCGCAGCCGAGCGATTTCAGCACCTGCGCGTGCTCGATCGTCTCGACCCCCTCGGCCAGAACCTCGATGCCGAGCGAGTGGCCGATGTCGATGATCGAGCCGACAAGCTGGCGCTGGCCCATCGAATGGACGATCGGCATGATAAGCTGTCGGTCGATCTTCAGCCGTCGGGGCTTGAGCTTCATCAGGCTGACGATCGAGGCGTAGCCGGTGCCGAAATCGTCTATCTCGATGTTGATGCCGAGCTCCTTGATCTTCTCGACATTCCACGCCGTCAGATCGTCGTCCTCGTCGAGGAAGATGGATTCGACCAGCTCGAAGGCGATGGTGCCGGGGCGAATGTCCATCTGGCGCAGCGTGCGGATCAGTTCCTCGTCCTTCAGTCGCCTGACCGAGACATTGACCGAAACCGTCGGGACGCCGAGGCTGATCTGTTCCCATAGGTTGAAGTCGACCAGCGCCTGATCGAGGATCAGCCGGTCGATCGACGCGACGACGTTCAGCTCCTCGGCGATCTTCATGAAGGCGGCCGGCGCGATCAGGCCGTCCTTGGGGTGGTTCCAGCGGGCAAGCGCCTCGACACCGATGATGTCGAGGGTGCGGGCGCAGAATTGCGGCTGGTAGTGGGCGACAAACTGGTCCTGCTCGAGCCCGGTCAGGATGTCGTCGGCGATGCGCTTGGTGGCGACGATTTCCGCCTGGAGCGCCTCGTTGAAGAACTGGTGCCGGTTGCGGCCGCGATCCTTGGCGCGGTAGAGCGCGATGTCGGCATTGACGAGCAGGCGCAGCGGGTCAGCCATGCAATCGGTGTCGGAGGCGATGCCGATGGAAACGCCGACACGGCATTCATGGCCCTGATAGTAGAGCGGCTCCTGCATGCGTGCCACGATCCGGTCAGACAGTTCGGACAGTTCCTTGACGTAGTTCTCGGTGCCGGTCTGCCGGCCGGGCCAGCGGCGGACGACGACGAACTCGTCGCCGCCGACGCGCGCGACGAAATCGCTTTCCCGAACGGCCGCGCGCAATACCTTCGCGGCATGGACGAGCATCGCGTCTCCGGCCATGTGTCCCAGCGTGTCGTTGACCTGCTTGAATCGGTCGAGGTCGAGCTGGAGAAGAGCCGCGCGCTCGCCCTCGGTGTCGAATTTCGCCGCGTGGTCGGCCAGCAGGTTGTCGAGATAGCGCCGGTTGGGCAGGCCGGTCAGGGAATCATGCAGCGCATTGTGCTCGATATGGCCGCGCGCCGCTTCCAGCTCGGTGTTGCGCGCTTCCGTCAGCGCGTTGACGCATTTCAGCTCTTCCTCGCGGGTGATTTCGGCGGTCACGTCCCAGTTGACGCCGATGATCCGGGGTGGTGCCCCGTCTTCTTCGTAGACGGCGCCCATGGCGTGGATGTGGCGTACATCGCCATTGTCGAGCACGACGCGGTATTGCGAATCGTAGCGGTATTCGACCAGCAAGCGGCGGAATTCGGCACTCGCCCGTTCAAGATCGTCGGGATGGATGCGCCGCTCCCAGTCGTCGCGGTGGCGCGGGCCGTCATTTGCCGGATAGCCGTAGAGTTCGTTCATCCGGGCGTCCCAGAACTGTTCGAGTTCGCCGACGTTCATCTCCCACACCGCCACCTTCGAGGTGTCGAGCGCGAGCCGCAGCCGCCGGGACAGCTTGCCGAGCTGGGCTTCGCGGCGCCGAAGCGTCCGGATGTAGCGCTGGCGTTCCTCCATCAGCCGGCCGGTGACGATCGCCGGCACCATGATGAAAGCGCTTGCAAGCAGGAGAAGGGCGCGGAGCAACCACAGATTTTCCGGCTTATCCGCCCATCCGCCCCTGGGGGTCGCCGCGATCTGCCAGGCCCCCGACGGCAGGATGACGTCCGAGAGAACCGGCCGGTTGCTAAAGGTCGTGGCCGTGCCGTAGAACAGGTTTCCGTCTGCCCCCAGCCCGTCCTGGCCGACAATCGCGACCTCGATCGGAAGGCTGGGATCGGTCAGCCCGCTTTCCTCATAGACGCGGTCGATGTCCATGACGACCGAGACGATGCCCCAGAAATGCCGCTGGTCGTGGCGGCCGGGGATGAAGACGGGCAGACGGCCGATCAGGCCACGGCCGCCCTGGATGAGATCGAGCGGACCGGCAATCACCAGGTCGCCGGTCTGGCGCGCGCGCTCCGTTGCCTCGCGCTGCTGCGGGTGCTGGCTGTAGTCGATGCCGAGCACTGCCTCGTTGCCCTTCAGCGGGTGGATGAGGTTGACGACCATGTCCTTCGCCGCGGCGAAGTTGTTGATCTGCGATCTCTGATGCAGCAGGTTGGTGGTCAGCGAGGCGAAGCGTTGCTGGTCCATCGCCGGCTCGGTGATGAGGGCCGCGACAAGCCCGCGCGCCAGCTGGATGTTGCCGGCGACGTTTCCTTCGAGCTTGGCGCGAATCAGGCTGATCTGGCCGAGAACCTGGGTGCGTTGCGACTGGTCGTAGAGCCGGCGGTTCTGCTGCTCAGCGATGATCCAGGCGACGACGATCACGAACAGGGCGAGAAGAGCCGGAATGTTCGTCGCCCGCAAAATGGATTTCGACGCCTTGCTGCGCCTGATGACCGATAGGCCCACCTTTCCCTCGTCTGTCTTCGGTCGTTGGGGTGCGTAGGCGGGAACATTGCACGAACTGCTTAAATTCGGCTTTAGAAATACAATAATCTTTCTTGTTCTTGCCGCGAGGGCAGAAAATACGTCCGAAAGGGCTGGATCAGATCGCGGTGATGCCGCCGTCGGCGGCCAGCGTCTGTCCTGTCATGAAGGAATTCTTCGGGTCGGCCGCGAACAGCACGACCTCGGCGATCTCGTCGGTCTCGGCCAGCCGACGCATGGGGACGCCGCGGGTCAGCTCGGCTTCGGCGGCCGGGTTGTCCTCGCCGAGTATGCCCGTAACCATCGCCGTGCGCGCGAAGGAGGGGCAGACGGCGTTGATGCGGACGCCCTTGGTGGCGCATTCGGCGGCAGCCGAGCGCGTCAGCCCGACCACGCCGTGCTTGGCGGCGGCGTAGACGCCGAGCCGCGGCGCGCCGGCGATGCCGGCGACGGAAGCGATGTTGACGATGGCGCCGGGAAGCGCCTTTTCCCTGAACTGGCGCTCCAGTGCCGGAATCTGGTGCTTCAGGGCGAAGAACATGCCGAGGAGATCGATCTCGAACACGCGGCGGGCGATGTCGGAGGGGGTCTGCGGCAGCTTCATGAAGTCATGGACGATGCCTGCATTGTTGACGGCGACATCGAGCCGGCCGAAGCGGGAGAATGCAAGGGCGACGAGGTCCTGCGACAGCTTTTCGTCGGCGATGTCGCCGGCGAGGGCGGCTGTTTCGGCGTCGATCCCCCTGGCTGCCGCGTCGAGGCGCGCAGCGTCGATATCGGACAGAACCAGCCGGGCGCCTTCGGCGGCGAACCTTTCTGCAAGCTTCAGGCCGAAGCCGCCGGCCGCGCCGGTGATGAGAACCACCCTGTTGTCGAAACGAGCCATCGCGTCTTACGCCCTCTTGTCGATCTCGTCGCAGGCCAGCCCGGCGAGCAGTTGTACCGCCGCGCCGTAGGTCTTTGCCTTTTCCGGATTGGAAGCATTGCCATCGAGCGCGCGCTTGTAGACGCCCTGGCAGATCGCGGCGAGCCGGAAGAAGGAAAAGGCAAGGTGGAAGGTCCAGTCCGGGATGCCGTCGAGGCCGCGCCGCCGGCAGTATCGGGCGACATATTCGGCTTCCGTCGGCAGGCCGAGCGCAGTGCGGTCGAGGCCGCCGAGGCCTCGAAAGCCCGAGGCGTGCGGCAACCGCCATTGCATGCATTGATAGCTCAGGTCGGCGAAGGGATGCCCGAGCGTCGACAGCTCCCAGTCGAGAACGGCGACGACCTCCGGCCGGTCGGGCGCGAACATCATGTTGTCGAGGCGGTAATCGCCATGAACAAGCGAAACGCGGCCGTCATCGGCGACAAGGTTGTCTTCCAGCCATCCGATCAGCCGGTCCATCGTCTCGATGGTTCCCGTTTCGGACGCGCGGTACTGGCTGCTCCATCGGGTGAGCTGGCGTTCGAAATAGCTGCCGGGGCGGCCATAGTCGCCGAGACCGACAGCCTCGACATCGACATCGTGCAACGCCGCGAGCACGCCGTTCATGGCGTCGTAGATCGCGCCGCGTTCCTGCGGGCTGGAGATTTCGGGCAAAGCCGGGTCCCAGAAGATCCGGCCTTCGACGAAGGCCATGACGTAGAACATCCGGCCGATGGGCGAAGCCTCGTCCGAAAGGTGCAGGACCTCCGGCACCGGAACCTTGCTTCCCTTGAGCGCCGCCATGACGCGGTATTCGCGGTCGACCTGATGGGCGGATTTAAGCAGCTGGCCCGGCGGCTTGGCGCGCAGTACGTAGCGTCCGCTCGCCGCCTCGACCAGGTAGGTGGGATTGGACTGGCCGGCATTGAACTTGCGTATTTCGCGCAGGCCCTGAAAGCCGGAAACATGCGCTTCGAGATAGGGCGCGAGAGCCGCCTCGTCGAGCGTGTTGGGGTCCGTCATTCTTCCCCCCTGCGATTGTTCAGAAGCCGGGCAAGCGTCAGCCATCGCGCGGTCAAGGCCGGCTTCTGCGATCCTTCCGCCTCGATGGTGACGTCGTAGTTGAAATGGATCCAGCCGGAGGGGCGGACCGTCATCTCGGCGAGGACGAAGCGGCCGCGCACCCGCGCGCCCGACCTGACCGGCGTGACGAAGCGCACGCGGTCGAAGCCGTAATTGACGCCGATGTCGGTGTCGGCGATCGGCGGGATGGTTTCGTAGGCCAGCGTCGACAGGAGCGACAGCGACAGGAAGCCGTGGGCGATGGTGCCGCCGAACGGGGCCTCCGCCGCGGCGCGCACCGGGTCGACATGGATGAACTGATGGTCGTCGGTGGCATCGGCGAACTTGTCGATCATCTCCTGCGAGACGGTGCGCCAGGGCGAGACGCCGATCTCGCCGCCCACCGCCGCCTGCGCCTTCTCAAGCGATACGGGTTCCAGATTGCCGATGGTCATGGTTTCTTTCCGCTTCAATCCTTGAACAGCGACATGCCGTGCTGCACGGATTGGCCGCCGTCAAGCGGCAAGATCGCACCGGTGACGTAGCTGCCGGCGCGGCTGCACAGGAAAAGCGTCGCGCCGGCGATGTCTTCCGGCGCGCCGATGCGCCCGAGCGGCACGCGGCTGCCGACATGGGCGGCTTGCTCGTCGCTGGCGGTGGCGAAGGCGGTCATGCGGCTCTGGAAGGGGCCGGGGGCGAAGGCGTTGACGGTGACGTGCCGCCCCGCGAACTCGCCGGCAAGCGTTCGCGTCAGATGATGCACCGCAGCCTTGGACGCGGTGTAGGAATAGGCGCCGTCGGCCATGGGCTGCGTTCCCATCACCGAACCGAGATTGATGATCCGCGCCGGATCGTCCTGACGGGCGGCGCTTTCGAGCATCGGCATCAGCTCGCGTGTCAGGTGGAACAGGCCGGCGACGTTGACCGATAGCACCTTGGTCCAGGCGCTGTAGGGGAATTCGGCGAATTCCGCGCCCCAGCTGATGCCGGCATTGTTGATGAGGATGTCAAGCGCATCGGTGCGGCGCTTCACCTCGCCGACCAGCGCGGCGATGCCTTCCTCCGTGCCGACGTCGCCTGCAAAGCCCTCGGCGCTGCCCGAACCGCCGAGCGCGTTCAGCTCGTCAGCGACCCGGGCGCAATCCGCGCCCTTGCGCGAGGCGATCAGCACGCGGGCGCCGCCCATCACAAGCCCCGTTGCCGCCATCCGGCCGATGCCGGTTGCGGCACCGGTGACAAGGGCGGTCTTTCCGGCCACCGAAAACAGATCTTCCAGATACGACATGGTTCCTCCTCAAGTCGCCAGCTTACGTCGCGATATCCCGGATTGCCGCTGAAGCATGCCATTGTCGCGTTGACAACATACCCAGTAGTATGTTCATCATTTGCCTGCTCGTAAAGGTCCGATCGAAGGCCGAAGCGGTTTCGCTACGGCGATTTCCCGGAACAGGGAGCAGGCAACAGGGAGGATGTTGGCTCGATGACGCTTCGCGTCCCGGAGCAGATACTGGACCACGCGCGCGCCGACATACTGAGCGCGGCGGCGACCTGCTTCATGGATCGCGGCTATGCCGAGACGTCGATCGACGACGTCGCCCATGCGCTGGGAGCGACCAAGGGCCGTATCTACCATCATTTCCGTTCCAAGGCCGATCTGTTCGCGTCCGTCTTCCGGGCCGGAATGGAAATGAACTATGCCGCGATCAAGCCGTACCGGGCGTTTCCCGGCCCCGCCGCGAAGCGCTGGCGGCGGATGGCGACGGCGCATGCGATGCAGATGATCGCCACCAAGCCGTTCCAGCGGACGGTATGGATGGGGGTGGAGATGCATCTGCGCGGCGCCACCACGCCGCAGCAGCGCATGGTGATGAACGATCTGATCCGCCTGCGCAGCGATTACAGCGCGATCTTCCGCGAGGTCATCGTCAAGGCGCGCGAGGAAGGCGATTTCGATTTCGGAAACGTCAGCATCACCAACCAGCTGATGTTCATGACGCTCAACTCGCCGATATTCTGGTACGCGCCGCGAACCGGCGAGACCAGAGCGGATATCGAAGAACTGGCAGGACAGGTCGTCACCTGCGCGTGGCGCGGGCTCGGCGGCAAAGAGGAGTGCAGGCAATCATGAGTTCCAATCCCGACATGGCTCTCGGCATGACCGAGCGGCTCAAGCCCATCCACGAAAAGGTGGCGAGGATGGTGCGCGAGGAGATCCTGCCGCTCGATGAGGAATTTCTTGCCGAGGTCGGCAAGGACGGCGATCGCTGGAGCTACACGCTGCGCCAGAGCGAGATACTGGAAGGGCTGAAGGCCAAGGCGCGCGAACGCGGGCTGTGGAATTTCTGGCTGACCGATTCGTCGCGCGGCTATGGCCTGACGACGGTTGAATACGCCTATCTGGCCGAGGAAATGGGCAAGGCGCATCTCGGCGCGGAAGTGTTCAACTGTTCGGCGCCCGACACCGGCAACATGGAGGTGCTGGAGCGCTACGGTACGCCGGCGCAGAAGCAGGCATGGCTCACGCCGCTGCTGGAGGGAAAGATCCGCTCTGCCTATCTGATGACCGAGCCGGACGTCGCCTCGTCGGATGCCACCAACATCTCGATGCGTTGCGAGCGTGACGGCGACGACTACGTGCTCAACGGCGAGAAGTGGTGGGCATCGGGCGCGGGCGATCCGCGCTGCAAGATCTACATCGTCATGGTCCGCACGCCGGATGCCGGCCGGCGCAAGCACGAGCAGCATTCGATGATCCTGGTGCCGGCCGGAACGGCGGGCGTGACCATCCTGCGCGCGATGAAGGTCTATGGCGAGGACGACGCGCCGCACGGCCACATGCACCTTCGTTTCGAGAATGTGCGGGTGCCGGCGGAAAACCTGATCCTGAGCGAAGGCAAGGGCTTCGCGGTCGCGCAGGGAAGGCTCGGGCCCGGCCGCATCCACCACTGCATGCGGGCCATCGGCCAGGCCGAGATGGCGCTGGAGCAGATGTGCCAGCGCGCCATGCGCCGCGAGGCGTTCGGCCAGCCGCTGGCGAAGCTCGGCGCCAACTACGACATCATCGCCGAGTGCCGGATGGAGATCGAGATGGCGCGGCTGCTGTGCCTCAAGGCGGCATGGATGATCGATCAGGGCGACGGCAAGGCTGCCGCCCCGTGGATCAGCCAGGTCAAGGTTGTGGCGCCGCGCGTCGCGCTGAAGATCACCGACGAGGCGGTGCAGATGCATGGCGGGCAGGGCATCTCGCAGGACACGCCGCTGGCGCGCTCGTGGACGCATCTGCGCACGCTGCGGCTGGCCGACGGGCCGGACGCGGTGCACCGGCGGCAGATCGCCCGCGAAGAACTCAAGCAATACACGCAGCAGCAGGTCTGAGATGAAGGCGATCGTCGCGCGCGATTTTGCACCGCTGGATAAGCTGGATTACGCGGAGTGGCCGGAACCTGAGGCTTCGGGCCGCACCGTCGTGATCGATGTCGACACGGTCGGGGTGAACTTCCCCGACGGTCTTCTCGTTCAGGGTCTCTACCAGATGAAGCCGCCGGTGCCGTTCGTGCCGGGCATGGAGGTGGCTGGCCGGGTTTCGGCGGTTGGTGAGGGAGTGACCTCGGTCAAGGTCGGCGACCGGGTGGCGGCGCTGCTGCAGCTTGGCGGCTATGCGGAGAAGGTCGGCGTCGACGAGCGGGCGGTGATGAAGCTCCCCGACGGCATTTCCGGCGAGGACGCCTGCGCGCTGCTCGTCGCCTATGGCACCTCGCATTATGCGTTGAAGCAGCGCGGCGGCCTGAAGGCGGGCGAGACGCTGTGCGTGCTGGGCGCGGCCGGCGCCACCGGCGTCGCGGCGGTGCAGATCGGCAAGGCGATGGGCGCGCGGGTGATCGCGGTGGCGTCGAGCGCCGACAAGCGCAAGATCGCCGGGGAGGCCGGGGCGGACGTGGTGCTCGGCTACGACAATCTCAAGGACACGCTGAAGGAAGCGACCGGCGGCAAGGGCGTCGACGTGGCTTTCGATCCCGTTGGCGGCGAGCCGTTCGACGTCCTGTCGCGCTCGATGGCCTGGGACGGGCGGCTGCTGGTCATCGGCTTCGCGTCGGGCACGATCCCGAAGCTGCCGGTCAACCTGACGCTGGTGAAGAGCTATGCGGTGATCGGCGTGTTCTGGGGCGCGTTCACCCAGAAGGAGCCGCTCGTCTACGCGGAGAACATGAAGGAGTTGATTGGCTGGCGTCTGACGGGCAAGGTCAGGCCGGTGATCGAAGGTGTGTATCCCCTGAAGGAGGCGGGCAGCGTGCTGAAGCGCGTGCTCGACAGGGGCGCCACCGGAAAGATCGTGCTGAAGCCCTGAGAACAGGGGCCCCGGAAAAGGGGCGGCAGGAAAAAGCCCCACGGCCGGCGGCCGGAGGGGAAGGGGAGCGGATACGGGACGGGACGGCGATAAGCCGCCTGCCCCGCAGGGAGGAGCGACAGGCGTGGATGTCCTGCAACTTATCGTAAGCGGCCTCGCGAACGGCTGCGTATACGGCCTGATAGCGATGGGATTCGTCCTCATCTACAAGGCGACCGAGGCGGTCAATTTCGCCCAGGGCGACTTCATGATGCTGGGCGCGTTCGTCTGCCTCGGGCTGACCAATGCCGAATTCATGGGGCTTTCCTTTTGGATCGCGGCGCCTCTGGCCATCCTGATCATGGGGGTGTTCGGCTATACGCTCGACCTTGTCGTGGTCCGGCGCATGTCGGGGCAGTCGCAGATCGCGGTCATCATCCTGACGATCGCGCTCGGCTTCGTCCTGCGCTTTGCCGCGGGCCTGATCTGGGGGCACGAGCCGGTGTCGCTGCAATCGCCGATCGCCGGGCGCGACATCCGCTTCGGCGGGCTGGTGCTCGGCCTCGACGAGATCGCGGTCATCGCCGTCACGGTGCTGATGACGGTGGTGCTGTGGCTCTACTTCAACCGCACCAAGCTCGGCGTCGCCATGCAGGCGTCGTCGCAGAACCAGCTTGCCGCCTATTACATGGGCATACCGGTCAAGCGGGTTCAGTCGCTGGTGTGGGCGCTTGCGGGCATGGTCGCGGCCGTCGCCGGAATCCTGTTCGCCTCCAAGGGCGCGATCGACCCTTCGGTCGGCCTGCTCGGCATCAAGGCGTTCGCCGCCGCCGTCATCGGCGGCTTCGGCTCGCTGCCCGGCGCGTTGCTCGGCGGGCTGATCGTCGGCCTGATCGAGCCTTTCGCCTCGCGCTACATCGCCGCCGGCTACTCGCAGATCATGCCTTACCTGCTTCTGTTCCTGATCCTTGTCTTCCGGCCGCACGGCATCCTTGCCCAGGTCCACCGGAAGAAAGTGTGAGGAGGCGACCATGAGAACAGTCTTCAAGACTTCCTACGACGCCGACATCAACCTGTTCCGGCATGGCGCGCAGCTCGGCTGGTATCTGGCGCTGCTGGCGCTGGCGCTGGTGCTGCCGCTCGTGGTGTCGAGCTTCGCGATCGGCGAGATGACGAACCTTTTGATCTGGGCCATCGCCTGCATGGGCCTGATGGTTCTCGTCGGCCAGACCGGGCAGGCCAGCCTCGGCCATGCCGCCTTCCTCGCCGTCGGCTGTTATGCCAACGTGCTGCTTCAGGAAAAGCTCGGCCTGCCGTTCATTCTCGCCTTTCCGCTCGCCGGGCTGATTGCCGGCGTTGCCGGCCTGCTGATCGCCATGCCGATGACGCGGCTTCACGGCGTCTATCTCGCCATCGGCACCATGGCGATCGCGATCCTGACCGACGACTTCATCGTCATCGCGACGCCGCTGACCAACGGGGTGATGGGGCTGTTCGCGCCCGACATCTCGATCTTCGGCGTCGGCTTCAACCGCTACGCCAATCCGGACCGGCTCTATTATCTGGTGCTTGGCATCACGCTTCTGGTGGTGCTGCTCTATCGCAACCTGCAGCGTTCGCCGCTCGGCCGTTCCTTCGCCGCGATCCGCGACTCCGAGATCTCGGCGCAGGCGATGGGCGTCAACGTCGCCCGCACCAAGGCCATCGCCTTCGGCATCTCGGCCGGCATCACCGGGCTCGGCGGCGCGCTGATGGGCCATTTCGCCGGCATCTTCAACAACGAGACCTTCAACGTCATCATCTCGATCCAGCTTCTGCTGGCCATCGTCATCGGCGGCCTCGGCACCATCCACGGCGCATTCTTCGGCGCGGCGGTGGTGGCGCTGCTGCCGCAGGCGATCTCGATGACGCGCGATCTCGCCAACCAGGTGCTGGGCGGCGGCTCGGTCGCCATTCCCGGTCTCGAGGCGGCGGTGTTCGGCGCGATCCTGATCGGCTTCATCCTGTTCGAGCCGATGGGCATCTATGGGCGGTGGGTGAAGATACGCACCTATTTCGAGCTGTTCCCGTTCTACCGCAAGGACATGTTCCGCCGCCAGAAGTCCTATCTCAAGACGGAGCGGATGCGATGAGCCTGCTCGAACTCGACAACGTCACGCTGAAATTCGGTGGCGTCACCGCCGTCAACAAGGTCTCGTTCGCGGTCGAGGAAGGCGAGGTGTTCGCGCTGGTCGGCCCCAACGGCGCCGGCAAGTCGACCATCTTCAACCTGATCTCGCGCATCTACGATCCGTTCGAGGGCGACATCCGTTTCGACGGCCAGTCGATCCTCAAGCGCCAGCCGCACGAGATCGCCGGCCTCGGCATCGCCCGCACCTTCCAGAACATCGAACTGTTCGACCAGGCGACGGTGATGCAGAACCTGCTGGTCGGCCGCCACCGTCACCGCCGCACCAACATGTGGACGGAACTCGGCTTCCTGCCTTCCGTGCGGCGCGAGGAACACCGTCACCGCGAGGCGATCGAGAAGGTGATCGATTTCCTCGACCTGCAGGCCTATCGCGAGAAGTACATCGCCGGCCTGCCCTATGGCGTGCGCAAGGTGGTTGAGATGGGCAGGGCGCTGGCGATCGAGCCGCGCCTGCTGCTGCTCGACGAGCCGGCCTCGGGCCTTTCCGTCGAGGAGACGCAGGACGTCGCCTTCTGGGTCGAGGACATGAAGAAGCAGATGGGCATCACCGTGCTGATGGTCGAGCACGACATGCACCTCGTCGCCTCGGTCTCCGACCGGGTGCTGGCGTTGGCCGACGGCAAGATGCTGTCGCTCGGCACCCCGCACGAGGTGCAGAACGATCCGCGGGTGATCGAGGCCTATATCGGCGCGTCCGACGAGAACCAGAAGGTGCTGGCATGACGGCGGTGACGGTGGAGAAAGGACAAACGAAGGCGGGAGCCGCGCCGGCGGCGCAGGCGGATGTCGTGCTTTCGGTGCGCAACATCGAAAGCTATTACGGGCCGATCATGGCGATCCGCGGCGTCAGCCTAGAAGTCCGCGAGGGCCAGATCGTCAGCGTTCTCGGCGCCAACGGCGCCGGCAAGACGACGCTGATGAAGACGGTTTCCGGCGTCATGGACCCCGAGAAGGGCCAGATCATCTATCAGGGCAAGGACATTGCCGGACAGAGCCCGGACAGGATCGTGCGGGCCGGCATCGTCCATGTCCCGGAAGGGCGGGAGGTGTTTCCGCTGCTCTCCGTCGAGGAAAACCTGAAGATGGGCGCGTTCACCCGCTCCGACGCCGACGGCGTCAGGCGTGACCAGGAAATGGTGTTCTCCTATTTCCCGATCCTGGCGGAACGCCGGTCGCAGGCGGCCGGCACCCTGTCGGGCGGGCAGCAGCAGATGCTGGCCATCGGCCGGGGCCTTATGGCGCGACCGAAGGTCATGCTGCTCGATGAACCCTCGCTCGGCCTGTCGCCGCTTCTGACCAAGGGGATCTTCCAGATCATCCGCCGCTTGAACCGCGAGCAGGGCGTGACCATGATGCTGGTCGAGCAGAACGCCAAGATCGCGCTGGAGGTCGCCGATTACGGCTATGTGATGGAACTCGGCCGCATCGTCATGGCCGACACCGCGCAAAGGCTGCTGGAGTCCAAGGATGTCCAGCAATTCTATCTCGGCGTGCAGACGGAGGAGGTCCAGCGCGGCCAGAAGCGCTGGAAGCAGAAGAAGACATGGCGCTGAACGGGCGCCGGATGAAGCGCAACGGGCGCAAGGCTTCGAGGCGCGCTTTCGGGAGGAAAGTCGAATGACCATCGCCGAAAAGATACCGCCGCAGCAGACATTGCTCGGCCATTCGTTCAATGCCGACCTGACGAAGGGGCCTTATTACTTCGACGGCTGCGACACGCTGGTGAAGCTGTTTCGCCAGCGCTGCCGGGAACTGGGCGCCAAGGTCGCCCATCGTGAAAAGGATTACGGCATCTGGCTGTCCTACACCTGGGCGGAGTTCTACGAACACGCCCGCCTGATCGGCCTCGGGCTGATCTCGCTGGGCTTGAAGCGCGGCGATGTGGTGTCGATCCTGTCTGAAGACAACAAGGAATGGATCTATACCGATCTCGGTGTGCAGTCGGTCGGCGGCGTCGCCTCCGGCGTCTACACCACCGATTCCGCTGCCCAGCTCAAATATCTCGTCAACGATTCCGACAGCCGCTTCCTGTTCGTCGAGAATGACGAGCAGCTGGACAAGTTCCTGTCGGTGCGTCACGAAATGCCGGGCCTCGCCAGGGTCATCGTCTACGACCGCGACGGCCTGCACGACTTCGCCGACGATCGGGTGATCTTCCTCGACGATCTCTACGCGCTCGGCCGCGCCTTCCTGAAGGAGAACCCCGACCGTTTCGACGAGGAAATCGCCCGGTCGAAACCGGAGGAAGTGGCGATCCTCGTCTACACCTCCGGCACCACCGGTCCGCCGAAGGGCGCGATGATCACCCACAGGAACGTCATCGCCTCGGTCACCGGGGCGGCGCTGACCCTGCCGGTCGGTCCCGACGACGAGCAGGTCTGCTTCCTGCCGCTCTGCCACATCCTCGAGCGGCTGCTGACCGCGTTTCTGCCGATCGGCATGAAATCGACGGTGAACTTCGCCGAAAGCCCGGAAACGGTGTTCGACAATGTGCGCGAGGTTTCCCCGCACGTCTTCACCGCGGTGCCGCGCGTGTGGGAGAAGATCTACAGCCGCATCACCATCATGGCGAGCGAAGCGACCCCGCTCGGCAAATGGGCCTTTGCCCGGGCGGTCAAGGCCGGGCTGAAGCGGGTCAAGGCCCTGGATGAGGGGCGGCCGGTGCCGCTCGGCACGCGCTTGGCCTATGCGTTCTGGGACTTCGTGCTGCTGCGGAACCTGCGGCGCATGCTCGGCTTCGACCGGCTGCGGCGCGGCTCGTCAGGCGCGGCGCCGATCTCGCCCGATCTCCTGCGCTGGTTCAAGGCGGTCGGCATCACCGTGCTCGAAGGCTACGGCATGACCGAAAGCTCCGGCGTGATCTCGCTCAACAGCCTCGAACACGACCGGACCGGTACTGTCGGCCAGGTCGTTCCGGGCGGAGAGTTGCGGATCGCGGCGGATGGCGAGATCCAGTATCGCGGTCCGAACGTCTTCCACGGCTATTGGAACAAGCCGGAGAAGACCGCCGAGACGATCACCGAGGATGGCTGGCTGCGCACCGGCGATGTCGGGCGGCTGGATGACGGGTTCCTGACCATCACCGGCCGCGTCAAGGACATCATCATCACCGCCGGCGGCAAGAACATCACCCCGGCCGAGATCGAGAACCGGCTGAAATTCAGCCCCTATATCGCGGATGCGGTGGTGATCGGCGACAAGCGCAGGTTCCTGACCTGCCTCGTCATGATCGACCAGGAGAATGTCGAGAAGTTCGCCCAGGACCAGAAAGTGCCGTTCAACGACTTCCGCTCGCTCTGCGCCGCGCAGGAAGTGCGCGACCTGATCGCCGGCGTGGTCGAGGACACCAACCGCGAGTTCGCGCGGGTGGAGCAGATCAAGGATTTTCGCTTGATCGACGTGCTGCTGACAGCCGAAGATGACGAACTGACAGCCACCATGAAGCTGAAGCGCAGCTTCGTGGAGAAGAAGCACAAGCGTCTGATCGACGAGATGTACGGCTAGGCGAAAATGCCGCGCCGTAAGGGAACCAGGAAACAATCAGGAGGAAATGAAATGAAGAGTGCAGTCACCAAGTCCATTCTCGCCGCAACCTTCGCCATGGGCATGGCCTCGGCCGCCAGCGCGACGCAGGGCGTTTCGGATACCGAGATCGTGGTCGGCTCGAACGGCGACCTCTCGGGCATCTTCGCCGCGTTCAACGTCGGCGCGATCAAGGCCGCCCAGCAGCTGTTCGAGGAGGTCAACGCCAAGGGCGGCGTCCACGGCCGCAAGATCCGCCTCGTCGTCGAGGATCACGGCTACCAGGTGCCGAAGGCGGTGCAGAACTTCAACAAGCTGATCAATTCCGATCAGGTCTTCGCGATGCTGCTCAACCTCGGCACGCCGCACAACCTTGCCGGTTTTCCGCTGATGGAGGCGAAGAAGGTGGCGAACGTGTCGCCGCTGACCGCTGCGCGGCAGATGCTCGAAGGCGACCTCACCTACAAGTATACCGGCTTCTCGTCCTATTACGATCAGATCCGAGCCGCGGTGACGATGCTGGCCGAGCAGAACGGTGCCAAGGAAGTCTGCGCCATGTACATCCCCTCCGACTTCGGCCTCGAAGTGCATGAGGGCGCCAAGGACCAGGCCGAGAAGCTCGGCCTCAGCTATGCGGCGGAGACCACCCACAAGCCGGACGAGCAGGATTTCGTCGGCTCGATCCAGAAGCTGCGCGAAGCCGGCTGCGACATCGTCGCCACCGGCCTCGGCGTGCGCCAGACCATCGTCGCCTTCGGCACCGCCAAGAAGCTCGGCTGGACCGACGTCGCCTTCGTCGGCTCGTCGGCCGGCATGAACACCGCCGTCGCCAAGGTACCGGAAGGTGTCACCGAAGGCTACTATGCGGCCGCTGGCTGGTCCGACTTCGAGAACCGTCTCGACAATCCTGAAGTCAAGGCATGGGCGGAAGCCTATCAGGCAGCCCATGGCGAGCCGGTCGGCACCGCCGCCCAGCTCGGTTATGGCGCGGCGCGCGCCATGGTCGCGGCTTTCGAGGCCGCCGGCCGCAATCTGACCGAAGAGAGCTTCCGCACCGGCATGGAAAGCGTGAAGTACCACGATGCCATCAACGACGTCGACATCGACTACGGCGCCGACCATCAGGGCGGCAGCCTGATCGTCATTTCGAAGATCGAAGGCGGCAAGTGGGTCGAGGTCGGCCGTCTCGACGAGTCCGAGGTCAAGTAATCCGGCCCGAGGGCAAGCAATCCGGCTTTGACGGATGGATGGGCCGCGCGGGCAACCGCGCGGCCCTTTTCGCTTATGCGGCCGGCTTTTCCGTCCGGCGACGATAAGAATCCGGGCTGTCTCCGGTCTCGACCCGGAACATGTAGATGAAGGCTGAAGCCGAGGCATATCCGAGCTCCAGGGCGACGTCGGTGACGCTGGTGCCGGCCTCCAGCAGTTCGATGCCGCGAAACAGGCGCAGGCGTCTGCGCCATGCCCGCAGGGTCATCGCGGTTTCCTCGTGGAAGCGCCGCGCCAGCGTGCGTTGCGACATGCCGAGCCGCCGGCCCCATTCCGGCGTCGAGAGCGGATCGCCCGGCCGGGCGTAGAGCGCCTCGCACAGCCTTGCCAGCGCCGGGCTCCGGGGCCAGGGCAGCGCCGTTGACAGCGGTCGCGCCCGCCGCAGCTGCGCCAGGATGAGGTCATTTACCTGCCGGCGGTAGTCCGCACTTTCCTCGCCGGTTTCGAGGCGCGCCGACTCGACGATCAGCGCCCGCAACAGCGGCGGAACCGCGAACACCACCTGGCCCAAAGCAAGTTCGAAAGCGGGGTCGGCTGCAATATAGAGGCTGTGAAACTGTGCGCCGAGCAGCGTGCCGGTGCCGTGCAGCGTACCCGCCGGCACCCATGCCGCCTGTTCGGGCGAGATGACCGTGCGGCTGCCGGCGACCGAGACGGTGAGAACGCCGGAAGTGGCGTAGACGAGCTGGTGCCAGTCATGCGCGTGAAGCGGAAAGCGGTGGCGCGGCGGCAGATGCTGGGCGCGCACCCTGATCGGGTCGGGCGCAGGCTGTCCGGCCGGAACGACGAGTTCCATCCATGGCGTGGTCCCGGCGCGAGTATGGCTGTTCATCGATATATTCTGTCATCGCATCGAAAGACTGTCGAGCCCGGGTCGGCTAGAGCATCTTGAAGTCGGAGTGGAACTACCCGGGCGTCGCGCGGATGCGGCAAGATCGACAAATGGGGCGGCGGACCGGATTGTTATGGGGATGATCGCTCCGGACGGGATCTGGCCGGCAGCGCCGCTGTTCTCTTCTCGCGAGAGGGGCTGGCACGGGGCGCAGCGGTCGGGCCGTCATTCGTTTCATGGCAGTGCGTGAGGGCAAAGGGCATGACGCAGACCTCTTCCCATTCATCTTCCCTCTTCGAGCCGCGCCAGCCGTGGCAGGTGTTGTGCGCCGGCATCGCGTCGCTGATTCTGACCGTGGGTCTTGCGCGTTTCGCCTACACGCCGCTCCTGCCGTTGATGCAGGCACAGGCCGGGCTGAGCGAGACGCTGGGCGGCTGGCTGGCGACGCTGAACTATGTCGGCTACATGACCGGGGCGTTGATCGCGGCAAGAGTGTCCGCTCCCGACCTGCGCTACCGGCTCTATCGCTTCGGGCTTCTGGCCGGTGTCATCGGCACGGCCGGCATGGGCCTGACCAGCGATCCGGTCGCGTGGATGGCGCTGCGCGTCATCGGCGGCGTCAGCGCCGCGTCCGGGCTTCTGCTCGCGTCGGGCATGGTTCTGGGCTGGTTGCTCGCGCATGGAAGGCGGCCGGAACTCGGCCTGCATTTTTCCGGCATCGGCGCGGGCATCGTGGTGTCGGGGGCCCTGGTGGCGCTGATGACCCCGGCTTTCGACTGGTCGCGGCAATGGCTGGTGATGGGTGTCGTCGGTCTCGCCCTGTTCGTTCCCGCCTGGCTGTGGATGCCGGCGCCGCAGCCGCCGGCGGCACGCCCCGCCACGGCCGCCGCCGCTTCACGGCCGAGGCGGCCCGGTCTCGGAATGTGGCTGCTGATCGCCTCCTACTTCTTCGCCGGCATCGGCTTCGTCATCAGCGCCACCTTCCTCGTCGCCGCAACGGAGAAGCAGCCGGCCCTGGCCGGGACCGGCTCGATGGTCTGGATCGTGGTCGGCCTTACCGCCATTCCGGCCACCTTCGTCTGGGATCGGCTGGCGCGGCGGATCGGCGAGGTCAAGGCATTGATCCTTGCCTGCTGTCTTCAGGGCGTGTCGAGCCTTCTGCCCGTGATGAGCGGGCACCTGTGGGCGGCGCTGGGCGGGGCGGTTCTGTTCGGGGCTACTTTCATCGGCGTCGTTTCGCTGATGCTGACGCTGGTCGGCAAGCGCAACAGCGCCAATGCCTCGCAGGCGATGGCCAAGCTGACGCTGAGCTATGGCGTCGCCCAGATCGTCGCCCCGGCCTTTGTCGGCACTGTGGCGGAAAAAACCGGCAATTACGATGTCGGCCTGTGGCTGGCCGCCCTGTCGATGTTCGTCGGCGCGGCCGTGCTTGCAGCCTTTGTTCCGATGGAGCGTCGCGAAGCCGCCGGCTGACGGCCGGCAGCCTTTTCTTCTATTCCGCCGGCTGCATCGCGGCCGCTTTCGCGCTGGCCTCTTCGAGTTCGCGGTGGAGGCGCTTTTCCTCTTCCACCTTCGGCGTGACGAACCGTCCGAGCAGCAGATAGGCGACCGGCGTCAGATAGAGCGTCGAGATGGTCGAAAGGCCGAGCCCGCCGACGATGACCCAGCCGAGAGCGATGCGGGCTTCCGCCCCGGCGCCGCTGGCCAGCACCAGCGGCAGGCCGCCGACGATGGTGCACAGCATGGTCATCACCACCGGCCGCAGGCGGATGTTGGCCGCCTCCTCGATCGCCTCGTGCAGCTTCATGCCGCGGTCGCGCAGCTGGTTGGCGAACTCGACGATCAGGATGCCGTTCTTGGCCATGATGCCGACGAGGAGGACGAGGCCGATCTGGCTGTAGACGTTCAGGCTGGTGCCGGTGAGAAGGAGCGCGAAGACCGCGCAGGCCAGACCGAGCGGCACCGTGGCCATGATGATGGCGGCGGAAACGAAGCTCTCGAACTGCGCGGCCAGCACCAGCAGGATGATGACGATGGCGAAGCCGAACACGACGGTCATGCCGCCGGACGTTTCCTGCAACGTCGCGGCCTCGGCCAGCGGCACGATGCGGCTGCCGGGCGGCATGTGCGGCGCTACGATCTCCTGCACCGCCTCATAGGCCTCGCCGATGGCGAAACTGCCGGTAAGCTCGGTGGTGATCGCCACCGCCCGCTGCTGCTGCTCGCGCGCCAGTGACGGCGCCACCGCCTGCTCGCTCAGCGTGGCGATGGTCGACATCGGCACGAAACGCCCGTCCTGCGCCTTGACGAAGATGTTCTCGAGGTCGGTCGGGTCGTTGATCGGGTGCGTGGCGGAAAGCAGCTTCACGTCATAGGAGCGGTCCTCGATGAAGACAGAGCCGATCTCGCGGCCGTCGAGCATGGCCTGGATCGTTTCCGACAGGCCGGCAATGTTGATGCCGAGGTCGGAGGCGCGCTCGCGGTCGATCCTGACCGAAAGTTGCGGCTGGGAGGTTTCCTGGCTCAGGCGCGCGTTGCGGAAGCGGCTGTCCTTCTCGAGGTCGGCGACCGTCGCCTGCGCGGCCTGCGTCAACTGCGCGTAGGAATTGCCGACGATGGCGAATTGCAGGCCCGAGCCCGCGCCGCGGATGCCTAGGCTGTTTGGCTGGAAGGCGAAGGCGCGCACGCCCGGAACCGCGCCGACGCGGTTGGTCACGTCGGCGAGGATTTCCTGCTGGCTGCGTGTGCGCTGGTCCCATGGCGCCAGCGACAGCACCATGAAGCCGGAGTTCTGCGAGTTGCCCGAACCGGCGATGGCGAAGACGGAGGCGATCTCGCCGGAGGCGCGCAGCGGCTGGATCAGGTCTTCGAGGTTGCGCATCTGCTGGGCGAGATAGTCAAGCGAAACGCCCTGCGGTGCATTGATGCGCAGGAAGGCGGCGGAGCGATCCTCCGGCGGGGTGAGTTCAGAGCGGATGGTGGGGAACAGCACCACGGCCAGCGCCGAGAACAGCACCGCGACGATCACCACCACGAAGGGAGCATTGAGCGCGGCATGCAGCGTGCGGCGGTAGAAGCGCGACAGGAGCCCGCCGATCCGGCCGAGAATGCCCGCGGAATGATCGTGATGATGGCGCCCGGCCATGAAACGCGAGGCCATCATCGGGCAGAGCGACAGCGCCACCACCGCCGAGAGGAACACGGCGATGGCGAGCACGAAGCCGAACTCGCGGAACAGGCCGC
>JBLJBS010000060.1:0-3479 GCA_047637695.1 Aquamicrobium sp. | reverse complement strand
AGCGCGAACTCGCCAAGGCGATCAAGCGCGCCCGCTTCCTCGGCCTGCTGCCCTACGTGGTGAAGTAAGGCTTTCGGGGGCGGCCTTCCTGTATCACCAGGGTCGCCCCCTTCCCTCTCTCGCGTTCGGCGTGGGGAGAGTAGACACTGAAATCCGAGTTGGGCCTGCCGGACAGACCCTAACTGCCGCGACGGGCAGGACAGCGACACGAGGCGCCCGCGCCTTCCCTGCTTTCCCAACCCGTCTTCGATATTGAACGGCCGTACAGGCCGCATGGAGACGAAAATGGACGTTATTCTTCTCGAACGCATCGCCCGCCTCGGGCAGATCGGCGACACCGTCAAGGTCAAGGACGGCTTCGCCCGCAACTTCCTGCTGCCGCAGGGCAAGGCGCTGCGCGCCAACGAAGCCAACCGCAAGAAGTTCGAGGGCCAGCGCGCCCAGCTCGAAGCCCGCAACCTCGAGCGCAAGTCGGAAGCCGAGAAGGTCGCCGAGAAGCTTGACGGCCAGACCTTCGTGATCGTGCGCTCCGCCGGCGAGACCGGCCAGCTCTACGGTTCGGTGTCGAGCCGCGACATCGCCGAACTGATCACCGCCGAAGGCTTCAACATCAACCGCAACCAGGTCGAGCTGAATCACCCGATCAAGACCATCGGCCTGTCCAATGTGGCGATAGCGCTGCATCCGGAAGTCGAAGTGACCGTGACGCTGAACATCGCCCGCACCGCCGAGGAAGCCGAGCGTCAGGCCGCCGGCGAGAAGCTCGACACGGCCGAGGCGATCTATGGCGACGACATCAACGAGAACGCCCGCCCGGATGCCTTCTTCGAACCGGAAGCCGACGATTTCGACGACGAATAGGCATCCCGACAGCAAGTCGCGGAAACGCCCGGCTCCGGCCGGGCGTTTTTCTTTGGAACACGTTTTTCTTTGGCATAATCGGTGAGGCGCGCCGGGGCTTTACCCCGGAAAGGAGTTGCGACAAACTTCCGCATTGCATGCGAGGGGGAGCATGCATGGACGACTGCGATGAACAAGCTCCTGCAAGGCGTTGTCGAGCGCCTGGTGCGCATCGGCAAGCTGACGATCACCTATCCCGACGGCTCGGCCCAGATTTTCGGAGACGGAACCGGCGATCCGGTCGGCATCCTCCTTCGCACCCATTCGGCCGAAGCGGCCATCATGCTCAATCCGTGGCTCGGCGTGCCGGAAGCCTATATGGACGGCGAGCTCGACATCGTCGAAGGCGACGTGCTGACGCTGCTGCGGCTTGCCTACGCCAATATCGAGGCGGGCGCGGACGTTCCGGCCTGGACCAGGGTCTTCGACAATCTGCGCATCGGATTGCGCCGGCTGCATCAGATCAACACCGCCGGCCGGTCGAAGCGCAACGTCCAGCGCCATTACAACCTTTCGGGCGATCTCTACCGGCTCTTCCTCGATCATGACATGCAGTACTCCTGCGCCTATTTCGAGCGGCCGGACATGACGCTGGAGGAAGCGCAGCTGGCCAAGAAGCGGCACATCGCGGCCAAGCTCGCCATCGAGCCCGGCCAGCGCGTCCTCGATATCGGGTGCGGCTGGGGCGGGCTCGGCCTCTACCTCGCGCAAACGCTCGACGCCCGGGTGCTCGGCGTCACGCTTTCCGATGAGCAGCACGCGGTGGCGGTCGAGCGCGCGCGCCAGGAAGGGCTCGAGGACCGGGTTCGTTTCGAGATCACCGACTACCGCGATATCGAGGACGAGTTCGACCGCATCGTCTCGGTCGGCATGTTCGAGCATGTCGGCATCAACCACTACCATACCTATTTCGAGCAGGCGGCCCGGCTGCTTGCGCGAGACGGGGTGATGCTGCTGCACTCCATCGGCCGCTCCGGCCCGCCGGCGGCGACCGACACCTTCATCCGCAAATACATCTTTCCCGGCGGCTACATCCCTGCCCTTTCGGAAGTGCTGCCGCATATCGAGCGCGCCGGCCTCATCGTCACCGACATCGAAATCCTGCGGCTTCACTATGCCGAGACGCTGCGCCACTGGCGCGAGCGCTTCATGGCCAACCGCGACAAGGCCGTCGCGATCTACGACGAACGATTCGCGCGGATGTGGGAATTCTATCTCGCCGGCTCGGAAGCGGCATTTCGCTGGCAGGACATGATGGTCATGCAGATTCAACTCACGAAGCGCAACGACACCCTGCCGACAACGCGCGGCTACATCGCCGACAACGAGAAGGCGCTGGCGAAACTGGACGCAAGGCCCAAGGCCCGCCGCAGGAAGAGCACGGCCGGCAAGGCGACCCAGACGGGCTGACGGCGGTCTGACCGGGCGCTTCCGCCTTTTCCTTGCCTTCGCGGTCAAGCTGCCGGAAAAAGAGTTTCTTCTTCCGTTATCGGGACAACGCATGACAATTCCGGTCTTCATCGCCGCCGCCCTTGCCGAAATCGCCGGCTGCTTCTCGTTCTGGGCATGGTTGCGTCTGGAGAAATCGCCGCTGTGGCTCATTCCCGGCGTGGCGAGCCTCGCCGCCTTCGCCTGGCTGCTGACCTTTGCCGAGAGCGACGCGGCGGGCCGGGCCTATGCCGCCTATGGCGGCATCTATATCTGCGCCTCGCTTGGCTGGCTTTGGGCGGCGGAGGGTGTGCGGCCCGACCGTTTCGACCTGTTCGGCGCGGCAATCTGCCTGACGGGAGCCGCCGTCATCCTGTTCGCGCCGCGCGCGGCATGAGCGGCGATTCTGTTCCGGCCGGCCCCGGATCGGCATAGAATCACGGAGTCAACCGTGATTCTCCTTGATGGCGAGAAGCCGCCTGTGGACAGGGGGGAAAGCGTGTGAATCGAACCCTGCGCCAGCATTGCGGCGGCAATGACGGTTGACCCTTTCCGGGGCGGGTCTACACCGATGATCGACAGGGAACGGGACGAATCATGGCTGAGGCAATCCGCAAGCTCGGCGCGGCCGAAGCGCCGCTCTATCGGGAGGCGCCCAACAACATCGAGGCCGAGCAGGCGCTCTTGGGCGCTATCCTCGTCAACAACGACGCCTTCTACCGGGTTTCCGACTTCCTGAAGCCCAACCATTTCTACGAGCCGCTGCATCGCCGGATCTACGAGGTTTCGTCCGAGCTGATCCGCATGGGCAAGATGGCCAATCCGGTGACGATCAAGACCTTCCTGCCGGCCGGCGAGAAGGTCGGCGAGATGACGGTCGCCCACTATCTGGCGCGGCTGGCGGCGGAGGCCGTCACCGTCATCAACGCCGCCGATTACGGCCGCGCCATCTACGACCTCGCGACGCGCCGGGCGCTGATCACCGTCGGCGAGGACATGGTCAACATCGCCTATGACGCGCCGGTCGACATGTCGCCGGCCCACCAGATCGAGGATGCCGAGCGGCGGCTGTTCGAGCTGGCCGAGACCGGGCGCTACGACGGCGGCTTCGAAAGCTTCAACGACGCGGTCAAGACCGCCATCGACATGGC
>JBLJBS010000059.1:0-6622 GCA_047637695.1 Aquamicrobium sp. | reverse complement strand
ACGAGATAGAACAGCGACGACACCTTCGCCATCTCGCCCTCGCGGATCATGTGCATCAAGAGGAAGATCGCGCCGATCGACAGGACGAACACCAGCCAGACCATGGCGAAAACGAGCTCGCCGGTCAGGACGAAGCTTCGCGTCTCCCAGGCGAGCGAGGCGGCCGCCATCAGCGCCGTCGCGCCGACATACTGCCACAGCGTGCCGGAGACGAGATCGGCGCCGGCGAGATGACGCTTCTGCCAGACAGTGCCGAGGCTGATGGCGACAACGCCGAAGAAGCAGGCTGCGAGCGTCGCCGTCGTCACCCCGCCGATCGCATCGCCGATCTTCGGATAGAGAACGATCAAGATGCCGGAGAAGCCGATGGCGAGGCCGGCCCAGTGGCGCGGCAGCACCCTTTCGCCGAGCGCGAAACCGGCGATCACCGCCGTCATCAGCGGTTGAAGGCCGATGATCAGCGCCGACAGCCCGGCCGGCATGCCGTTGCGGATCGCCCAGAACACGCCGCCGAGATAGGCGCCATGGACCAGCGCCCCGACAAGGGCCGCATTTGCCGCCTGCCGCGCACCCAGCGGCCGCGCACGCATGAGGAGCGCGAGGGCAGCCAGAAACGCGGCCGCCAGCGCGAACCGCACGGCGAGGAAGCTGAACGGCTCCGCCCACGGCATCGCGTAACGCGCACCGATGAAGCCCGTCGCCCACAGGACGACGAACAGGATGGGGATGAAGCGCGTGGCGGAAGACATCGGCGACGGTACTCGCAATCGTCGGGACAGGCTGCGCGACCGCTCTAATGCCATTCATTGCATCAAGCAAAGGATAAGGATTGAGCCATATAGTCAGCCGCATTGATGCGGGTGTCATGGCGGGGCGCATCCTTCACCGCTCGTCCGGGAGGGAACACGCATGTTGTGGAATATCGAACCCTTGTGGCTGGTTCTCGCCGCCACGTCTGTCGCAATCCTGTCCTTCATCGTCGCCACCGCCCTGAATGCGCTTCTGGGCCATGAAGGCTTCGGCGCGACCGGCAATGCCGCCATCATCACCATCGGCTTCTTCGGCGGAATCTACGGCGCCAACGCGCTTGGCCATCGCCTCGCAGACGTCCAGATGGCGATCACCACCGGGCTGGCTGGCGCTTTCCTGCTGCTGGCGGCGCTGGTGGTGCTGAAGGCGGCGATGCGGCGGCTCAACGGCTGATCCGACTGTCGCTACGTGCCGACCATGCGCGCGACATCGGCGGGCGTCAGCCCGGCGGCGCGCAGCGCGCCAAGGCCGGTGTCCTGCCGGCTCTTCGACAGCTTGCGGCCGTCATCGCCGAGGATCAGATCGTGGTGGAAGTAGACCGGCTGCGGCAGGCCCAGCAGTTCCTGCAGCAATCGCTGCACTGCCGTCGCATGATAGAGGTCGCGCCCACGCACGACGTGGGTGACACCCTGAAGCGCGTCGTCGACAGTCACCGAAAGATGATAGCTGGTCGGCACCTCCTTGCGCGCGATCACCACGTCGCCCCATGCTACCGGATCGGCGGCGATCGACCCGCTCTCGCCCTGCGGGCCCGCCCCCTGCTCCCGCCATGACAGCGCGCCGCCGCCATGCCCGCCTATATGGGCAAGCGCCGCGTCGACATTCAGCCGCCAGGCATATGGTTCCCCCGCCGCCATACGCGCCCGCCGCTCGCGGTCGGGAAGCGCGCGCTCGACGGTCGGAACCAGAGCCACGCCGTCCGGGTCGCGCGGCCAATCGCCTCCGTCGGCCTCCGCCTCGGCGATCATCGCGCGCGCCTCACCCCGGGTCAGGAACGAGGGATAGACCAGGCCCGCCTCGACAAGCGCGTCGAGCGCCTGCGCATATTCGCCGAAGTGCTCCGACTGCCGGCGCACGGGCTGTTCCCAGCCGATGCGCAGCCAGGCGAGGTCGCGATAGATCGCCGCTTCGAATTCCGGCGCGCAGCGAGTCGTGTCGATGTCTTCGATGCGCAGCAGAAGCCGTCCACCGGCCGCCTCGGCCATCCTTGCGTTCAGGAGCGCCGAATAGGCATGTCCGAGGTGAAGCTCGCCATTGGGGCTCGGCGCAAAGCGGAAAACGGGCTGCATTGTCACGCCGGCATCAAACGGGTTGTGGGCTTCATCGTCCGATTGCTACGGTGCCGGGCAAGCGACGGCAAGACCCGCGGAAGGCGAGATGCGGCGGATCGAGACAGTTGACGACATTGAAGCCGGCCTCGAGGCGCTGCTGCGTCGCGATCCGCGACTGGCGCCCGTCGCGGCGCGCGCCGGGGAAGTGCCGCTGCGCCGCACAGCGCCGGGCTTCGCCAGCCTGGCCGGAATCGTCATTGCGCAGCAGGTCTCGCGCGCCTCGGCCGATGCCATGTCGGCACGGCTGGAGAAGCTGATCGATCCGCTCGATGCCGCCGGTGTTGTTGCCGGCGGCGAGGAGATGCTACGCGCCGCCGGCCTGTCGCGGGCCAAGCAGGCGGCGCTTCTGGCCATTGCCCGTGCCGAACTGGAAGATGGCCTCGACCTTCACCAAATCGCGGGCGACGATGCCGATGCCGCCATCGCCCGGCTGACTGCCCTGCGCGGCGTCGGGCCGTGGACGGCGCAGGTCTATCTCCTGTTCTGCGCCGGCCATGCCGACATCTTTCCCGCCCGCGATGTCGCCCTGCAAAGCGCGGTCGGGCATGCGTTTTCTATCTCGCCGCGACCGACGGAACGGGATCTTTGCCGTCTGGCCGAATCATGGGCGCCGTGGCGCGGCGTGGCGGCGCGCCTGTTCTGGGCCTACTACCGCCAGATGAGCGGTCGCGATGCCGCGCCGGTGGCATTTTAGGCAGGAAATCCCGCGAAATCCGGCGATTTTGCCCTGTTGCGATGCGAAAACTGCGCTTCACAATCCTGCAATATCGGGATTACAGTATTTGCGCCGTTCAGGTTGACGCGGCAAGGAGGTACGCAGGTGACGATAGCAGTCTCGCCGGATGCGATGCCCGCTCTGGTGCTGAATGCGGACTATCGCCCGCTGAGTTACTATCCTTTGTCGCTGTGGTCGTGGCAGGACGCGATCAAGGCGGTGTTCCTCGACCGCGTCAACATTCTCGCCGAATACGATCACGCCGTGTCGTCGCCTTCGTTCTCGATGCGGCTGCCGAGCGTCGTCTGCCTCAAGAGCTTCGTGAAGCCGTCGCGCTTTCCGGCCTTCACCCGCTTCAACGTCTTCCTGCGCGACCGCTTCGAGTGCCAGTATTGCGGCACGCACGAGGACCTGACCTTCGACCACGTCATTCCTCGCCGCTGCGGCGGCGCCACGACATGGGAAAACGTCGTTGCCGCCTGCGCGCCGTGCAATCTGAAGAAAGGTGGCCTGCTGCCGCATCAGGCCAGGATGTGGCCGCGCCAGACGCCGGCCCAGCCGACCGTGCAGCATCTGCACAACAATGGCCGGCTGTTCCCGCCCAACCATCTGCATGAAAGCTGGCTGGACTATCTCTATTGGGATGTCGAACTGGAAGCGTAAGCCGAAGCTTACGCCTTCTTCAGAGCCGCGATCCACGCCATGGCGGCAAGGAACAGGCTTGCCACCACGTTCCAGCCCGCGAAGGACAGGCCGAGGAAGCGGCCGGCCGCCTGATCGCATGACGGGGGAATGACCGCATCGAGCTGGTCGAGCAGGTTGCCGGCGCCCGACGGTGCCGGCGCGATCGCGCCGCAATCGCTGGGACCAGGCCAGAAGCCCCATTCGACACCCGAGTGAAACACGCCGAGCCAGATGCTCCAGGTCATCAGCAGCGCCACGGCGACAAGCAGGCCGCGCACGACGAGCGGCGGCAGCCTGAAAACGGCGGCCAGCAACGCCAGCAGCGCCACCGGAATTCCGATATAATAAGGCAGGCGCTGTTCGAGACACAGCTTGCACGGCATATAGCCGCCGATATGCTGGAAGCCGAGCGCGGTGCCGACCGTGATCGCCATGCCGAGCGCGACAAGACCCGCGCCGAAAACCTGCGTCCTGCCCGTCCCGGTCGTCAGCGTCATATCCGTCTCCACGGTTGGGCGATGCGGCGGTTCTTTCCCGACAGCCCGCAAGCGCCGTTGGACGATTTGCTGTAGAAGCAAAAATGCGGCGCCGCAATGGCGCTGGCGCACCGATCCGGATCAGCTCGTGATGTCCGCTTGACGCTCGCCACCGTCAACGTGTAGTTCCGCTCTGGCCTGACCCGCGGGTGTGGCGGAATTGGTAGACGCAGCGGATTCAAAACCCGCCGTCGCAAGACATGCCGGTTCGAGTCCGGCCACCCGCACCATTTTATATGTCTCACGCGAGTTCGCTTCGCTCACCGCCCCGATAGGGCGGCCGGGCCGGCCGAGGGGCGGTCGCCCTTGCAAACCCTTCGAGTTCGAATCTGCGCCGGAGCAGAGGCAGCACGCTCTCGCACGAATTTGCATCGCTCGGCATTCCGGCCAGCGCGTCCTCACCGGCCGAGGCGTTGCCGCCCTCGCGGCCGTGCCGCAATGCTTCCATCCGAAGCGCGCTTCATGCCTGCCGGCCGGCAGCTTGCCGATCTTGCCGGCTCCAACCCGCACTCGCTCTTCCACCCACACCCGCCTTCCCTGTCCCGGCCGCACGCGCGAGATGGTGAGAACGCCAATACGCTCGTCCCGCAAGGCCTCAGGGTTCCAGGCCCCGCGGACGAAACACGTCCTTCTCCTTCTATGGGATTCCCGCGCCGTGCCGATTTACATTCGGACCCAGCCCAAAGCGCTACGGAGCAGTGCCCTGCAATCATCGACAATCAGCCCGCGAGGCCCATCTATGAGGCAGCGGGAGCCACTTTTCGAGAATATGCAGGCAGGCGACTTCTTGCGTTGACGAAGCACCGCACTTGGCGCTAGAGAGGCGCGCTGCCATGAACATCCGGCCAGCCTGCGGCGCTTTCTATTTGCTGCGGCCATCGACTTTGGATGTTCTCGGTTCCTGGAGAGGTGGCAGAGTGGTTGAATGCACCGCACTCGAAATGCGGCATGGGTGCAAGCCCATCGGGGGTTCGAATCCCTCCCTCTCCGCCATACTTTCTTCATAAGAAATTGATTTTTCTTATCTTTTCGTCGCGGCCCGTTTTCTTCCCCACTAATTTCCCCATTCCGCAAATTGTTGACACGCTCCAGTGCCGGTTTTGGAAGGGTTTCCAAGGACTCATGGCCGGAGCGGCAAACGGCTGTGAAACGAAACCTTGAAATGGTGGAGCTTCGCAAGGACTCGCCAATTGATGGTTCCTCCCACCTAGTGGCCAGTTAGCGGTAGCAAACAGGGTTTCGCCCTCCTGGTCGACTGTAGGTAGCCAAGGACGACACCAAAGCAGCCGAGGCAGGCGATCTTGATCAAACGTTCAATCATGTTCGTGAGCTGACGTTGATCATTGAAAAGGAGATCAACATCGTCGTGCTTGATTGCACCCGGGCGCGTCGACAGATGATGAAAGGCGGTGGCGGATTTCCACCTGCAACATTGCATTGATACGGGATTACCGCTGATCAATTTCGAGCGCGACGCCACCCAGCAGCCTGCGCCTCGCCCTCGGCACCGACACAGAACCGAGGATCTCGGTCTGCGGGCCGCGATGACGCCAGTCCCACGGCGCAATGAACGCTCCCGACCACAAGCCCGCCTGAAGGGGAGTTCAAGGGCACACGTGATCCGAAATGCTGCCTTTTCGCAGCCTTCGTCAGTTGCCTCTGCTGGCCCGCCATGCTTCCGGATGTCGCCCCCCTCCTTGAAGCATTCCTCTCGTACTGCCCATCTATGGTGTACGTTCGCCGGCGGGAGACCAGTCTGGGACCTGAAGGGAACGCTGTCCGTGTTATTGGAGCAATAGAATGAGATTGTATTACATGCCGGGTGCCTGCTCGCTTGCACCCCACATCGTCGCTAACGAAGCCGGAATCGCGCTTGATCTGGTCAAGGTAGACGGCAAGACGAAGAAGACCGAGAACGACCAGGATTTTCTGGCGACCAATCCCAACGGTTACGTGCCAACACTTGTGCTCCAGGATGGGCAGACGCTCACCGAGGCGCAAATCGTCGTCCAGTATCTCGCCGACCAGAAGCCCGACACAGGGTTAATGCCGCCTGCCGGCGAGATGGCGCGCTATCGGGTCAAGCAGTGGCTGGCTTTCATCTCGTCAGAACTGCACAAGAGTTTCAGCCCATTCTTCAAGCCCGGCACACCGGAAGAAACCAAGACCGCCAATCGCGAGCATCTCAGCAAGCGTCTGAAATATGTCGATGAACAGCTTGCAGGAAAATCATTCCTGACCGGGGAGACCTTCACGGCGGCCGACGCCTATATCTGGACGATCCTTGGCTGGGCGAAATTCGCCAATCTCGACCTTGCACCCTATGCCAACATCCAGAAATTCATGTCGATCGTCGCGGCGCGCCCGGCTGTCGTTAAGAGCCTCCAGGAAGAGGGTCTCGCCTGACCCAGAGAAGACAGCCAAGATAGAACGCGCGGCCAGTGCCGCGCCTCGGGCTAACTGTCACGTTCTGCTGTCCGTGACAGTTAGCTGTTGATTTCCGCCGAGAACTGACCCGGGATTGGGCGGTTTTTCCATTGAGAAGT
>JBLJBS010000058.1:0-11539 GCA_047637695.1 Aquamicrobium sp. | reverse complement strand
AGGAGCGCGCCAGCTCGTCGGCGGTGGAGCGCGGCGCGATCTGGATGAAGCCGATCGCCGCCGTGAACAGGAAGCCGACGCCGATCATCGCTAGGACGCCGAGCAGTCCGAGCAGGAACGGATCGCCCATCCGGTCGCGGAACAGCACGAAGGCGACCGCTGAAAAGATCAGCACGACGATGAAGATCAACAGCCGGATGATGGCGCCGGGACGGGTGCTCTGGTCCACGATCGGTCCGGGATTGGCCTGAGCGCCGTGTTCTTTCGCCATTCGTTTCCTGCCTGCCTGGCCTTAACGGTTCACAGCCTCGACGGTTCGGGCAATGGTTCGGCATACATCAAGGCATTCGCGCTCCGCAAGGCCGCGCGGTCGGACAGGAACGCCTCGCTCAAGCTTCGGCAGGCAAATTCCCGCCGTGACAAGAAGCTGGGCGGCGGCGCAAGCAGCGGCGGTCGGAATGACCACACCTCCGGTTTTCCCTGCGCAGCTTCATTTATGCGACCCCGAACGTTTCCGTCCGGCGGCAAAATGCTCTAGTGTTCGCATCCGACAGGGATGCTCGCCGGACGAACCGGCTAAAGGAGGGTGGCATGAAGGGATGGCTCGAGAGCTTGGTGGGGCCGGACTATGCCGCGGCGCTGCTGTGGACCATCGTCGCCCTCATCGTCCTTCTCGTCCTGCTGATCGCGATTCGAATCGTGCGCGGGTTGAGCATCGGCACGTTCGTCGCCGGCGGCAGGAACCGCAAGACGCGCCTTGCCGTGATGGACGCCACCGCCGTCGACAGCCATCGCCGGCTCGTCTTGGTGCGGCGCGACGACGTCGAGCACCTGATCCTGATCGGCGGCCCGACCGATGTCGTGGTCGAGCAGAACATCCGCATGGCGTCGCCGGCCCGGCGCACGGCGGATGACGGCTATGGCGCGCACGGCCATGCGCAACCGCAGGAGGCGCCGTTTGCCAACGACCACGCGCATGCGCCGGCGGTGGCGCCGGCCGCACAACCACGCCCTGTGCCTCCTGCACCGAATCCCGTCCCGGACAGAGCCGCGCCTTCTCCAGCGCCGACTGCAGCGCCCGTCCATCATGAACCGCGCCCGGCTCCTGTGGTTGCTGCCCCAGCGCCACGCGCCACGCCGGCCCAGCCCACCGCGCAAAGCGTCCAGCCGATGCGGCCGGTGGTTGCGCCGCCTTCGGTGACAGAACCTGTCGCCCCCGCGACGGCATCCGCTGCACCTGCGGCCGATACACTGCGCAGGGTGGACAAGGCCTATATCGACGAGGCGCTTGTCAGGGAGCTTGAAGTATCGCTCGACACCGAATTGCCCGCACGTGTCACGACCAGGGTCGACATGCCCGTTTCGGCCAGGCCCGCCGCCCCGCCTGCGCCCGCAGCCCAGCCGGCGACAGCCTCCATCGACGATGCGCTCGATGAAGAGATGAGCAAGCTGCTGCGCGATCTCGCCGGCAACAAGCAATAGGCTTCAGGAGGGCAAGCGGCCCGCGCGGGGAACTCCGGCGCGGGCTTTTTTTGCCTCGCGCGCGGATTAGAATTCCTTCTCTAGAATGCTGCGGTCGACCGAAAGGGGACCTGCGCCATAGGCAGCGAACAGCGCCATCCCGAGCGTCCAGAACAGCGACAGATGCTCAGCCTTGCCCTGGACCTGCGCAAGGAACTGGCCGCCGCCATCCGCCAGCCGGCGCAGCGCCTGCGGCGTGAACAGTTCGCTGTTCGAAGCCAGCGCCTCGATGCCGGCCGGGGTGAGAAAGGCGTCGCCATAGGGGTTGACGACGTGAAACCACAGCGTGATCGCCAGCATCACCGCATTGGCGAGCGCGACCGGGCGGGTGAACAGGCCGATGGCGATGGCGAGGCCGCCGAAGAACTGCAGCGCCGCCAGGAACGGCGACCAGAACCAGCCGGGATGGAAGCCGATGCTTTCGACGAAGCCGGTCATCGCCATCGGCGCCATCATCTTCGACCAGCCCTCCAGCGCCAGAACCGCGCCGACGGCGACACGCAATGCCACCCACGCCGCAGGTTGCGCAAACGAGCTGTAGATACCGCCCAGCGCGGGAAAGATAAGCCGCACGGGCCGGCTTCGATCGGAATTGCCATTCATCAGGGGTTCTCCTCCTCAATCTACCGCGCACGGCCTCTCCCCGGCCGGCGGCCACGCGACGGATCGGCGCGCGACTGTCCAGCCTAGCGCGGGAAGATGACAGGCGATTTGCGCAAAAGCGAAGACAAACGAGAAAGCCGGCTGTCCGCGGACCTAAGCGCCACCGATGAGGATGCCGGCCGCAAGCACGAGGCTGCCGCCCAGCACCACCTGAAAGGCGGCGCGCAGGAACGGCGTCTCCATGAAGCGGTTCTGGATCCAGACGATGGCCCACAATTCGAGGAACACCACCGCGAAGGCGACCATCGTCGCCGTCCAGAATGACGGGATCAGATAGGGCAGAGCATGGCCGAGGCCGCCGAGCGCGGTCATCACGCCAGAAGCCAACCCGCGCTTCCACGGCGCGCCGCGGCCAGAAAGCTTGCCGTCGTCATGCGCGGCCTCGGTGAAGCCCATGGAGATGCCGGCGCCGACCGATGCCGACAGGCCGACGAGAAAAGTCGTCCATGGATCCTGCGTCGCGAAGGCGGTTGCGAAGATCGGCGCGAGCGTCGACACCGATCCGTCCATCAACCCGGCAAGGCCCGGCTGGACCCAGGTTAGAATGAGCTGGCGGCGTGAAGCGTGGTCTTCCTTCTCCATCTCGCCGTCGCCGAGATGTTCCTCGGCGAGCGCATGGGCGCGCGCCTGATGGGCGGCTTCGGCGGCCGCGAGATCACCCAACAGCCGGCGCGTCTCGGCATCGGTCGCGCGCGACGCCGCGCGCGAATAGAAATCCTGCGCGTCGCGCTCCATCTCGTCGGCCTCGCGCCGGATGCGCTCGAGCCCGAGATTCTCGACCAGCCATACCGGCCGTCGCGACGGCAGGCCCGAGACATGATCGCGCCGGACAGGGACGATCACATCGCCGAAGCGCCTGACGTAGAGATCGATCAGGCGGCGGCGATGGACGTTCTCCTCCGCCACCATGCCGTCGAACACCGCCGCCGAAGCCGGATAGTCGTCACGCAGCCTTGCCGCATAGGTGGCGTAGATGCGCGCATCTTCCTCCTCCGAGGAAATCGCCAGCGCCAGGACTTCCCGTTCGCCGAGATCCTCCAGGCGCGGCCTGGTCGAAAAATCCGGAAGATGAAGGCGTGCAAGCATGATTGCGTCCTGTAGTTTAGAATTATTCTAAATTATAGGATTTCGTGCCGCATTCAAGGTTGATGGCGCGGGCAACGCCTGTGACAAAACGCCAGCCCGAATCTGTTGGCCGAACGACGAAGGCGCGCCGGGATTGCCGGCGCGCCTTCGTCATGTTTCATGCTGCTGTCTGCCGGAAGCCGGCGGCAGGACGCCCGCCTCAGGTGATCGGCGAGAGATAGATCTCGACGCGGCGGTTGAGCGCGCGTCCATCCGGGGTCGCGTTGGTCGCCACGGGCTGGTTCGGGCCCAAGCCGTTGATGGCAAGGCGACGGCCGTCGACACCCTGATTGACGAGATAGTTGCCGACAGACATGGCGCGACGCTGCGACAGCGCCATGTTGTGCTGGAGGCCGCCGGTGGAATCGGTGTGGCCGTTCACGTCGACCAGGGTGCGGTTGTACTTGTTGAGAACGAGCCCGACCGCGTTCAACGTCTGATGGAAGGCCGGAACGACCTGATCCTGATCGGTGGCGAAGGTGATGTTCGACGGCATGTTGAGCACGATCTGGTTGCCGTTGCGGGTGACGGAGACGCCGGTGCCCTGAAGATAGCCGCGCAGCTCCGCTTCCTGCTGATCCATGTAGGAGCCGATGGCGCCGCCGGCGAGAGCGCCGACGCCAGCGCCGATCAGCGCGTTGCGGCGGTCGTCGCCACCGGCGAGCATGCCGATGCCGGCGCCCGCCAGCGCGCCGAGCGCCGCGCCGCCCGCCGTGTTCGAAACCTTCTGCTGGCCGGTATAGGGATCGGTGGTGCATCCGGCGAGAAACGCTGCGGCGGCAACGCCGAGCACGATCTTCTTCATGTTGAAACCCTCTCTAGATTGTCTTCGCGCGGCAAAGCTGCGAGTCCGCGCCGGCGCATATATCCCTGTCCGCTCTATTGCCCTCGAATATGGCGAAAAGCCGCCAAGGGCAACCTTTGCCAGCATTCGTCGTGCCTCAGGCATCGGGCGGCGTCGATCCGCCGCTGCCGCCGGCCGGCCCGATGCCCGTGCCACCGCCCATGCCGCCGCCCATACCCATCCCGCCGCCACCCCCGCTACGCGAGCCGCCGCCCTGCTCTCCCTTGCCGCGTCCGGCAGACCCCGAAGGCCGCACGGGACCCTGCATCGGAATGACCACATCGGCGGGAACCGGATCGAGATCGAGCGCCTCGCGGATGAAGCTTCGCAGCGACACGACGAGATCGTCGACATGGACGGGATGGCCGGCCACCAGTTCGCGCACGGCATGGCCGGCAAGCCGCACCTGTTCCTCGGTTCCGAGCAGGATGATATCGGAAAGAGCCGCCTCGACGGCGTCGCGAATGCGCCGCTTGCGGTCCGATCCGCCGCCATTGCCCGCTCCCTCGCCTGCCTCATTGCCCGCATCGGCCTCGCGCAGCTGGCGCAGATGGGTGGGATCGACCGCGAGATCTCCGGTGAAGGACCCTCCCAGCGTCTTGTAGGCCGCGATCAACGTGCGCAGGCGCTCGTTGATCTGCCGGTTCGTGCGTTCGCGGCGCTGCTGGATGGTGAACATCATCAGCAGGCGGATGCCCATGCTGATGAGCGTGAACAGCGCAATGCCGATCAGCGTCAGCAGCACGTTTTCCCAGGAACTGAAATCGAAACCGCGCAAACGCATTCTCCGCGACGGGTGCAGGCAGCCAAGTGTTATGGCAATTGCGGCGTCCGATCCAGACCGGCGGCAGCGGCGTCGGCTTCGGGATCGCGATCCTTGCCGACGGTCGAATAGAACAGATCGCGCAGATCCGGCATCGGATCGGTCTTCCTGCCGGGCGGGATGCCGTAGGAGCCGGAGCGATGGGCGACGATGCGCCAATGGCCGTCCTGCTCCTGCCGCTCGAGAAGGAAATCCGTATCGGCTGCCCGCTCATACGTCGCCTGGGCGGCAAACGCATAGAAATAACCCCGCTCCCAGACCGCAACCCGGGCGAAGTTGGGGTCGATCCGTATCGCTTCGATATCGTAGTCGAACTGAAGCGCGGTCGCCGCAAGCGAGGTATAGACGCGCGGGCCGAGCGCGGCAGCGCCGGTGTCGACGTAATGATAATGGCGTGTCGCCTCGAAGAACGGCTGGCCGACGATCCGGTCGACGCGACCGTCCTCCTTCTTCGCAAGTTCTTCATACCATTGCGTGACGGCGGCGCGGATTTCACGCTCCGCATCCTCTTCCGCCGCCACAGCCGGCAGGACGAAGAGCAGAAAGCCAAGACAGAGCCAGTCAGGACGCATCGCAGATCTCCGTGAACGGAAATCCTTCGGCAGAAAATCCGGCAAATTGGCGACGCGGCGCAGGACAGGCGAGCAGCGCGATCGAACACCACGAAACGCCCGTTCGATAACCAATCGTCTCAACCGCCCGACGAAAGTGACCGCTTGCGCCCAGCTTTTCGCAATGCCGCCACAGTATCTGCAGGTTCGGGGGTTTGTCTCGGGACCGGTTGTTCGCAATTCCCGGCGCGGGGGCGAACCGGCTTTGCGAAGGCCTTTTTTCGTCCGCAACCGGACAAAGAAGAGGAATGAAGCATGACCCTGAACAAGACCCTTTTGTCGGGCCTTTCGGCGCTGGCGCTCGGATTGGGCGCGACGCTCGGCACGGCCGGCGCGCAAGAGGCGGCGCCCTCTCCCACGCCGCAGACCGAAACGCCCATCTCTCCGGCACCTGCCGCCGAAGCACCGCAGGCGGATGACGCCAAGCTGAAATCCTTCGCCGTCGCGTTTCTCGAGGTGGCGAAGGTGACGCAGTCCTACCAGCCGCAGATCGCCGCCGCCGGCACGCCGGAGGACCAGCAGCGCCTGCGCACGGAAGCGGGCGAGAAGATGGTCGAGGCCGTCACGGACACGCAGGGCATCACGCTCGACGAATACAACACGATCATTCAGGCCGCGCAGGCCGATCCCGATCTCGCGCAGAAGATAAACGGCCACATTTCCGAAGCGGTGGGCGGAAGCCAGCCGCAGCCCGCGCCGCAGGCGCCGGCGCCACAATAGTCCGCCCGCAACGGCCGGATTGCCCGACGGCCTAAACGAAGCCGGACGGCTAGATCGTTTCACCGTTTCCCGGAAACGGTGAAACGATCTACCTCTTAGTTTTTACGCAATTCCGGATGCAAAGCCGCTTCGCACTTTTGCTGGAACTGTTCTAGCCGCGTCGCGCCGCCTCGATGGCGGCGACGTCGATCTTCTTCATCGTCATCATCGCCTCGAAGGCGCGTTTCGCCTCGCCGCCGCCGATGGCCATCGCCTCGGTCAGAACGAGCGGCGTGATCTGCCAAGAGATGCCCCATCTGTCCTTGCACCAGCCGCACATGCTTTCCTCGCCGCCATTGCCGACAATGGCGTTCCAGTAGCGGTCTGTCTCCGCCTGATCGCGGGTAGCGACCTGAAACGAGAAGGCCTCGCTGTGCGTGAAGGTCGGGCCGCCATTGATGCCGATGCAGGGAATGCCGATGACGGTGAAATCGACCGTCAGCACGTCGCCCTCCTTGCCCGACGGATAGTCGGCCGGAGCGCGGTGGACGGCGTCGAGCGAACTGTCGGGGAAGGTTTCGGCATAGAAGCGGGCGGCCGCCTCGGCGTCCTTGTCATACCAAAGGCAGATGGCGTTCCTGGCGATCTTCATGGCATGTCCCTTCGTTGCAGCCGGACTGCGACGAAGGAAAACGCACCCACGCCGGGCAACGTTCCCTGCCCCGCTCACACCAGTTCGACGTCGACCACGCCGGGCACCGCCTTCATCGCCGATGCCACCTGCGGCGTGATGCGGTAGCGCTCCGGCAATGCCACCTCGATCTCGCCCTGCCCGTCACCCTTGATGACGATGAACGACACCTGCCCCTCGCCCCGCGTGGCGAGTTGCCCGGCAACGGCGCTGACCGGGCCGGGCTCGCGCAGATAGATGCGCAGCGATTTCTGGAAGCGGCTCGCCTCGTGCTCCAGATCCTGCACGGTCTGGATGCGCAGGTTGACGCCCTCCGGCCGGTCCTCGGCCGAAACGGTGATGACGACCGAGCGGCCGGGCTCCAGCACGTCGCGGAACTGCGCCAGCGTCTCGGAGAACATCACCGCTTCGAACTGGCCGGAGCGGTCGGAGAAGTTGACCACGCCCATCTTGTTGCCGGTGCGGGTCTTGCGCTCCTGCTTTGAGGTCACGGTGCCGGCAAGACGGCCCGCCGTCGCGCCGCGCTTCACCGCCGCCTGAAACTCGGTCCAGTTCTGAACGCGCATCTTTTCCAGCATCTGCCGGTATTCATCGAGCGGATGGGCGGAGAGATAGAAGCCGATGGCGGCGAATTCGCGGTGCAGACGGTCGGCTACCAGCCAGGCTTCCGCCTGCGGCAGCACCAGTTTCTGCGGTTCGGCCCCCATCGCCGCGCCGAAGATGTCGGCCTGCCCGGAGGCCGCGTTCTCCTGGGCGCGCGATGCCAGCCCCATCATCCGCTCCAGCCCGGCAAACAGCGCTGCGCGATCATGGCCGAAGCAGTCGAGCGCGCCGGCGCAGATCAGGCTTTCCAGCACGCGCTTGCCGACCACACGCGGATCGACGCGCTCGCAGAAATCCTCGAGCGAAACGAACGGCTTTTCGGCACGCTTGTCGACGATGTGGTCGACTGCCGCCTCGCCCACGCCCTTGATGGCAGCGAGCGAATAATAGATGCGGTTGTCGCCGACCTCGAATGGCCGATGCGAAGTCATGACCGAAGGCGGCACCACTTCTATGCCGAGACGGATGGCGTCGGAACGGAAATCAGCCAGCTTGTCGGTGTTGTTCATGTCGAGCGTCATCGACGCGGCGAGAAACTCGACCGGATAATGCGCCTTCAGATAGGCGGTCTGATAGGAGACGATGGCGTAGGCGGCGGCGTGCGACTTGTTGAAGCCGTAGTCGGCGAACTTGGCGAGCAGATCGAAGATCATGTTCGCCTGAGCCTTAGAGACGCCCTTTTCCATCGTGCCCGACACGAAGCGCTCGCGCTGCTTGTCCATCTCGGCGCGGATCTTCTTGCCCATGGCGCGGCGCAAGAGGTCGGCCTCGCCGAGCGAGTAGCCGGCCAGCTCCTGCGCGATCTGCATCACCTGTTCCTGATAGACGATGACGCCTTGCGTCTCCTTGACCAGATGGTCGATCTTGGGATGGATCGAGGCGACCTCCTCCTCGCCATGCTTGCGGGCGTTGTAGGTGGGGATGTTCTCCATCGGGCCGGGGCGGTAGAGCGCGACGAGGGCGATGATGTCCTCGATGCGGTCGGGCTTCATGCCGATCAGCGCCTTGCGCATGCCGGCCGATTCCACCTGGAACACGCCGACCACCTCGCCGCGCGACAGCATGGAATAGGTGTCCGGATCGTCGAGCGGAATGCGGGCGAGATCGATGTCGACGCCGCGGCGGCGGATCAGTTTCACCGCGGTGTCGAGCACGGTCAGCGTCTTCAGGCCGAGGAAGTCGAACTTCACCAGCCCGGCCTGCTCGACATACTTCATGTTGAACTGGGTTACCGGCATGTCCGAGCGCGGATCGCGGTACATCGGCACCAGTTCGGACAGCGGCCTATCGCCGATGACGATGCCTGCGGCATGGGTCGAGGCATGGCGGTAGAGACCTTCGAGCTTCATCGCCGTGTCGAGCAGGTTCTGGACGACCGGCTCCTTCTCGACCTCCTCGGCAAAGCGCGGCTCGGCCTCGATGGCGTCCTTGAGCTTGACCGGGTTGGCCGGGTTGGCCGGCACCATCTTGCACAGCCGGTCGACCTGGCCGTAGGGCATCTGAAGCACGCGGCCGACATCGCGAAGCACGGCGCGCGCCTGAAGCGTACCGAAGGTGATGATCTGCCCGACCTGATCGCGGCCGTATTTCTCCTGCACGTAGCGGATCACCTCCTCGCGGCGGTCCTGGCAGAAGTCGATGTCGAAGTCGGGCATCGACACGCGGTCGGGATTGAGGAAGCGCTCGAACAGCAGCGAGAAGCGCAGCGGGTCGACATCGGTGATGGTCAGCGCATAGGCGACGAGCGAGCCGGCGCCCGAGCCGCGCCCCGGCCCGACCGGGATGTCGTGGGCCTTGGCCCATTTGATGAAGTCGGCGACGATCAGGAAGTAGCCGGGGAACTTCATCCGCGTGATGATACCGATCTCGAATTCGAGCCGCTCGCGGTAGTCCTCCTCGGTATAGCCTTGAGTAGGGCCGTGGTCGGCAAGGCGGAGGCTGAGCCCCTCGCGCGCCTGACGGGCAAGCTCCTCCGCCTCCGCCGCGACGGCCGCATCGGCGTCGGCGGCATCCGCGCCGGTGAAGCGCGGCAGGATCGGCTTGCGGTTCTGCGGGAAGTACGAGCAGCGCCGCGCGATCTCGACCGTATTGTCGATCGCCTCCGGCAGATCCGCGAACAGCGCCGACATTTCCGCCTGGCTCTTGAGATAATGGTCGGGCGTCAGCCGGCGCCGTTCGTCGACCGCCACCACCGAGCCTTCGGCGATGGCAAGCAGCGCATCATGCGCCTCATAGTCGTCGCGGGCCGGAAAGAACGCCTCGTTGGTGGCGACCAGCGGCAGGCGATGGGCATAGGCCAGATCGATCAGCCCGGCCTCGACGGCGCGGTCATGGCCGCGATAGCGCTGCAGCTCGACATAAAGCCGGTCGCCGAACATTTCTTTCAGGGCAACGAGGCGCGCCTCGGCGACAGCGTGGTTCTCGGCCTTCAGCGCCGCACCGATCGGGCCACGCACATCGCCGGTCAGGCAGATGATGCCCTCGGCCAGCGGGCCAAGCCAATCCGCCTCGACATGGGGCGGGCCGCCGGCCTGCACGTCGAGATAGGCGCGGGAGACGAGGCGGACGAGATTGGCGTAGCCTTCCTCCGTCGCCGCGATCAGAACCAGCGGCTGCACTAGCGGCCCCTGCCGGCGATGATGGGCGCGCGAATCGCCCGTCTCGTCAGTGAAGGCGATATCGAGCTGGCAGCCGACGATCGGCTGCACGCCTTCCTTCGTCGCCTTCTGGGCGAATTCGAGCGCACCGAACAGATTGTTGGTGTCGGTGACCGCAATCGCCGGCGCGCGATCCCTGACCGCGTGGCCGACGATCTTGCCCACCGGCAATGCCCCCTCAAGCAGCGAATAGGCCGAATGGACGCGCAGATGTACGAACAGCCGGGGGGCCGGCTCACGCGGGGTTACCGCCTCTTTTGCCGCCCGCAGGATCGGATCGCGTGTCCCGGCCATCGCTTTTCGCCTCGTCCTGTCATATCAAGCTGGAATCTGACGGTTATTGTCAGCTTCTGTGACGGCATGTCCAGTCACCGACTGGAACATCCCACATCCATGTCAGGCGCTTGATGGAAGGGCAAAAAGCTGAAACCCTTTGCATCAGACGAACCTTGCCCATATTTCGAGAGGACATAGCCGATATGAAGACACGCGCCGCCGTCGCCATCGCCCCCGGAAAGCCGCTGGAGATCATGGAGGTGGACCTCGAAGGCCCGCGCGCCGGCGAGGTGCTGATCGAGATCAAGGCGACAGGCATCTGCCACACCGACGAATTCACATTGTCGGGCGCAGATCCGGAAGGCATCTTCCCGGCCATCCTCGGCCATGAGGGCGCGGGCATCGTCGTCGATGTCGGACCGGGCGTCACCACGCTCAAGAAGGGCGATCACGTCATTCCGCTCTATACGCCCGAATGCCGCTCGTGCCCGTCCTGCCTTTCGCGCAAGACCAATCTCTGCACCGCGATCCGCGCCACGCAGGGACAGGGGGTGATGCCGGACGGCACCTCGCGCTTTTCCATCGGCAAGGACAAGATCTTCCACTATATGGGCTGCTCGACCTTCGCCAACCATACGGTGCTGCCCGAGATCGCGGTCGCCAAGGTCAACCCCGACGCGCCGTTCGACGCCATCTGCTATATCGGTTGCGGCGTCACCACCGGCATCGGCGCCGTCATCAACACCGCCAAGGTCGAGATCGGCTCGACGGCCGCCGTGTTCGGCCTCGGCGGCATCGGGCTCAATGTCATCCAGGGCTTGAGGCTCGCCGGCGCCGACATGATCATCGGCGTCGATCTGAACAACGACAAGAAGGAATGGGGCGAGAAGTTCGGGATGACGCATTTCGTCAACCCGGCCGAGATCGACGGCGACGTCGTGCCCCATATCGTCAACATGACCAAGCGCGGAGCCGACCAGATCGGCGGCGCGGACTACACGTTCGACTGCACCGGCAACGTCAAGG
>JBLJBS010000057.1:0-11484 GCA_047637695.1 Aquamicrobium sp. | reverse complement strand
TAATGGCTCCTTACTCTCAAGAGTGGGAGCCTCCGGAAATCCCCGCGCGGTTCAGCCGGGTATGCGCCGACTATGCGCGCGAGGGCAGTTGCGGCGTGATGGCCTCACGCCACGCGCGCTCCGCCGGCATTACCAGCGTCAGTCTTTGCGGCTGCTCGGCCAGAGAACGGATCAGTTCGACCAGCCCGGCATCGTCGACCCGGTCCGCCGCCTCCGCAGGCGCAAACCACTGGCGCTGCCGTTCGTGCCGCCTCTTCCAGTGCGAGAGCGTTCCGCGAACCTGCATCGCGTGGAGGACGACGCGGTCGCCGGTGCCGTTGCGGCGGTAGTCGATCAGCGGCGCAGTGTCGATCTCGCCGATGATGCCTGCTTCCTCGAAGGCGTGGAGGGCGGCAGACAGGAAGGGAGCGCGTCCCTCGACCGGCGCGCCGAGCGGCACCGACCAGCCTGCCTCATCGTCGGACTTCACAAGCAGGATGCGGAGGCCGGTCCTGCGTTCATCGCGCCATGGCAACACGCCATGCTGCATCGCTGCACGATGATCGGCCCCAAGGTCACCAACATCGGAGGAAAGACGTTCCGGCATTTTCATCGCCAGTCCCTCCCTGCGAGGGCCGGGAAGACGGAGTGAAGGCGATCAAAAGCGGCGTGCCGGCACCCTCCACGCGCCCACGGTGTCTTGCACCATGGGCAGCGGCTGGCGGCGCGGGGAAGGTCACGGTTGCAGACCCGGCAAAACGGACGGGTCACTGAAGTCGACATGAGAACGCTCCAAAAAAACGGCCGATGGCCGCTGAAATGAACCGCAGACAGGAATCCGATATCCCGGGGCGATGGAATCAGGCGCGGCGGTCCGGATTCGACGGCATTCCGCCCCGGGCGAACAACCGCGCTTCCCCGGCAAGCCTCGAAATCCTGACAAACGTTCGCATGCACATGAAATCAAGCTAGACAGAAATTAAGGCATTTCAAGGGCTTCTATAAATCGGTTCATGAAAGCGGAACTTTCCCGTTCCTCGATCTCCTGCCCAAGATGCCGGGATGGCAGCCATTCTCACCAGCGTTGCGCCAGCTTGTTTTCCTGGGGTTTTCCCGAGCCTCTTTCATGCGCGGGCAAATGTTTCCGTCCGGCTGAAAAATGCTCTAGCGTGAGGACGGGAAGGCCACAAAACGCGCTCGCGAGGGCGCGTCGTGGCATCGCCGATGAGAGGAGAAGACCACATGAAGCTGTTCGATGGCGGCAAGGCGCCCAATCCGCGCCGGGTCCGGGTGTTTCTGGCCGAAAAGGGAATCGAGGTGCCGCTGGTGCCCGTCGATATGGGAGCAATGGGGCATCGCGCCCCGGACGTGGCGGAACGCAACCCGTTGCGCCGGCTTCCCGTGCTCGAGCTAGACGACGGCACGGTGATTACCGAAACGGTGGCGATCTGCCGCTACTTCGAGGAGGCGCAGCCGCAGCCGCCGCTGTTCGGCGTTGGCGCGGTCGGCCGGGCGCGGGTGGAGGAATGGCAGCGGCGCATGGAGCTCAATCTTCTGATGCCGGTCGCGCACGCGTTCCGCCACATTCACCCGGCAATGAAGGAATGGGAAGTGCCGCAGATCGCCGAATGGGGCGAAGCCAACAAGCCGAAGGCGCTGGATTTCCTTGCTTTGCTCGACCGCGAACTCGCGGGGCGTGAATTCGCCGCCGGCGACGCCTATTCGATCGCCGACATCACCGGGCTGATCGCCATCGACTTCATGAAGCCGGCGCGGATCGCGGTGCCTGAGGAGCTAGGAAACGTCAGGCGATGGCACGCCACGCTTGCCGCGCGGCCGAGCGCGGTGGCCTGACCCCGCGTCAGACCTCCGCGCCGGCACGCAAAAGCAATGCGCGCCGGAGCGGGTCACGTAGGCGTTCTGCACGGTAAACGGCTGTTCCGCGGGAAAATCTTTCTTGTCGAGGTATGCTTTGCCAACCATATTGGCATGAAATTCTACGGAGATCCCGAATGGACCGCCTCGATCGCAAAATTCTTCGCCTGTTGCAGGAAGATTCGACACTCGCCGTCGCCGACATCGCCAAGAAGGTGGGCCTTTCGACGACGCCGTGCTGGCGGCGCATCCAGAAGCTGGAGGAAGAAGGCGTCATCCAGCGGCGGGTCGCCATTCTCGATCCGGTCAAGGTCAACACGCGCGTCAATGTGTTCGTGTCGATCCGCACCAATGCCCACAGCATGGAATGGCTGCGCCGCTTCTCCGAGGTGATCCAGGAGTTCCCCGAGGTGATCGAGTTCTACCGGATGAGCGGCGAGGTCGATTACCTGTTGCGGGTGGTGGTTCCGGATATCGCGGCCTACGACGCCTTCTACAAGCGGCTCATCTCGAAGATCGAGATACGCGACGTCTCGTCGGCCTTCGCGATGGAGCAGATCAAGAACACCACCCAGCTGCCGCTCGATTATCTGGTGCTCGACAAGGAAAGCGGGGCCGGCGCGGCGGCCTGATCTTCGGCCGCCGGGTCGCGTTCGTCTTCTTCGACCCGACGGTAGAGGTTCTTGCCGAGCACGACGGGTGTACGGCCGGTAGTGGCGGCGTCTATTTTTCCAGCCGCGCCAGCAGCGAGGAGGTGTCCCAGCGCGTGCCGCCCATCGCCTGCACGTCCTTGTAGAACTGGTCGATCAGCGCGGTACCCGGCAGCCTGGCGCCGTTGCGGTCGGCCTCGGCAAGGCAGATGCCCAGATCCTTGCGCATCCAGTCGACCGCGAAGCCGAAATCGTAGCGGCCCTCGTTCATGGTCTTGTGGCGGTTCTCCATCTGCCACGAGCCGGCAGCGCCCTTGGAGATCACCTCGATCACCTTCTCGATGTCGAGGCCGGCCTTCTTGCCGAAATGGATGCCTTCCGCGAGCCCCTGAACCAGACCCGCGATGCAGATCTGGTTGATCATCTTGGTCAGTTGGCCGGAACCTGCCGGCCCCATCAGCCCGACCATGCGGGCAAACGAGTCGATGACCGGCTTCGCCTTGTCGAAGGTGGCTTCGTCGCCGCCGCACATCACGGTCAGAACGCCGTTTTCCGCGCCGGCCTGACCGCCGGAAACCGGGGCGTCGATGAAGCCGATGCCGCGGCCCTTTGCCGTTTCGTAGAGTTCGCGCGCCACTTCGGCCGAGGCCGTGGTGTTGTCGACGAAGATCGCGTTCGCTTTCATCGCGGCGAAAGCGCCCTGCGAGCCGCTCGTGACGGCGCGCAAATCGTCGTCATTTCCGACGCAGGCGAAGACGAAATCCTGATCGGCCGCCGCTTCCGCCGGCGTCATTGCGGCGCGGCCGCCATGCTCGGCCACCCATTTCTCGGCCTTGGCAAGGGTGCGGTTGTAGACGGTGACGTCGTGTCCGCCGCGAGTCTTCAGGTGCGCGGCCATCGGGTATCCCATGACGCCCAGCCCGAGAAATGCAACTTTCGCCATGACGGCTCTCCTTGAATGCGTGAAGCGTGGTGGTGGAGACTCAGCGCTTGAGATGCGCGGTGATGCGGCGTTCAATCCAGTCGATTATGTTGCGCAGCGCCTCGACGATCGCAAGGTAGATTACCGCTGCCCACAGATAGGTCTGGAAATCGAAGGTGCGGGAATAGGCGCGCCGCGTCTCGCCCATCAGGTCGAGGACGGTGATGATGGCGACGATGGCCGATCCTTTGATCATCAGGATGATTTCATTGCCGTAGGGGCGCAGCGCGACGATCAGCGCCTGCGGCAGAATGATCTTGCGCAGCGCCAGCCAGCGCGGGATGCCGAGAGAGGCAGCGCCCTCCCACTGGCCCGACGGAACGGACTGAACCGCGCCGCGCAGGATTTCGGCCTGATAGGCGGCGGTGTTGAGCGTGAAGGCGAACAGCGCGCAGTACCAGGCGTCGCGGAAGAACACCCACAGGCCCAGCGCCTCGAGCTGAGGGCGGAAATTGCCGGCGCCGTAATAGATCAGGAATGCCTGCGCCAGCAGCGGTGTTCCGCGGAAGAAGTAGACATAGGCATAGGCCGGCCACGACAGAAGCCGGCTCTTTGAGGTGCGGGCATAGGCGATTGGCGCGGACAGGACGGCGCCGAGGACGATCGACAGCCCGACGAGCGAAAGCGTGATCTGCAAGCCCGACAGGTAGTTCGGTGCGAAGCGGGCGAACAGCGCCGGATCATAGGCCGATGCCAGGAACAGGACGAGACCGGCGGCTGCGGCGATCCACATCGCCATCAGCGCATGGCCGGCGATCCGTTGGCCCGACCAGCCGCGCGGCGGTTCCGGCGGCCTCTGAACCGGTGCCGACAAAGCCGGCGGAGCCGGCGCGGTCATCGCGCCGCCTCCGCTCTGCCGGCCCAGCGCTCGATGAAGGCGAAGGCAACCGACGACAGGATGGCGAGGCCGAGATAGATCAGGCAGGCGACGCCGAAGAACAGGAACGCCTCGCGGGTGACGCGGGCGGCGATGCCGGCCTGGCGGATGATATCGGACAGGCCGATGACCGAGACCAGCGCGGTGTCCTTGACCAGAATGAGCCACAGATTGGACAGGCCGGGCAGGGCGATGCGGATCAGCTGCGGCAATACGACGAGACGCATCGTCTGCCAGCGCGTCAGGCCGATCGCGCATCCGGCCTCGTACTGGCCCGGCGGTATGGCGCGGAAGGCCGACAGGAACACTTCGCTGGCATAGGCGGAAAAAACCGCGCCCAGCGCCACCATGCCGGCGACGAAGGCGTTGATCTCGATCGACGCGCCGGGGCTGAAGAACGAAACGACGCGCTGGATGCCGAGCTGTGCGCCGTAGAACACGAGGAACAGGGTCAGCAGTTCCGGCAGGCCGCGAAAGATCGTGGTGTAGATGTCGGCGGCCATGCGCAGCGCCTTTTCAGGCGACTGCTTGGCCAGCGCGGCGGCAAAGCCCATCGCAAGCCCCAGCGGCAGCGTCGCAAGCGCCAGCGAAACGGTGACGAAAAGGCCCGAAGCCAGTTCGTCACCCCAGCCGTCGGGCCCGAAGGCGAGCAGAGAAGCCGTTCCTTCCATGAGAAATCCCGCCTGAAACGGCGGCGTGTCCTCCCCGATGCGGCGATCCCTGATGCTGACCGTGTCATGCGTATGGTGCCACGGAAAGCGATGGTCGCTCCAGTCGTTTATTGGCTTATGGAGAAAATCCCCACTGGGAGACCTGTCCTGCGGCCTGTCCCGGCGCGAATGGCGGACGGCGTGGTTCGCCGTCCGCAGGCTGAATCATGGTTTGCCGGTTACTGACCGAAGATGTCGAACGGGAAGTATTTGGCGTTGACCTCGGCATATTTTCCATTGGCACGGATGGCGGCGATGGCGGCATTCAGCTTTCCGGCCAGCGCGGTGTCGCCCTTGCGGATCGCGATGGCGATCTTGTCGTCGTTGCTGACGGCGTCGCCCTTGAATTCGCAGCATTCCTTGCCGTCTTCCTGCAGCCAGCCATACTGGACGCCGAAATCCGCCAGCACCGCATCGAGGCGGCCATTGGAGAGATCGGCCCAGGCTTCGAGCTGAGACGGATAGCCCTTCACGTCGGCATTGGGATAATGCTCCTCGGCGAAGGAGGCGGCGATCGTGCCTTCCTGGACGCCGATGGACTTGCCGTCGGCGCTGTCCGGCGTCAGGTCGGAGGTCTTAGGTGCGACGAACACCAGCGAGTTGGTGTAATAGGGGTCGGAGAAATCGACCTGCTTCAGCCGGTCCTCGGTGATCGACATCGAGGCGACGATGGCGTCGAAGCGGTTGGCCTGAAGCGCGGGGATGATGCCGTCCCAGTCCTGGGTGACGAATTCGCACTCGACCTTCATCTCCTCGCAGAGCGCGCGGGTGATGTCGATGTCGAAGCCGACGAGCTGGCCGTCGGAGGTCAGGTTGTTGAAGGGCGGATAGGCACCTTCGGTGCCGATGCGAAGCTTCTCCTGAGCGTTGGCCGAACCGAGGCCGAGCGCGAGCGCCGCAGCAGACAGAACCAGTGAAACCCGTGACGTGATACGCATGTCGTTCCTCTCTTTTGGTTTGCCGGCCGCGCGCGGCAATGAGTCCAAGTGCTTTCGGATCCGGCACCTTGAATCCGATAATCCCATTGTTTTCAGCATGAATGCAATCGCGAAATAAAGCGATGCCGCAATGCGGCCCCGCCGTCTCAGCGCAGCTTAGCGATTGTTTCGATGAAATCAGCGATGTCGGCGACGGCGTCGAGCGAAAACACGGGAACCGTGGATTCGACAACCGGATGGTCGGTGGCGATGGCGACGACATTGGCCGAGGAGGGCAGCGGCGTATGCTCGTGCGCCTCGCGCCGCCTTACCTCGATCTTGGGGTGTTCGCCGTGCTTGAACCCTTCGACGATGACCACGTCGCAGGGAGAAAGACGCGCCAGCAACGCATCGAGCGAGGCTTCCTCGTCTGAGCGCAGTTCGTGCATCAGCGCCCAGCGGCGGCCGGTGGTCAGGACGACCTCGCCGGCGCCGGCTTGCCGGTGGCGGTAGCTGTCGGTGCCCTCGCGGTCGACGTCGGCGTCGTGATGGGCGCGCTTGATGCTGGAAACGCGCCAGCCGCGGCGGGCGAGCTCGGCGATCAACCCGACCGCCAGCGTCGTCTTGCCCGAATTCTTCCAGCCGGCAATGCCGATCACCCGATTGTTCATGGCAGTCTCCGCGTCATTGCCTCCGCCCCCGCGAGGTCGGCGGGCGTGTTGATGTTGAAGAATGGATCATGCCCGTCTGCCGGAGCGAACTCTACCGTCACATGCGGCTGTGCTGCGATGAACGCGCCCGCCCGGCGCTCGCCGGCGGCGAGGTAGGCCGCGAGTTCGTCGGCAAGCGCAAGCGGCCACAGCGCACAGGTCGGATGGCGCGCGCCAGCCGTTGCCGCGACGGCGATCGTTCGGCCGTCGCCCGATACGGCGGCGAGCCGCGCGGCGAGATCGGATGGAAAGAATGGCGTATCGACCGCGACCGAGACCAGCGCCTGCGGCGGCATATCGAGCCGGGATGCCCAGAGAAGACCGGCGAGAATGCCGGCAAGGGGACCGGCGCGGCTGTCGTCCTCGTCGGCGACGATGTCGAGGCCGGGAACGACGCCGCGTAACGCGTCGTCATTGGCCGAGAGGACGATGGGCCCGACCTGTGGAGTGAGGCGCGCCGCCGCATGCGCCGCCAGCGTCTTGCCGGCGAGCACCGCCAGAGCCTTGTTTCGTCCCGCCATGCGGCTCGATCTGCCGCCGGCAAGAATGAGGCCGGCTAGCCGCATCGGTTGCCTTTCCATGTCGATATGTCGGCCGTGTTGTTGCCTATCTGCGCCCACCATACAAGGCTGCGAGCGAGGCCAGAACTGCGGCAAATACGCAGGCGAGCATGAGAAAAAGAAGCGCCTTGATGCCGGTTTGCGGGGTCACGACGATGCCGGCCAGCGCCGATATGACCGCCGATATGCCCAGCTGGAGCGCCCCGGCGAGCCCCGACGCGCTGCCCGCCAGATCCGGGCGGACGCTGACGACGCCGGCATTGGCGTTTGGAAGCGTCATGCCGTTGCCGATGCCGACCAGGACCATGGGGCCGAACAGGGAAAGTGCGCCTGCCGTTTCCGAAAGGAACAGGATCAGCGCGAGGCCAATGCCGGCGGCGGCGAAGCAGTTGCCGCCGATCATCATGGCATTGAAGCCGAGCTGGCGCGAAAAGCGACCGGAGGCGAAATTGCCGACCATGTAACCGAGGGAAATCAGCCCGAAATAAAGCCCGTACCCGGCCGGGCTCAATCCGAGAAGCTCGGTGGCGACGAACGGGCCGGCGCCGACAAGCGAGAAAAATATCGCCATCGTGAAGGCGCCGGTCAGCGCGAAGCTCCAGAAAGGCAATGAGCCGAACAGGCCGGGATAGGCCTTGAACTGGGCGATCATGCTGGCCGAGGTGGTTCGGTTGGTCTCTCCGAGATCGAAATAGACCATTGCGAACGCGATCATGCCGAAGACCAGCATTGCAACGAAGGATGCCTGCCAGCCGTGGATTTCTTCGAGCAGCCCACCGATCATCGGCGCCACCATCGGAACGAGCGCCATCCCCATGGTGATGTAGCCGATGCGGCTGGCGGCCTCGTCCGCCGCAACGGTATCGCGCACGATGGCGCGTGCCAGCACCATGCCGGCGGCCGAGAAAGATTGCAGGACACGCGCCGTAAGCAGGATCTCTATCGTCGGCGCCACGATCGCCAGCACCGACCCTATGACGAACATGCCGAGGCAGGCGAGCATCACCGGTCGCCGGCCATACCGGTCCGAGGCCGGGCCGATGCCGAGCTGAAGGATGGCCGTGGCTGCGAGATAGATCGACACGGTCAGCTGCGCGAACGCATAGTCGGTGTCGAAATAGGCGGCGATCCCGGGCAAGGACGGCAGGAAAACGTTGGTGGCCAGCGCTGAAACGGACGTCGCCACCACAAGCGTGAGCAGGTGTGGCGGCGCGCCGCGATCCAGGAAGCCCGGTGTCATGTCTAGAGGCCGTCCGGCGCCATGCTGGGGCTGGTGCTTTCGGCGGCCGGCTTGCCCCTGCCGACAACCTGTTCGCGATAGAGCGCGTAAAGACCGGACAGCACGATGATGACCGCACCCGCGATCATCGCCGGGCCGGGAATTTCACCGAACGCCAGATAGCCGAGCGCGAGCGCCCAGATCAACGATGTGTAGCGAAAGGGGGCGACGAAGGAGATGTCGCCTTCGCGCATCGCCATGATGATGAACTGATAGCCGATGAGGAGCAGCACCGATGTTCCCATCAGCCAGCCGGTCGTTGCTGCGGTGAGGGGCACCCATTCGCCCCTTGCCGTCGTCAGGACGCCGCCCAGTATCGTGACCATCAAGGCGGTGACCGTGGAAACCAGCAAGGATGGCACCGCATCGGGAATGCGCCGGGTTATCAGATCGCGCGCGGCCGCCATCGTCACCGACAGCAGCGCCAGCAGCGAGAAGGCGTTGAAGCCCTCGAAGCCGGGCTGGACGATGATCATCACGCCGGTGAAACCGAAGACAATGGCCAGCCAGCGGCGCCAGCCGACCTTTTCGCCCAGGAAGATCGCCGCCCCGAGCGTGACGGCAAGCGGCAGCGCCTGAAGCACGGCCGAGATGTTGGCAAGCGGCAGATGGGCGAGGGCGGAGAGAAAGCAGATGGTGGCGAGCATCTCGAAAACCGCCCGCAGGGCAACGACGGGGTGCCGCAGGAAATGCGGGCTGGCCAGCGCGCCGCTGCTCCATGCAAGAAGGAAGACAAGGCAGGTGGCGAAAAACCCGCGGACCAGCATGACCTGGCCAACCCCAAGCGTTTCGATGACATGCTTGGTGATGGCGTCGTTGAGGGTGAAGCCTGCCATGGCGATGACCATGAACAGCGCAGCACGCAGATTGGAGGAATTGGGCACTGGCCTGTCCGCTGGTTGCTCGGTGTCCAGCGTTTCTCTAGGCCGGAGCGCGTTTGCGCGCAACGGTCAGCGGGCTCGAATCATGAGGCCATGGAGCCGGACCCGCCCGAGGGCGAGAGGGCGTGAAACGGCTCAGCCGCCGGTGACGCTCATATGGCGCGCGACAGAGGGGCGGCGGGTGGCGCGATCGATGACGAAGTCATGGCCCTTAGGCTTGCGCGCGATCGCCGCCTCGATGGCACGCGCGAGATTGTCGTTGCCTTCCGAGGAACGCAGGGCCGAGCGCAGATCGGCCGCGTCTTCCTGGCCAAGGCACATATAGAGGATGCCGGTGCAGGTCAGCCGGACGCGATTGCAGCTTTCGCAGAAATTGTGGGTCATCGGGGTGATGAAGCCGAGGCGTCCGCCGGTTTCGGCAACATGGACATAACGCGCCGGCCCGCCGGTGCGGTAGCCGATGTCGGTCAGTGTAAACTGCCGTTCGAGCTGCGTCCGCAGGATGGAAAGCGGCAGATACTGGTCGGTGCGGTCGGCGTCGATCTCGCCCATGGGCATGGTTTCGATCACCGTCAGATCCATGCCGTGACCATGCGCCCAGCGCAGCATGTCCGGCAACTCGCCCTCGTTGAAGTCCTTGAGGGCGACGGCGTTCAGCTTGATCTTCAATCCGGCCGCCCGGGCGGCGTCGAGGCCGGCCAGCACCTTGTCGAGGTCGCCCCAGCGGGTGACGGCGCGGAACTTCTGCGGGTCGAGCGTGTCGAGCGACACGTTGATGCGGCGCACACCGCAATCGGCCAGTTCCTGCGCGAAGCGGGCAAGCTGCGAACCGTTGGTCGTCAGCGTCAGCTCATCAAGCGCACCGCTGTCGATGTGCCGCGAAAGCTGGCGCACGAAATGCATGACGTTCTTGCGCACCAGCGGCTCGCCGCCGGTCAGCCGGAGCTTGCGAACACCCTTTTCGATGAAGACCGCGCACAGCCGGTCCAGTTCCTCGAGGCTCAGGAGATCCTTTTTCGGCAGGAAGGCCATGTTCTCCGCCATGCAATAGGTGCAGCGGAAATCGCAGCGATCCGTTACCGAAACGCGCAGATAGCTGATCGAGCGCCCGAAAGGATCGATCATGCCGGGGCCGTTCACGACTGCCTGCCCGTCCACGTCTCGTTTCCATTGCGGTGCGGCGTCGCGCGCCTTGCGGTTTTCCATCCGCGCAATGTCGATCGCCGCTGCGGGGATTTCAAGGTGCACCGGACACTTTGCGCATGGTCCCAGCTGGGTTCCATGCACAATTCCTGCCGGCAGATGCCCGGAAAGCGCGGGGATGCGACCGTTCAGTCGAACAGGCTGGAGACCGATTGCTCGCTTGCCGTGCGCGAGATCGCCTCGCCGATCAGATCGGCGATGGAGATGACGCGGATGTTTGGCGCGGCCTCGACAGCCGAGGTCGGCTGGATCGAATCGGTGATGACCAGCTCCTTCAGCTTCGAGGAGGTGATCCGCGTCACCGCGCCGCCCGAAAGGACGCCATGGGTGATGTAGGCGGTGACGCTGGTGGCGCCGTTGGCAAGCAGCGCATCGGCGGCGTTGCACAGCGTGCCGCCGGAATCGACGATGTCGTCGATCAGGATGCAATCCTTGCCGCGGACGTCGCCGATGATGTTCATCACTTCCGACTCGCCCGGCTTCTCGCGGCGCTTGTCGACGATGGCGAGCAGCGCATCCAGCCGCTTGGCAAGGGCGCGGGCGCGCACCACGCCGCCGACATCCGGCGAAACCACCATCACGTTGGGCAGGACGTAATTGCGCTTGACGTCGCGCGCCAGCACCGGAACCGCGAACAGATTGTCGGTCGGGATGTCGAAGAAGCCTTGGATCTGGCCGGCATGGAGGTCGAGCGTCAGCACGCGGTCGGCGCCGGCCTGGGTGATGAGGTTGGAAACCAGCTTGGCGGAGATCGGCGTGCGGCCCGAGGCGCGGCGATCCTGCCTTGCATAGCCGAAATAGGGGATGACCGCCGTGATGCGCCGCGCCGACGAGCGGCGGAAGGCGTCGATCATGATCAGC
>JBLJBS010000056.1:0-15585 GCA_047637695.1 Aquamicrobium sp. | reverse complement strand
CCGATCGTCGTCGGCCTGTCCTATGCAGCCGGAGAGGATCTGGAGAACAGCCGCAGCCGCGACTATACGCCGGTCGCGCAGGGGCCGGCCAACAGGATCTATGGCGGCGCGGAAGCCTACCAGACCTATCTGCGCACCGTTGTCCTTCCCCACATCGACGGCCATTATCGGGCCGACGCCAAACGCCGCCTGTTCTGGGGTCATTCCTATGGCGGGCTGCTGGGCAGCCACATCCTGCTGACGCAACCAGATCTGTTCCAGACCTATCTTCTGGGCAGCCCGTCCTTCTGGTTCGCGGACCGGGCCATCGACGGTTTCGAGGACGCCTACGCGAAAAAGAACGAGCGCCTCGATGCGACGGTGCTTCTCTACGTCGGAGGGCTGGAAACCTCCCGCTACGATCCCGCCCGCAAGGGCAATACGCGCGACATGGTGGCCGGCATGGAGGCGTTCGCCTCCCGCCTTGGCGGCCGCTTCTATGGCGGCCTGCGCCTGGATTCGACGATCATCCCCGACAAGGACCATCGCAGCTCGGTTCGCCCCGGCTTCGCATGGGCCGTGAAGGAAGCGCTGCCGCCGTCGGCTGCCTCCAGCCCGTGAAGGTGCAGGGCGATCACGCCCTTAAGTTTGCCTTAAGGTCGTCCGGTGAGATCGGCGACGATTGAAATACTGGAGCCTGGCCATGAATGACTGGCGCGACTGCACGACCGGGGTTCTCCCCTCCCCGGCCACACTGAACCGGCGAACGGCGCTGATCGGCCTGACGGCGCTGATCGGCGCGGGTTGCGCCACACGTGTCCGCGCCGACGATCTTTCAGCAGAAATGATCCTCAACGATCCGGATGCGCCAGTCGGCGGCAATGCCAAGGGCGACCTGACGATCGTCTCGTTCTTCGATTACAACTGTCCGTTCTGCAAGCGCACGGTGGGGCCGCTGAACGCGGTGCTCGCTTCCGACGGCAACATCCGCCACGTCTACAAGGACTGGCCGATCCTTGCCCAATCGTCGGTATTTGGCGCGAAGCTTGCCCTCGCCGCCAGATATCAGGATCGCTATCAGGATGCCTACGCCGCACTGATGCGCATCGACGGCTCCCGTGTTTCGGAAGACCGGATGCGGCAGGGGCTGGCGAGCGCCGGGTTCGACATGGCGCGGCTCGAAGCCGACGCCAACCGGCACGACGGGGAAATCACCACCCTGCTCAAACGCAACAACGCGCAGGCGGAGGGGCTTGGCCTGCAAGGCACGCCCGTCTTCCTGATCGGCCCGTTCCTCGTCGCCTCGGCGCTCGACGAGGCGGGGTTCCGGCAGGTCGTCAAGGACGCGCGCGAAGCCTCCTGACGCGCCCTATGACGAGAATATCCCGGGAGACACCATGCGCCTTCTGAACGCCCTTCGCCTTGCCGCAAGCCTCGTCCTTGCCCTGTGGCCGCTTGCCGCCGCCGCGCAGCAGGACGATCTCCTGCCAGCCGAAGAGGCTTTCCGCTTCTCGGTGGAGCGCGCGGCGGACAGCGCGGTCGAGCTTCGCTGGCAGATCGAGGACGGCTATTATCTCTATCGCGATCATCTCGAAGCGAGGGATTTCGCAACGGGGGAAGCGGTTGCGCTTCACACCGAACCCGGCACGGTTGAGGACGACGCCAATTTCGGCCAGTCCGAAGTTTATTACGCGCAAGCGGTCGCGCATCTGGCGGCCGGCGCGCCTGACATTGTCGCCATCACCTATCAAGGCTGCAAGAAGGATTCGATCTGCTATCCGCCGATGACGGTGTCGCTGGACAAAGCGACATTGCAACTCTCCGAGCCCGTCGTCGGGTTCGGCATTGCCGCTCCCGCACCGGTTTCCGGAACGGAAGCGGGCGGCTTCACCCTTGCCGACGAGGCGCGGAACGGCGGCATGGTCGGCGCGCTGCTGGCCAGCGGCGGCGCGCTTTGGGTCGTCGCCAGTTTCCTCGCCTTCGGCCTGCTTCTCGCCTTCACGCCATGCGTGTTGCCGATGTATCCGATCCTCAGCGCCACACTTGCGCGCGAGGGCGAGGCGCTGACGGCGCGGCGCGGCTTCGTGCTGTCCTCCGCCTATGTGCTGGCGATGGCGGCGGCTTTCGGGCTGCTCGGCATCGTCGCGGCCTGGTCGGGGCAGAACCTGCAAATGGTGCTGCAATCGCCTTATGCGGTCGGCGCGGTCTCGGCCCTGTTCGTCGTTCTGGCGGCCTCCATGTTCGGCCTCTTCGAGCTGCAACTGCCCAGTGCCTGGGTCAGCCGCATGGCAGGTGTGTCCGCCGGCCCGCGCGGCTCGGTCGGCGGAGCGGCCGGCATGGGCTTCCTTTCGGCGCTGATCGTCGGCCCTTGCGTCACCGCGCCGCTTGCCGCCGCCCTTCTCTACATCGCCCAGACCGGCGACGCATATCTGGGTGCTGCCGCGCTGTTCGCGCTGGGCCTCGGCCAGGGCATCCCGCTGATCGCCTTCGGCACCGTCGGCAGCCGCGCCCTGCCGCGCGCCGGCGCGTGGATGGTGCAGGTCAAGTATGTCTTCGGCTTCGTCTTCCTTGGCACGGCCATCTGGATGATGGACCGGATTCTCCCGCCGCAAGCCACCCTTGCGCTTTGGGCCGTACTCCTGCTGACCGCCGCCGTCTTCATCGGCGTCGCCGACCGGATGACACAGGAAGCTGGGGCCGGGCCGCGCTTGCGCAAGGCGGCCGGGCTGACGCTTTCGCTCGCCGGCGTGATCCTCGCCATCGGCGCGGCATCGGGCGGCAGCGATCCGCTGCGCCCGCTCACCCATTTCGGCATCGGCGGCTCGCAAAGCCGAACTGTCGAAGCGCAAACGACCTTCGTCGAAGCCGGATCGATGCCGGAACTCATGCACGCGGTCTCCGCCGCGGACGGACAGCCGACCTTCGTCTACTTCACCGCCGACTGGTGCGTCATCTGCAAATCCATCGAGCGCAACCTCTTCCCGAATGCTGAAATCATCGCCGGGCTGGACAGCTTCCGGCGCATCAGGATCGACCTGACGACGCTCGATCGGGCCAATCGGGACATGATGCGCGATCTGGCCGTCGTCGGTCCGCCGACCATGATCTTCTTCGATCGCCACGCGAAGGAAGCGAGCGGTTCCCGCCTGATCGGCGATGCGACGGTCGAGACGCTGAAAGCCTCGCTTGAACTGGCGCGGCGTTGACATGAACGCCGTCGCCATCGGGCCGCTGGTCTTCGCGCCCGACCGCTTCGCCGCCATCCTGGCCATCGCCGCCTTCCTGCTCCTGAGCGAAATCCTCGCCAGAAAGGTAGATCGGCGATTTTCGGGCTGGGCATGGGGCGCGACCATCGCCTTCATCGTCGGCGCTCGGGCCGGCCATGTCATCCAGCACAGCGGAAACTTTCTCGCCGAGCCTTTGCGTGTCCTCTATATCTGGCAGGGCGGCTTCATGATCGCGGCCGGCATCGCGCTGGCGCTGGCCTATACGCTCATCCGCTTCCGGCGCGAATGGCGCCTTGCCCTGTGGGCCGCGCTGCCGGTAGCGATTTCCGCCTATGTCGCCTTCTTCGTCCTGCAACTTGCGGGCGGCGCGCCGGCCACGCCGCTGCCTTCGGGAGAGACGTTCCGCACGCTGGCCGGCGAACCCTTCCAGCCCGCCAGGCTTGAAGGCGAGCCGCTCGTCATCAATCTGTGGGCAAGCTGGTGCCCGCCCTGCCGGCGCGAGATGCCGATGATGGCCGATGTCGCTGCAAACACCGACGAGGCGCGGCTGATCTTCGTCAATCAGGGCGAAGGCGCGGATATCGTGGCGCGTTTTCTGGACAGCGAAAACCTCGAGCTGGACCATGTGGTGCTCGACGGCCTCGGCGAATTCGGGCGGCACTACGGCGCGCCGGGCCTGCCGGCGACTTTCTTCGTCGGCAGCGACGGACGGCTCCAGTCCGTCCATATGGGCGAGATTTCCCGTGAAGGATTGTTGGCGGGCATCCGCAAGCTGCGGGAGTGAGGTGGAGACGGTCGATCCCTGCCGAGCCGGCCTGGCAGTTCCCAAACAAAACAGTCGCGGAGCAGGATGGCGGCTCCGCGACCGAGTGCTTGAAGCGACGTGCCTTCCTACGGGTTGATGATGCCGTAGAGCAGGAGGCTGGAGAAATCGACCCAGCCGCCGCCATAGTAGTTCGGATAGGTTCCCTTCAGCGTCTCGGCATAGCTCTCAGCGCTGTCGCTGGCCGCGTGGATTTCCTTTGCCTTGCGCAGATAGGAAATATTGCCGTCGATGACGTCGAAGCCGACAGGGTCGCCATGGCCGACCATGAGCGTGTCATAGCCCTTCGCGGCCTCGCCCTTGAGCGCCTGAAGAATTTCGATCCAGTGATCGAAATGGTTGGCGACGGTGAACAGGTGATGTTCGGCCGGGAACACAAGGTCGAAGACCATCGCCACGCCGGCATCGGGCAGCCGCACGATGGTCTGCCAGTCGGATTCGCCGTCAGGCTGACGCTCGAATTCGAACCGCACACCGCCAATCGTTGCTTCACCGACCGCAAGATCATGGTTCGGCAGCGTCGGGGTCTTGGCGACGACTGGTCCGAACGCCGCGTTGCGGGCATCAAGGATCGCTTGGCCGTTTTCACGGACATAGGCGGTGATCTCAGGCAGTGCATAGATCGGCGCGTCGGGGAATCGCGCATGCAGCACGCTCAGGCCCGACCAGTGATCGGGATGAATGTGCGACAGCACGATCCGGTTCACCTTCTTGCCAAGCCCGGCGATGTAATCGGCGAGGTCTTCGGCATGCTTGATGTGGAAGACGGCGTCGAAGACGACGAGCCCGTCATCCGTCTCCACGATCTGGGAGGTGACGTAGAGTCCCTCCTCCGGGGCCTTGTAGGTGTGGATGGTCACGCCACGATAGTCCTTGGTGATGACCTGTCCCAGTTTGGTTTGCAGCGTGCTCATAGGAATAGCCCTTCTTTGTGAAAGAGACGGTTCGCAGCAGGAACGAACGCGCCGTGCTGTGTTCGAGAGGCAATATGCCCTCATTCAGAACTGGCGATAATCCGGCCGCATAGAAGATCATTACTTCCACATAGGAATCGATGACCTCTCCTGGCTCCTTGATGTCACACTTCGCCGATGCGGATGACCGGCTTCAGCGTTCCTCCCTTTTCGCTGTCGGCAGCGGCCTCATTGATCCGGTCGAGGGAGTAGAATTTGACCAGCCTGTCGAACGGGAAGCGGCCGGCAAGATAAAGATCGATGAGCTTGGGAATGAATATATCGGGGACGCTGTCGCCTTCCACGACGCCGCGAATGCTCTTGACGCTTTGCATCAGGTCGTTGGCATCGAGGTCGAGAAGCGCACCCGGCTTCGACGCACCGACGATCGCGGCCGAGCCCATCGGGCGCAGGGCCAGCACCGCATTGCGGATTACCGCCGGGATGCCGGTCGAATCCATGGCAAAGTCGACGCCCTTGCCGGTAACCTTGCGGATCGCCTCCACGGGATCGTCCTTGCCGCTGTCGACGATGTGGGTCGCGCCAAGTTCAAGCGCCAGTTCCAGCCGCGAGGGCACGACATCGATGGCGAAGATGGTGGTTGCGCCCGTTGCCGCCGCCGCCATGACGGCGGACAGCCCGACCGCGCCCGCGCCGAAGGCGGCGAAGCTCGAGCCGGGCTCGACCTTGAGCGCGTTGAGGACGGTGCCTGCGCCGGTCTGGATGCCGCAGCCCAGGGGCCCAAGCAGTTCCAGCGGCGCATCCTTGCGCACCTTCACCACATTGCGCTGATTGGCGACGGCGTAGGCGCCGAAGGATGACTGGCCGAAAAAGCGGTCGTTGAGCGGCTTGTGGTCGTACCCGCACAAGGCATGCGAACCGTCCTCCGGCCGCGAGCCCGCGAAATTATAATCGTTGAAATTCTCGCAATAGGCAGGATGACCTTCCTGGCACGGCCGGCAGGTTCCACAGGAATGGAAGGAAAGGACGACATGATCGCCCTTTTCGACCTTCGTCACGTTCTCGCCGACCGCCTCGACGACGCCTGCGCCCTCATCGCCCAGAACGATGGGCTGCGGTACGGGATAGATCTGGTCGCGGGCCACCATGTCGGTATGGCACATGCCGGTGGCGACCACGCGAACCAGAACCTCGTCATGACGCGGCGGCGCGATGCTGGCCGTCTCGATGACGAACGGGCCGCCCTTCTGGCGTACGACCGCAGCCTGAAAGTCTTTCTGTGCAAATTGTTGAATCGACACCGGAATCCATCCCTCGTTTAACAAGCCGAAACAGGCCCTAGACCGAGCTTACAATCAGGTCAGGCCGACGAACAGTGAAGCTCTGAAACCGGACGTCGACGCGAACAACCGCTCACGTCGCGCCGATGCGGTCAACGTCCAGCTGGATGAATTGGTTCCGCGGCGGCGGCGCTTCCGCGTCTGGGCTTGCTGTGACCGCGCTGGCGTAGCAAACGAGGACCCCTCCACCGAGAATGCGGATCAGCGGAAAGTGGCTGCCGTGGGCTTGCTTCTCACCGCGAGACTAGCATCGGCGCGACGGCGCTTGCCAGCAGCGAGCGGGTCGTGCCGCCGAACAGCAATTCGCTGGCGCGCGAACGGCTGTAGGCTCCGAAGATGAGCAGGTCGCCGCCATGTTCGGCAAGCCAGGAAGCGATCGTGTCGGCGACCGACGCGCCTTGCGCGTCGATGCTGACGACATCCGCCTGCACCTCGTGTCGCGAAAGATGATGGCGCAGGTTCAGGCCGGGCTCTTCACCGAAATGTTCGGCATCGCGGGCCGCATCCACGGTCAGAATCGTCGTCCGGCCGGCGCTGCGGATGAACGGCATGGCGTCGCCGACAGCGCGCCGCGACTCGCGGCTGCGGTTCCACGCAATGACGACATGATCGCCGATCGCCTCTCCCTCCCATGTAGCCGGGATCAGCAGTACCGGCGTGCCGGTCTGAAGCAGCAGCCGCTCCGCCGACCAGCTTGCCGGCAGGTCGTCCGGCCGGGGGTGGGTCGAGACGATCAGGTCGCATTGCAGGGCGCGCAGGACGGAATCGTCGTCCAGCCCCTCGCGCCAGACGATGCGGAACTCCGAGCTGATGCCATACTCGCGCGTCAGGTCGGCGAAGCGATGGCCGGCGGCAAGGATCTTCCGTTCTTCCTCGTTGCGACGGCTGGCGGTGACCTGGCTCATCGCCGCCGCGCCGCGCGCGAAGCCGGCGAAGCGGTTGGTGTCATTGGCGCGCGACACGCCATAAACACCGATGAGATGGGCATCGAAACGGCGGGCGAGTTCCGCCGCCTGCCGCCCGATTTTCACGCCGGCGGGGGAGGCGTCAAGGAAGACCGCGATATCTCGCAATGCTGTCGGCAATGGTGCAATCCTCTTCAAACGGACGGTGTTGTCATTATCACAGTCACGGGCGGCTTCTCGAACTCCGCAGATGCGTTTGCAGGCAATTGCTGAACAGCGCCCACCGATTCTCCGCGTTCGGAGCCTGCCGTCCGCCCTTTATGAAGCGGTCCAGAATTGCCGGGTCGTCCGATGCGGCGACGAGAAGCGAGACGGCGGCCGCGCCGATGCCGTGCGTAATGCCGGAGAGCTTCTCGTCGCCATCGGCCCCTGCAACGCAATACCGCGCCAGCAGAGCCTCGATCAGCCGGGCTTTGCTGTGGAAATGATAGAGCAGTCCGCCCTTGCTGATCCCGGCGCGCTGCGCCACCGCATCCATGGTGATGCGCCCGAAACCGCTTTGCACGGCCACGCCAAGGGCGGCCTGCAGCAACTCCTCGCGGCGGCATTGCGAAGGGGAAACCGGCGTGGGGAACCGGGCGTCCCGGAGATCGCTGCGCGAAGCTTCGCTCATGTCGCCCCCCGTGCCTATTCGGCGGGCGCAGGCTGCGGGCCTGCCTTTTCAACCGGGGCGTCCTTGGCCCGCCCCAGCCATCTGGTCACGAAAACGAAGAAGGCCGGGACCAGGAACACCGCCAGAACGGTCGCCGAGATCATCCCGCCGAGGACGCCGATGCCGATGGCGTTCTGGCTGGCCGCGCTCGCGCCCGTCGCCACCGCCAGCGGCGTGACGCCGAGGGTGAAGGCCAGCGACGTCATCAGGATCGGGCGGAACCGCAGCTTGGCGGCCTCGACCGTCGCTTCGAAAAGCGGCATGCCTTCGGCGCGCAGATCCTTGGCGAATTCGATGATCAGGATCGCGTTCTTCGCCGACAGCCCGATGATCGTGATCAGGCCGACCTTGAAGTAGACGTCGTTGGGCATGCCTGCCCAGGTGACGGCGATGACCGATCCGATGACGCCAAGCGGCACGACCAGCATCACCGCCAGCGGGATCGACCAGCTTTCATAAAGCGCGGCCAGAAGCAGGAAGACGAACAATATGGTCAGCCCCACCAGCGCCGGCGCCTGCGAGCCCGACTGGATTTCCTGCAGCGACTGCCCGGTCCATTCATAGCCGAAGCCTTGCGGCAACTCCGCGGCGAGGCGTTCCATCTCGGCGATGGCCGCACCCGAGGAATAGCCGGGAGCCGCCATGCCGGCGATGCGCACCGACGGATAGCCATTATAGCCGACGATCTGCGCCGCGCCCTTTTTCCAGTCGATGGAGGAAAAGGCGGACAACGGCACCATCCCGCCCTGAGAGTTGCGCACCGTCAGCTTCAGCAGGTCGTCGGTTTGCATCCTGTGCTGCTGATCGGCCTGCACCGTTACCCGCTGCATGCGCCCGGCATTGGGAAAGTCGTTCATATAGGCGGAGCCGAGATTGGCCGAAATCGTCGCATTGATGGCGGCGAAGGAAACGCCGAACGTGTTCGCCTTCTCGCGATCGATGATCAGGTTGACCTGTGCGGCGTCGGGCATGCCCTCGACGCGCATGCCGGTGAGCACAGGGCTCAGCGAAGCGGCCTGCATCAGTTGCGCGCCGGCCGCCGCCAGCGCGTCCTGACCGACGCTGCCGCGGTCCTGCAGGCGGAAGGTGAAGCCGTTGGAGGTGCCCAGTCCGGCGATGGGCGGCGGCGAAAGCGCAAACGCCACGGCATCGCTCAGGCCGAACAGGACGCCGTTCGCCCGGTTGGCGATCGCCGTCGCGGAGTTGTTTTCATCGCGCTCGCTCCAGTCCTTCAGGGTGATGAAGGCGAGCGCCGCATTGTCGCCCGCGCCCGAAAAGCTGAAGCCGCGGATGAAGGCGCTCTGGTCGACCATCGGCTCGGCGGCGAAGATCGCGCTGACCTCGTCCAGCACCGCCTCGGTGCGGTTGGCGCTCGCTTCCGGCGGCGTCTGCATGTCGACGAGCACGAAGCCCTGATCCTCGTTCGGCAGGAAGGACGACGGCAACTGCATGAACATCCAGCCCAGCCCGACCAGCAGCGCCAGATAGATGACCATGAACCGGCCGGCCCGCTTGACGATGCCGCCGACGCTTCGCCCGTAACCGGACGTGATGCGGTCGAAGCCGCGGTTGAACCAGCCGAAGAAGCCCTTCCGCTCCTCATGCCCGTTGGTAATCGGCTTGAGGAAGGTCGCGCAAAGGGCGGGCGTCAGCGTCAAGGCGAGGAAGCCGGAGAACAGGATCGAAACGACCATGGTCAGGCTGAACTGCTGATAGATGACGCCGACCGCGCCCGGAAAGAACGCCATCGGCACGAAGACGGCGGTCAGGACCAGGGTGATGCCGATGATGGCGCCGGAAATCTGCGTCATCGCCTTGCGGGTGGCCACGACGGGGCCGAGCCCCTCTTCGGTCATGATGCGCTCGACATTCTCGACCACGACGATGGCGTCGTCGACCAGAATGCCGATTGCCAGCACCATGGCGAACATGGTCAGCACGTTAATCGAAAAGCCCGTCGCGAACATGACCGCGCAGGTTCCAAGCAGCGCCACCGGCACGACCAGCGTCGGGATCACCGTATAGCGGAATTTCTGCAGGAACAGGAACATTACCGCGAAGACGAGAAGCAGCGCCTCGATCAGCGTGTGGAAAACCTTCTCGATCGACAGCGCCACGAAGGGCGAGGTGTCGTAGGGGATGACATATTCGATGCCGGCGGGGAAGAAGCGGGCAAGCTCCTCCATCTTTTCGCGCACCGCCGTCGCCGTCGCCATGGCGTTGCCCGACGACGACAGCTGGATGCCGATGCCGGCGCCCGGTTTGCCATTGAGCCTTGTGGCGAAATTGTAGCTTTCCGCGCCGACCTCGATGCGCGCGACATCTGAGAGCCGCACCGACGAGCCGTCGGGATTGGCGCGCAGGATGATCTGGCCGAACTCTTCCGGCGATACGAGCTGGCCGCGCACCAGCAGGGTGGCGGTGGTCTGCTGGTCGCTGGCATTGGGCAGCGCCCCGATGCGCCCGGCCGCGACCTGTGCGTTCTGGGCGCGGATGGCGTTGGTGACGTCGTCGGTCGACAGGCTCAGGCCCAGCATCTTGTCGGGATCGACCCAGATGCGCATGGCGCGCTGCGAGGCGAAGACCTGCGCCCGGCCGACGCCGTCGATGCGCTGCAATTCGCCGAGCACGTTGCGGTTGAGATAGTCGCCAAGCGCCACGGCGTCCAGCGAGCCGTCGCTGGAAATCAACCCCACCATCATCAGGAAGCTGCTGCCGGATTGCTGGATATAGACGCCCTGCTGCGCCACCACCTGCGGCAGCCGCGCCTCGACGCGACGGATGGCGTTCTGCACGTCGACGCTGGCCTGACTGGAATCCGTCCCCGGCTCGAAGGTGGCGGTAATCGACACCAGCCCCGACGTGTCGGAGGTCGATTCGAAATAGATCAGGCCCTCGACGCTGTTCAGCTCCTGCTCGATTGGCCGCGTCACGCTCTGATAGATGTCCTCAGGCGCTGCACCCGGATAGGTGGTGTAAATCGTAATCTGCGGCGGCGCGACATTCGGATATTGCGCGACCGGCAGGTTTGGCAGCGCGATCAGCCCCGCCAGCATGATGAAGATGGCGATAACCCATGCGAAAATAGGACGCCCGATGAAAAACTGCGACATCGCTGCCCCCTTCAGCCGGCCGTTGCGGTGTCGTCATCGGCGGGGGTCGTCTCGACCTGCCATTGCTGCGGAGAGACCGGCGCGCCGGACCGGATCTTCTGGAACCCTTCCACCACCACCTGCTCGCCTTCGCTCAACCCTTCGAGGATGGTGATGCGGTTGCCTATCTCGCGTCCCACTCTCACTGGCCGCAACTCGGGAATGTTCTCGCCGGTAACGACATAGACCTGCGAACGGCCGCCGGCGTCGCGCTGGATCGCCTGCTGCGGAACCGCCAGCGCGCTGCGCTCGATGGCCTGTTCCACGCGCACCCGCACATAAAGGCCCGGAAGCAGATCGCCCTTGGGGTTGGGCACTTCGGCCCGCATCGTCACCTGCCCGGTTGTCGGGTCGACTGTGGATTCGGAAAAAAGCAGCGTGCCCGACTGCTCGTAGGCGCTGCCATCGTCGAGAAGGAGCTGGACGCTGGCCTGATCGGGCCCGGAAGATTCCAGCAATCCCTGCTCCAGCGCCCGGCGCAGTCGCATCATTTCGATGGATGATTGGGTGAAGTCGACATAGACCGGGTCGAGCTGCTGGATCGTGGCGAGGTTTTCCGCGCTGCTGACCAGCGCGCCTTCGGTGATCAGCGCGCTGCCGATGCGCCCGGCGATGGGCGCGCGCACCTGCGCATAATCCAGATTGAGCTGGGCGGCGGCAAGGCCGGCTTCCGCTGCCGCTACGTCTGCATCGGCCTGCTCAAGCGCTGCGATGGCGTTGTCCATCTGCTGCGGGCTGGCGATGTTGCGCTCGCGCAATTCCTGCTGGCGGTCGGCAAGCTGCCTTGCCTGAAGCCGCGCGGCATTGGCCCGGCGCAAGGTGGCTTCCGCGCTCTGGACCTGAACCTGAAACGAGGCGTCGTCGATCCGGTAGAGCACATCGCCCTTTTCGACGAAGCTGCCCTGCTGGAATACGCGCTCGACCACGATGCCGGCCACCCGCGGGCGCACTTCCGCAACGCGCGTCGCCGCCACGCGTCCCGGCAGCTCGTTGGTGATTGGCAAGGGCTCGGCCTTGACCCCGACCACCTTCACCTGTGCCGGAGGCATTGCCGGCGCGGCCGGTGCTTCGCTCTGGGATTCGCTGCAGGCACTCAGCGCCAGAATGGAAACGAGGAAGGCGCCAAGCCTGATCGGGTGACGGTAATGAATCATCACGAGATTCCGTTCGACTGTGGTCCGGAAGGACGGGAAATATTTGAAAAGATTATGGACAGAAAGGCGCTATGGCGTGGATAGAGCCCCGGGGGCCGGTTTAGGTCCGGGCGGCTCGACAATGTTCTGGACAGGCTTGAGTGCGGGCCCGTCCAGCATGGCTTCAATGTCGCGAAGGATTTCGCTGCGGTCACCTTTGGGCCATTGCAGGATGTCCAGCATCTCCAGGAACCGGACTCCCTCCAGGGCAAAGAAGGCGAGGCGAGCGCGGCGGGGATCGTCCGAATCCGCGATCGCCGCCTCGATCTGCTTCAGATGCGATTGCTGCACGGCGTGCAGAAGGTCATCGTCCTGGGCGAGAGCCGCGCAGAGATGGATCGCCACCGACGCTTGCGCGCGGTCCGCGCGGCTGTCACGCGCGGCCTGGATGCGCGCCTTCATGTGCCGGTTCGGCCCCGGTTGTGCAGCTTTGCTCGCCGTCTGGATCTTCGCTTCTTCCTCAACGACGCGCCGTTCGACAACCGCCTTGATCAGCGCCTGCTTCGTCTTGAAATCATAGATCACGCGGGCCTTGCTGATCCCCGCCTCAATCGCGACCGCATCCAGCGTCAGCCGCGCCGCGCTATCGCGCAGCACCACGTTTTCGGCCGCGTCCAGAATGTCGTCCTGCTCGATCACGCGGGGTCTGGCCATTTCGTCACCATTAAAAACCAACTGGACGGTAATTAATGATGCCGAGCAATCGAGTCAATCTCCGATGCATCAGACAAAATCTGAAACTCAAACCTTGACACGAACGTCTGCCGCTGACCGAGCCGTTTGCCCAAATAGAGCGGCGGACGCCCGGATAAATCCGGGCTGCCGCTCTATCGGTTGTTTTTGCCGCATTTATGCGACGTCAGGCGATTCCGCCTGACTGCAAAATGCTCTAGGCCTTGCGTTATGCCGGCATCCTTTCGAGCCTGCAGACGCTGACCCTGATCGCGGCGTTGCGCTGCGGCCGGATCGTGGAGAATTAAACTGGCGGATCAGAAGGTGCCGCCAACCCGGATGCCGATGGTATGGCTCTGCGCATCGCCATCGAAGCCGAAGGCGGTTCGATAGTCGAAGCTCAGCGTCATGCCGGTGTCGAGCCTGGCGTCAAGACCCAGACCGACCGTCAGATAGTCTCGCATGTACTCATCGAGTTCGAAGGGATAGGGCAAGGTTCCGAGATCGGCATAGCCCATGGTGGCCTGGCTGGAGCCGGCGAAGTCATGGGTGTATTCAAGCCGACCGCGCGTGTTGAGAACGCCCCAATCCATCGGGATCGCGTATTCGGCGCGCACACCCACGACACCTGCCAGCATGTCGAATGTCTGACTGCCGAACGTCAGGCTGTATGGCCCGGCTCCCGTTTCGGTAAAGCTATCGAGCCGGGTGAAGGCGGCTTCGATCCGTCCGTAAGGGGAAAACAGCAAACCATCCTGCCGGTGTTCATAGCCGGCTGATAGCGAACCGAATATCTGCGTGCCATCCCTGCTGCCGGTGGCGAAGTCGCCGGTCGTCGTCACATGGCGCGTGCTGTCGAAACCGAGGCGGCTCGCTCCGAGAAGGCCGTCGAGATAGAATGGCCTCGGATGATAGCTGCCATAAATCGCGGCACTGAAGGCCTGTCCGGTGCTGGTCGTGCCATTGGAGCCGATATCTGTCTTGTCACGGCCATAGCCAAGGCCGAAGCCGGCCACGAAATCCGGTGTGAACCGATGATCGACGCCGCCGCTGACGCCGACGAGGGTGTGGTCGAGATCGATGGCGCCGCGATCGCTGGTGCCGAAATTGACGAAGCCGCCGGCCCAGAAGGCGGTGTCGCCGAAGCGGGCATCGATCGGCTGGGGAGCGCTGCCGGCTCCGGTCTCCGATCCGGCTTGCGGCAGGCCCATCACCCGCCCGGCCGTATCGCCGGCCGGCGCTTGTCCGGCGTAGCCAAGGGGGCGGCCGCTGTCGGCACCCTGCGTCACCCCGAGGCGAACATTCAGGGAGCTTGCATCCCGACGCCGGTCGTTGTGCAGCCGCTCGAGGCGGTCGTTGAAAGTACCGATCTGCGTGGTGGCGAAGCGTTGCGCCGCCTGTGCCTGGGCTCTGACGAGGCCGATCACTTCGGCGTCCTGCGTCGGGTCGGGGCGGTAGACGCCGCCGAGCGACAGGCTGTAGGTCACGGAGCCGCTCAACCCCGCGCTATCGCGCACCGTGACGACAATGGTGTGCGCGCCGGGGGTCGTCGGCAAGCCGCGGATGGTGCCCGTCCCCGGGTCGATGCTCATGCCTTCCGGCAACCCGGCAGCGGAGAAGCGGTAGGGTGCCGAGCCGCCTGTCACGGAAACGGCCTGGACATATTCGAGACCGGCGGTTCCTCCCGGGAGCGCGCCCGAGGCAGGGAAGAAGGTGAAAGTCGGAGCGATATAGGTGAAGGCCGCCGGCAGCGTCGCCGTTCCTGCCGGCGTCGTCACCGTAATGTCGGTCGTGCCGGCCGGATGTGCAGGGGTGACCGCGGCAATCTGGGTGGCGCTGACGACCGTGATGCCGGTGGCTGCCACGCCACCGATGGTCAGGCCGGTCGCGCCCGTCAGGTGATTGCCGGTTAAAATGATGCCGGTGCCGCCGGCGTCGGGCCCCTGGGCCGGCGACACCGAGGTCAGAACCGGCGGAGCGGCAGCGATGGCGACGGTGTAGCTGGCAGAGGCCGTGCCGGATGTCGCCGCCGTCGCTGTCACGGTGACGGTGAAGTTTCCGTCCGCGGCGGGCGTGCCGGCGATATCGCCGGTTGCCGGATTCATGGCGAGACCGGCTGGCAATCCGATGGCGGTGAAGGTGATCGCACCGACGCCGCCTGATGCAGAGATCGCGGTTTCACTATAGCTCACGCCGACCGTTCCGGCTGTCAGCGCAGTGCCGTCTGCCGGCGTCAGCGTCACCGGGGCGGCGTCGATCTGGAGCGTATAGGCGGCCGCGCCGGTGTTGGCCGGCGTCACCGTGTCGGTGGCGGTGATGGTGAAGCTGGCGGCCCCGACCGCGCTCGGGGTGCCGGACAGGGTGCCGTTGGCCGCCAGCGTCAGCCCGGGCGGCGGCGCGCCGGCCGTCATCGCGTAGCTGTAGGTTCCGCTGCCGCCCGCGGCGGTGAAGCCCTGCGAATAGGAGGTGCCGACCTCGCCCGCCGGCAGCGCGCCGGCGGCCGGCGTCAGCGTCAGCGTCACCGGGGCCGCGTTGATCTGGAGCGTATAGGCGGCCGCGCCGGTGTTGGCCGGCGTCACCGTGTCGGTGGCGGTGATGGTGAAGCTGGCGGCCCCGACCGCGCTCGGGGTGCCGGACAGGGTGCCGTTGGCCGCCAGCGTCAGCCCGG
>JBLJBS010000055.1:0-5399 GCA_047637695.1 Aquamicrobium sp. | reverse complement strand
GCGTCATCTGTCTCCCGCGTGCGGTAAAACTCGATGACAACTTTCATGGCGCCCATTGCTCTTTCAGCCGGAGCAGCACTCCCTCAGCGCTTGCCTTTACCTTGTGACGCGTTGGCATTTGGAGCGACCTTGATCTGGTTGCCGAAGGTGCTTTCAGGCTTTGGCGGAGCCTTCTCCTGCTTCGGCTTTCTGATCTCGCGATTGCTTCGTTTCTGGCCTTTAGCCATGTCCGAACGTCCTTTCGATGAGGGTTGCGCCATTACCGGATTGCGACATGTCGACCGGCTCGAGGCTGTCCTGCGTCGTCACTCGCTCATGGCGTTCGTCGTCGTTGCGGATGCGATATTGCAGTGAATCTCCCCGTGCCGGCAGTCTGCCGGTTATGTGGTAGATATCGGCGGGCAAAGCTGGTCTCATGAAACCGCCCTTGAGCCGGACAGCCTGTCCGATCGCGAAGAGATGAGCAGGAGCCTCGTGGCGGGCGGGACGGATTGTGCGTCGGATTGGGTTGGTCGATATCATGATTGTTGGTGATCCTTTTCGAGAGCGGCGTCGAGATCGGCGGGATCGATCGGCGCCATCTGATGTGTGTGGCCATCAATGCCGATGGCGGGCAGGTGGATGAAGGCGCCTACACGTCTCCAGGCAAGGCGGGAGGATACCTCCAGCAGTTCCTCATCCTGGTCCACGCGATATTCGCCGGCGGGCTGTGCGGCGTCGAAGCCGGGCAGCATGAAGGGTGCGGAGAACCGGACGATGGTTTGTGTGGTGCGCGTTGTCATGGTCGATACCTCCGCAGGAGCACGCAAACGCGCCTCCTGCATCATTCCCGTTCGAACCGGAACGAATTTCCGTGCTGCCAGTACATCCGTGGTCAGCGGCGCGTTCATTCCAAGGTTCGAACAGAGCGATATGCGCGCCGGGTCGGCGCTTGATGCATTCGCTATCGAGAATTCGGTGGTGAATGGCGGGTCTCTGACACCGCAAAAAGCCAAGTCGGCCAAATCAACGAGTTTTATATATGGGCTGTCCCTACCCGGTAAGCAAGGAGCGGGTCGATATTATTTTATCTGGAATTGAATAATGTCTCTTCCATAAAAATAAATCGCATTGAAAAATCAGAAAATACGTATTGAAAACAACAAATATCGCATCGATAGAAGCGACATAAATTTTCCCCAGTTGCGCCTTTTCAAAGAAATACATTTGGCACTCCTATCATTCGAGTGCCAACGGGGTTATGTATCTGAGGGGGCCGCCCTATGCGCCGGCCTCAGAAAGAACCACATGAAATTCCGGCCTCTACATGACCGCGTCGTCATTCGACGTGCGGAAGGCGATCTCAAATCCAAAGGCGGGATCATCATTCCCGACACCGCGAAAGAAAAACCTCAGGAAGGCGAGGTCATCGCCGTCGGCCCAGGTTCCCGCGACGAAAGCGGCAAGCTGATCCCGCTCGACGTCAAGCCGGGCGATCTCATCCTGTTCAGCAAATGGTCCGGGACCGAGGTCAGGATCGATCACGAAGACCTTCTGATCATGAAGGAGAGTGACATCATGGGAATCGTTGAGAAGACCGAAGCTGCGAGCAGGAAAAGTGCCTGAGCGGCCAGCTTCCGATCCTGTGATCCTCACAACCGAACTGGACCCGACATCATGTCTGCCAAGGAAATCAGATTCTCTAATGACGCCCGCGACCGCATGCTGCGCGGCGTCGAGCTGCTGAACAACGCCGTCAAGGTGACGCTCGGGCCGAAGGGCCGCAACGTCGTCATCGACAAAGCCTATGGCGCGCCGCGCATCACCAAGGATGGTGTGACCGTCGCCAAGGAGATCGAGCTTTCCGACAAGTTCGAGAACATGGGCGCGCAGATGGTGCGCGAGGTGGCCTCGAAAACCAACGACCTCGCCGGCGACGGAACCACCACCGCGACGGTTCTCGCCGCTTCCATCCTGCGCGAGGGTGCCAAGCTGGTCGCTGCCGGCATGAACCCGATGGACCTGAAGCGCGGCATCGATCTCGGTGTCGCTGCCGTCGTCAGGGAAATCCAGGCTCGCGCCAAGAAGGTCAAGTCGTCGGCAGAGGTCGCCCAAGTCGGCACGATCGCGGCTAACGGCGACGCGACGGTGGGCGAGATGATCGCCAGAGCGATGGACAAGGTCGGCAACGAGGGTGTGATCACCGTCGAGGAAGCCAGGACCGCCGAAACCGAGCTCGACGTGGTCGAAGGCATGCGGTTCGATCGCGGCTACCTCTCTCCATACTTCGTCACCAACGCCGAAAAGATGCGCGTGGAACTGGATGACCCTTACATCCTCATTCATGAGAAGAAGCTCGGTAATCTGCAGGCCATGCTGCCCGTACTGGAAGCAGTGGTGCAAAGCGGAAAGCCGCTGCTGATTATCTCCGAAGACGTCGAGGGCGAGGCGCTCGTCACGCTGGTCGTCAACAAGCTGCGTGGTGGCCTTAAGGTAGCGGCCGTCAAGGCTCCCGGCTTCGGCGACCGTCGCAAGGCCATGCTCGAGGACATCGCCGTGCTGACTGCCGGCCAGATGATCTCCGACGATCTTGGCATCAAGCTAGAAAACGTCACGCTCGACATGCTCGGCCGTGCCAAGCGCATCGTGATCGAGAAGGACACCACGACGATCATCGACGGCTCTGGCGACAAGCCAAGCATCGCGGCGCGCATCAGCCAGATCAAGGCGCAGATCGAGGAAACGACTTCCGACTACGACAAGGAGAAGCTGCAGGAGCGGCTGGCCAAACTCGCCGGCGGCGTCGCTGTCATCCGTGTTGGTGGCGTGACTGAGACCGAGGTCAAAGAGAAGAAGGACCGCATAGACGACGCGCTGAACGCCACCCGCGCGGCTGTCGAGGAAGGCATCGTGCCGGGCGGCGGCGTGGCGTTGCTGCGTGCCAGGGCTGTGCTGGTTACTCTGACAGGTGACAATGCTGATATCACCGCAGGCATTTCGATCGTGCGGCGGGCGCTCGAGGCACCGGTCAGGCAGATCGCCGAGAATGCAGGCGTCGAAGGCTCGATCGTGGTCGGCAAGCTCACCGACAGCAAGGACCCCGACCAGGGCTTTGATGCCCAGACCGAAACCTATGTCGACATGATCACGGCCGGCATCGTCGATCCCGCCAAGGTCGTGCGGACCGCCCTGCAGGATGCCGGCTCGATCGCTTCGCTTCTGATCACCGCCGAGGCGATGATCGCCGACATTCCCGCGAAAGATTCCACGCCGGCGGCCGGCAACGGCGGCATGGGTGGAATGGGATACTGAGAGCAGTGCCTGAACCGTTCGGCCGGCGCGGCCGGACAAAGCAGTCCTCGCTACAATCTGGAAGGAAGATTTCCATGGCTACGCAAAGCACGACGAAACCGTCTCTCTCCCGCCGTTGGGAGAACTACCAACCTTCAAAGACCATGCTGGTCTGGGCCTGCATTGCCGCGGCGATAGCAACGATCGTGGTCGGGTTCAGTTGGGGCGGCTGGGTCACCGGTGGCACGTCACAGAAGATGGCCGTGACCGCTGGCGACACGGCGCGTAGCGAACTGGCGTCCGCCATATGCGTTGAACGGTTCAACGCAGCGCCGGATGCGGCCGCGAAACTTGCCGAGTTCAAGGCTATATCCGACAGCTACAAGAAACGGCAGTTCGTCGAAGCCGGTGGCTGGGCAACGATGCCGGGCCAGACGACTGCCGACCGGCTTGGAGTCCAGGGCTGTGTCACCGGACTTGGCGCATAATACCCCGCTTAAAGCGCTCAGGCAGGCGCCAGGGCGTTTCCACCCGCCCCAGGAAGGAACGTCAGCAATGATTTCGTTTGTCAAGAAGATAGATATGTAGCCGATAGCCCCGCAGGTCGAAGACAATCGTTTCGAGCAGATCCGCAAGGCGGCTGCCGAACGTCACCGGAAGGCGGACACCGACGGCACACGTCGCCGCGCCCGCCAGAAGGCCGAGGACAACCGGCTGATCTGAGGTACATGTGCTCTACTCGAAAAGGCAGCATCCGATGCGATATCTTGATCGAATAAGAACGGAACCGTCCCTCTGGTTCCTGATACTGATGGTCGGTGGCTTGGCCGCCACGATCCTTTACGTGGTTCTGACTAGCATCACCTATTGAGTGAAGTGCAAGCCAGCTTCACCGATCCGACCTTGGGATGATGGATGGGCATGGGGATGCGATCAGCGTATCTCCGGTATCCAGCCGCTAGGGAGCTTGCTCTGCTGATCGCAGAGGCATTAAGGGTAGGAAGCAGGCTGACATGCCGAGGCTGTCCGACTTGGGTGCGGAATAGTCCCAGGAGGCCAACCAACAAGTGCGCCAAGCGGCGATCAGCTGCGGCGGCTCAACGGCAGAGAACCTAATGACGCGCCGAACACGGCCTCCATCTGCTCCGCCCACGGCCGTTCTGCGACGGCTATTAGATCGTTGAGCGACAATGCCGGCTGGATACGGTGAATGAGCAGCTTCTCCAGCACGTCCGGCGCAAGATAAGCCAGTCGTATCATGCGGCTGACAAAACGATCGGTGACCCTTTCGGCGCTGGCGATATCGGTGATGGTCGAAGCTTCACCGCGCTCGAGCCTGCGCCGCCAGTTCCATGCACGGGCGATTGCGCGTAGCACATGCGCGTCCTGCATTCGTGCCTCGATGTGCCCATGGTCGGCCGGCGGTAGAATCTTCGGGCGCCCGTTCTTCCGACGCACGGCCAGCGGGATCACCACGCGGATGGTATTGTCCGTCATGCCGCGCTCCTTCCCGCCTGCGGCGCCATCATCTGGCGGGCCAGCGAGCCGATGCCGTCATGGCGTAGGTCAACAGCAAGCCCCGCCGTGCCAACCGTGACGCGCGCCACCAGAAGCTGGACGATGCGCGCCTGTTCGGCCGGAAACAGCGACGCCCACAAAGCATCGAACTCGCCAAGAGCGGCGATGACTGCCTTGTCGTCGACGCCCGGCATGTCGGCTTGCAGGGCGGCGAGCACCCGCGCCCGGACCTCGGGCGTTGCGATCATGCGTCGGATTTCGCCTACGACGGCATCCTCGACCATGCCGGCAGGAAGCCGCTGGGGTCCAGCCGCGTCGATCATGCGGCTGCGGATCAGATCCATCGAGGTGTAGTAGCGGTAGAGCTTGCTGCCCTTCTTCGTTGCGGTCGGCGTCATCGCGGTGCCGGTGTCGGTGAAGATCAGTCCTTTCAGCAGTGCCGGTGTCTGCGCGCGCGTGTTCGAGGCACGCAGACGTGGGCTTTCCTGCAGGATCGCATGCACCTTGTCCCACAAGGGGCGGTCGATGATCGCCTCGTGCTCGCCAGGATAGCTGGTTGTTGATTTCCGCCGAGAACTGACCCGGGATTGGGCGGTTTTTCCATTGAGAAG
>JBLJBS010000054.1:0-6645 GCA_047637695.1 Aquamicrobium sp. | reverse complement strand
TAGAAGGTCATCGACTGCTTGAGCAGGTAGCGGTGCACCTGCCAGCGGATGCGCATCGGATAGTTGGCGAACAGGGTCTGGTGGTTCAGCAACGAGTTGAAAAGCACGATGCCCGGCAGAAAGACCAGCACGATGAACGCCATGCCGGCAAGCTTCCAGCCCTCGGTCTGAACGAAGGTCTCGCGCGACTGGGCTGTCAGCCAGTCGACGATGTTGCCGAGAAAGCCGAACATCCACACCTCGGTGATGGCGATCAGCGAGGTCAGGATCGCCGACACGACGATCAGCGGCCACGATCCGCGCGTATAGTGCAGACAGAAGGCGACGAGCGTGCGCGGCGGCTCCACCGGCTCTTCCGGCGGGAAAGGGTTGAGAAGGGATTCGAACCAGCGATACATGACAGGTCTTCTTTATATGAGTGCCCGATCCCGGGCGATAATCAGGTCTTCGCCCGCAACCGGGCACGACTGCCACGCCTCAGGCGCAGCGGCATCGACATGGCTGCGGCGGTGCGGCGGGAGAATGCCGGACCGGCATGGCGGAACTGGAAACTTCACAGCAGGCGAAAACGCCCTTGTTGGCGGCGGCGTCAGTCATGGCGCGATTCCTCGGGAGGACGGAAGGGACTTCCGGCAGAATCGAGACCAGAACTTAGGACTGTCGGGAAGGTGGTCTGACCGAAACCGCCGTCAGGCGAGAAGCCCGCTGCGCAGGCGCATGGTGGCAAAGCCGAGCCGATGATCCATCGACGCCTCCTGAGATTCGGTTGACAAGACGTTCTCCTTAGACCGCAGAGACGGAAAATTCCATGCCATCGGCGATCACGTTTTATGGATTGAATTTTCCCGTTGCCGGCGCGCAACAGGCGGCAGTGCTCAGTCGGCGGTCATCAGCCGGCGCATCGTGAACTCGATGACGTCGTCGGGTCGCTCGCGCCAGCTTTCGATTTCCGTCCAGTAGGCCTGGCGGGGCCAACGATCGAACCATTCGCGCGCCTTGGCCCGGGCGGCGGTGCGCGGCAGGGCGAATGTCTCGCGCACGAAGCCGTCGCGGTCCTTGTGGCTGCCCGCCGCGCGCGCCCTGTCGAGCGTTCGTTTCAGGCTGTCGAGCGGTGGCCTTGCGGGAACGCGCAAACTCGGTCTCCCCGGAAATGCCCTTTACAGCGTCTTTGGAAATGCCTTGACCCTTCCGGGCAACAGATTAGGGATCGGCGGCAGCATTTGCGAGTCATTTCCGCCGCCAGCCGCCGACACGGCGGGCGCGCCGAGGGAGAGCGTTCATGGAGCGTCCAGACATACCGGCCGGCCTGCCGGACGGGATCGAGGAGAAAAAGGCAGCCGCGCAAGCCTGGTTCGAGGAACTGCGCGACAGGATCTGCGACGCTTTCGAGAAGATCGAGGACGATCTTTCCGGGCCGCAGTCGAGCTGGTCGCCCGGCCGCTTCGAGCGCACGCCATGGCAGCGCGACGGCGGAGCGGGAGGCGGCGGCGTGATGTCGATGATGTCGGGCCGCGTGTTCGAAAAGGTCGGCGTCCACGTCTCGACCGTCCATGGCGAGTTCTCGCCGGATTTCCGCAAGCAAATTCCCGGCGCGGACGAAGACCCGCGCTTCTGGGCCTCAGGTATCTCGCTGATCGCGCATCCGGTGAACCCAAACGTCCCCGCCGTTCACATGAACACCCGCATGGTGGTGACGACGCGGCAATGGTTCGGCGGCGGAGCGGACCTGACGCCGGTGCTCGAGCGCCGGCGGGTGCAGGAGGACGCCGATGCCCTCGCCTTCCACAAGTCGATGAAGTTCGTCTGCGACAAGCATGGCGGCGTCGCCGACCATGACCGCTTCAAGGCGTGGTGCGACGACTATTTCTTCCTGCCGCACCGGAACGAGCCGCGCGGCGTCGGCGGCATCTTCTACGACTGGCTGAAAAGCCCGCCGGAGAAAGGCGGCTGGGACGCCGATTTCCGCTTCACGCAGGATGTCGGCCGCACCTTCCTGATCGTCTACAACCACATCGTGCGCAAGAATTTCAACGACAACTGGACCGAGGCCGACCGCGAGGAACAACTCATCCGACGCGGCCGCTATGTCGAGTTCAACCTGCTCTACGATCGCGGCACCATCTTCGGCCTCAAGACCGGCGGCAACGTCGATTCGATCCTGTCGAGCATGCCCCCGGAAGTGAAATGGCCGTGACAACGCCTTGTATGGCAAGGCTTTTCCCGAATACCCGCGCTTCGTGAGCGGCATTTGCAACCGAAACGGTCATTTTCGTGTTATCCTTCCTCCCCACAACAAGAAGACGTTGAAAGGAGGATCACCATGAAGGAATTCCACTGTGGATCGCTGGTGCCGGGCTGTCACTGGCACACCCGCCACCCCGAGGAAGCGGAAGTGATGCGCCGTGCCGTGGAGCACATGCGCGAGACCCATGGCGAGACCCTGATCCGCGAAACCATGGTCGAGGCCATTCGATCGCGCATCGAAACCAAGCGTAACGCCGCCTGATTCAGGCGTCCCGCAACAGGGCCGCGGCGCGCAAAAGAAGCGTGTCGCGGTCTTCGCGAAAGCCGCCTTCGACCCATTCGGCCTCGAGCTTCGCCAGAGCCGCGCCCATTTCCGGGCCCGCCATCATGCCGAGCGAAACGAGATCCCCGCCCTTGACGGGAAATACCGGCTTCTCCCACCCATCGAGGAAGCGCAGCAGCCGCAGATACCCGCCCGCCTCGGCAAGGGCGCCCGCCTCATGGGAAGCCCGGACCCGCGCCGAGGCGAGACTGAGCCTCAGCCGATCCTGCAACGCCTGCCTGTCGCCGGCATAGGCAAGTCTGGCAAGTGCGGCATCGCTCGCCGAATGCGCGACCGGTTCCGTCATCGCCCATGCCGACAGGCGCAGGGCTTCCGCCTTCGACATCTTCAGCCGCTCGGCCATCGCTGCCATCCGCGTGGCATCCGGCGGCACGATGGCTGCGAGGCGCAGCAACGGGTCGTGGCTCCAGCCGAGATCGCTCTCCGCCGAAACCAGGCCATGAACCGCGTCAATGCCCCATTTCTCGCTCTCGGGAAGCACCGCCGTCAGCACGCCCGTCTGGCGCATCCACAGCAATGCCCGCGACGGGTCCGGCGCGGCGAGCAGCTTTTTCACCTCCGCCCACACCCGCTCGGCCGACAGCCGTAAGATTTCCTCCTTCAATCGCGCACAGGCGCGCAGCCCGGCAGCATCCGGCCGGCCCGCGCCATACCAGGCAAAGAAGCGGAAGAAGCGCAGGATGCGCAGATAGTCCTCGCGGATTCGCGCTTCGGGGTCGCCGATGAAGCGCAGCGTCCTGCCTTCCAGATCGGCGAGCCCGCCGACGAGATCGATCACCTCGCCCGCCGCCGTGGCATAGAGCGCGTTGACGGTGAAGTCGCGCCGCTCGGCGTCCGCCTTCCAGTCCCGCCCGAACACGACGCGGGCATGACGGCCATCGGTCTCGACATCGGCGCGCAGGGTGGTCACTTCGTAGGAAGTCCCGTCTGCAACAACCGTGATGGTCCCGTGTTCCTTGCCGGTCGGCACCGTCCGGAAACCGGCAGACCGTGCCCGGCGCTCGGTCTCGTCCGGCAATGTCGTCGTCGCGATGTCGATGTCGCTGACTTCGTAGCCCAGCAGGGCGTTGCGCACCGCGCCGCCGGCAATCCGTGCTTCCTCGCCATCATAAGAAAGCGCTTCAAGAAGACGTTGCAAGTCGCTGTTGTCCAGCCATTCGGCGCGGTCAGCCAGAGAAGCCGCGCTCACGCATAAAGCCTTTCGTAAAGCGTGCGGATGATGCCGGCCGTGACGCCCCAGATGTAGCGCTCGCCGAACGGCATCGTGTAGAAATAGCGTTCCCTGTCCTGCCAGACCCGACTGTCGCGGGTATGGTTGGCCGGGTCCATCAGAAAAGCCAGCGGCACCTCGAAGGCGTCGTCGACCTCGTCGGGGTTGATCGAGAGGTGGAAGTCCGGGCGAACCACCGACAGGATCGGCGCGATGCGAAAACCGGAACCGGAAACGTAATCCGGCATCCGCCCGACCACCTCGATGTAGTTCGGGGAAATGCCGATCTCTTCCTCGGTCTCGCGTAGAGCGGCATATTCGGGCGTCGGGTCGGTCGGATCGAGGCGTCCGCCCGGAAACGAGATCTGCCCCGAATGCGAGCGCAGCTTTTCCGTTCGCTTGGTCAGGATGACGCTGGCACCGTCGCGACGGTCGACGACGGGAATGAGCACCGCCGCATCGCGCAGGCCTTCGCGCACGATCATGTCGCGCATGTCGGGGTTCAGGCGATGATCGCCATAGTCGTCATCCACGAACGGCGCTTTCTCGCCGGCCGCGCGCAGGCGAAAATCCTCGGCGGTGAAAGGGGTGGCAAGGCCGTTGCGCATCATCGTCAGGCACTCAGTTCTTCGAGCCGGTCGGCTGGCATGATCGGGAAGATTTCACCGTTGGACCGCACGGCGAACATCCGTTCGCCGTGGAGGTCGATCTCCTCGCCCAGCGCCACCAACTCATAGGTTACGGCGCGATTGACCAGCGCCTCAAGCCGCCCCCTGACCAGAAGATAGGGCTTGAGCCCGCCGGTTTCAGCCTCGACCGCGAAACGCAGCGGATTGGTGGGGCCGGCTTCGACCACGTCGCCGACATTGGTGCGGAAGGTCAGCACCTGTTCGCCGCTCCGCATCGACGCATCGATCTCGACGGCAATGAAAGGCGCGTCCTCGACGCGGATGCCAACCTTTTCGACCGGAGTGACGAGATAGGTGCGACCGTCCTCGTCCTTGCGCAGCACGGTGGAGAAAAGTTGCACGAGCGCGGCGCGGCCGATCGGGGTGCCGAGATAAAACCAGCTGCCGTCCCGGCGGATTTCCATGTCGAGGTCGCCGCAGAAGGGCGGATTCCATTTCTCGACCGGGGCCGCGCCCTTGCCGGCGCGCGCCGCGCGCGCAACCAGCGCCTGGAGCCCGGCGGCGTCCACAGCCTCTTTCATCGTCGGTTTGCTTTTGTCCGTGGTTGTGTTCATCGTCACGAAATAGTCACTGTTGTTCGGCTTGTCAGCCTTGCAGCGTGTTTTAAGCTCGATCGACGCGCACCGCCAGACGCGATGCCCGAGTCGCAACAGAGACGGGTCGCAGACCGAACCCGCCACACCACTAAAGGGAGCGGGACGGCCATGAGCGCAATCGTCCGGGAACCGGCCATCGACGAACGCCAGATGATCGAACAGGCCGAGCGGGCGCTGGCCGACATCGGCAAGGTACGCGCGGCCGTCGGACAGGTTATCTTCGGTCAGGAAAATGTCGTCGAACGCACGCTGGTCGCGCTTCTTTCGGGCGGTCATGCGCTGCTGGTCGGCGTGCCCGGCCTCGCCAAGACCAAGCTGGTCGAGACGCTGGGCGTCGTGCTCGGTCTCGACGGCCGCCGCATCCAGTTCACGCCCGACCTGATGCCGTCCGACATCATCGGTTCTGAGGTGATGGAGCAGGACGCAACCGGGAAACGCTCCTTCCGCTTCATTCGCGGGCCGATCTTCGCCCAGTTGCTGATGGCCGACGAGATCAACCGAGCCAGCCCGCGCACCCAGTCGGCGCTTTTGCAGTCGATGCAGGAATATCACGTCACCGTCGCCGGCCATCGCCACGACCTGCCGGCGCCGTTCCATGTGCTGGCCACCCAGAACCCGCTGGAGCAGGAAGGCACCTATCCCCTGCCCGAAGCGCAGCTCGACCGCTTCCTGATGCAGGTTGACGTGCTCTATCCCGAACTTGAGGCGGAGCGGCGCATCCTGCTGGAAACGACGGGCACCGACGAGGCCAAGGCGCAGAACGTGCTTTCGGCCGAACGGCTGCGTGAAATCCAGCTTCTCGTCCGCCGCATGCCGGTGCCCGAAAGCGTGGTCGAGGCGATCCTTGCTCTGGTTCGTTCGGCGCGGCCCGGACAGGGCGGCAAGGAGGCCGAGCGCCACATTTCCTGGGGCCCAGGCCCACGCGCCGGCCAGTCGCTGATGCTTTGCGCCCGTGCGCGTGCGCTTTACGACGGACGGCTCGCGCCATCGGTCGACGATGTCCGCGCACTGGCCGAACCGGTGCTGCAGCACCGCATGGCGCTGACCTTCGCCGCCCGCGCCGAAGGCGTCAGCGTGCGCGACGTCATCGCCCAGCTCGTCAAGGCAGCCGGCTGATGGCACGTCTCGGCGAGGCCGCCACTGCCGTTTCTCCGCGCAATGCCATTGCGCGGGCGCGGCTGCGCGCCTCGCTGGTGCCCGATCTTCTGGTCGAGGCAAGACGCATCACCAACACCGTCATCGCCGGCTGGCATGGGCGACGCCGGCGCGGCACTGGTGAGAATTTCTGGCAGTTCCGTCCCTATCTCGAAGGCGAGACCATGGCGCGGATCGACTGGCGGCGCTCGGCCCGCGACGATCAGACCTATGTCCGCGACCTGGAATGGGAAGCAGCGCACACCGTCTGGCTATGGGCCGACCCATCGGCCTCGATGCTCTACAAATCGCGACTCGGCAACGTGTCGAAGGAATCGCGGGCGCTGGTGCTGATCCTCGCGCTCGCCGAGTTGCTGTCGCGCAGCGGCGAGCGCATCGCCTGGCCGGGCCTGACCGACCCGTTCAGTT
>JBLJBS010000053.1:0-4970 GCA_047637695.1 Aquamicrobium sp. | reverse complement strand
TCTCAATGGAAAAACCGCCCAATCCCGGGTCAGTTCTCGGCGGAAATCAACACACTTGCCCGTATCGCGGTCGCTCTTGACCAGCCACAGCCCGCCACCATCGGCATACTTACCAGCAGGAGCTTGCCGCACCTGCACCGCCGACAGCCTGTCCTTGCCTCTTGCCATTTTTTTCGGCCCCCCTTTCAGTCCACCCACAACATTTAGATGAAACGAGATCGGATGACAATCGATGATCAAACAAGAGACGATATTTTCCTTTAATATCAATGGTTGAAGAGAAGGCACGATTTCTAGCGAACCTATATGATGTGCCGTGATATCGAAGTTATGTGCTGCCCTTGGGCACCATTTTACTATCTCACGCGAGTTCGCTGCGCTCACCGCTCCGATGGGGCGGACTGTCCGGCCGACGGGCAGTCGCCCTTGCGAACCCTTCGAGTTCGAATTTGCACCAAAAAGCAAGCCACCCGTCTCGATGATCGAGGGGGAGGTCGTCTCACTCGTGGGGCGGCGGGACCGCGACCATTTCCGATCGGCGCGGATGGTCCCGGAGAGCGGGGATATCGGCGTCGTACAGCTCCGCGCCGACCCAACGGCCGGTGCGGGCGAGATCGCGCAGCACTTCGCAAGCGAGCGATCTTATGGCGGCGGCGGCACTGGTCATCGGCCGGTCGGCGGGATAGGCGAGATGGATCGAGCGGCGGATCGCAGGGTCGGTGATCCGCCATCGCCGCAACTCGCCCGCCTGCACTTCGCGAGCGATGGCATTGGCGGGAAGGATGGAATAGCCGAATCCGTCACGCACCAGTTCCTTGATGTTGCCGTAGGAATCGATGTCGATGACCGTATTCAACTCGATGTCTATCGTCGTCGCTTGTCGGGTGAGGAGTTCGCGCAGACCGTGGCTGGGGCCGGGGAGGATCAGCGGCAGCCGGGCCACCTGGGCAAAGCCGACCTCGTGTCCCGGCGGCGGCAAACCGGATTGACCGGCATCGCCGCCTGGACCGAACAGGAACAACTCTTCCCCGATCAGGCGCACCGTGTCGATGCCGTGGTCACTGACGTCGCGATAAAGGATGGCGAGGTCGATGCGGGCTTCGCGCATCCATTCGAGCACGAAACCGCTCATCGCCTCGGCAATGCATATCTTGATTCTGGGGTATCTCTGGTGCGTGGCGGTAATCAGCGGCACCGAAAGCACCTCGCTGACGGTACCGGGCAGGCCAAGCCGCACCTCGCCGGCCGGATCGTTCTCATGACCGCGAACCTCTTCCTCGGTAATGGCGAGCTGGCCGAGAATGATGCGGGCGTTTCGCAGCAGGATTGCCCCGGCCTCCGTCGGCTCCACACCCTTCGGGCTGCGGTGCAGCAGCCGCACCCCGAGATCGGCCTCCATGTTGCGGACATGGAGCGAGAGCGCCGGCTGAGCGATGTTGAGCTGGGTGGCGGCGCGGGAGAAGGAACCTTGCTCGGCAATGGCGACGAAGTAGCGAAGCTGCCTGATGTCCATACAGGTGTTCTATTCTGTGGCGTGAAGCTATACGCACAGATTATAGGCCTATGCCAGGGCCGGCAACCGCCGGATGGCGCGACGCCGGCTCAGCTGCGGTCGGGGGCGAACTCGGCGAGCACGGCCTGCGTATGCTGGCCGAGTGCCGGCACCGGGCCCGGCTGAATGGCCGCGCCGTCATGAAGGGCGCCGGGACCCATCATCCGAACCGGCCCGGCTGGCGTGCCCACCTCCACATAGCGGTTCTGAGGATGACGGGAGAGGTCGTCGATCGAGGAAATGCGGCCATAGGCGATGCGCGCCGCCTCGAGCCGGGCGACGATGTCGTCACGGGTCAGCGGCAGGAAGGCTGCCGCGATCAGCTCGTCGAGCCGTGCGCGGTTGGCGACGCGGCGGCTGTTGCCGTCGAACAAGGGGTCTGCCGAGAGCTCGGGACGATGCAGCACCTCTTCACAGAATTGCAGCCATTCCCGCTCGTTCTGGATGGCGAACAGCACCGCGCGCCCGTCGTCCCCGGCATAGGCGCCGTATGGCGCGATCGTCGGGTGGCTGAGACCGTTTCGAACCGGTTCCTTGCCGCCATAGAAGAACTGGAGATAGGGCACGTTCATCCAGTCGGCAAGCGCATGGAACAGCGAGACGGCGATGTGCCTGCCCTTGCCGTTGCGCTCGCGGGCGAACAGCGCCTGCAGAACCGCCTGTTGCGCCGTCATTCCGGCTGCGATGTCGCAGACGGAGACGCCGACCCGCGCCATGCCTTCGGGCGTGCCGGTGATGGCGGAAAGCCCGCTTTCGCCCTGCACGAGAAGGTCGTAGGCCTTGAGATGGCTGTAGGGGCCGTCGTCGCCATAGCCGGAAATCGAAACGGTGATAAGGCGCGGATGCCGGGCGCGCAGTTCTTCCGGCGAAAAGCCGAGACGGTCGATGGCGCCGGGCGCGAGGTTCTGGATGAACACGTCGGCGCGCGCGATCATCGCGGCGAGCGTGGCGCGGGCGGCATCGTCGCGGAGATCGAGGCAGACCGATTCCTTGCCCCGGTTCAGCCAGACGAAATAGGCGCTCTCACCCTTGACCAGCTGGTCGTAACCGCGCGCGAAATCGCCTTCCGGGCGCTCGATCTTGATGACGCGGGCACCCGCCTCGGCCAGACGCGAAGAAAGGTATGGCGCGGCGACGGCCTGCTCCACCGACACGACGAGGATGCCTTCCAGATCCCTGCATTCCACTGTGCTGATCCCGACTTTTCCGCTGCTCATCACGGCAGGCACAGGCGTTGCCAGCCCGTTTCACCAACTCGTTTCGGGCGGATCATCCGCCAACCGGCCCATCACTTCAAATAACACCTTCCTGCATCTGCCATAACGAACGCATATAGGCCGAAGCCTGGGTGCCGGGTGGGTCATCGTATTTTTATATCGATGCCTAAGCTAAACTCTATTTCTCATTATGGCCGGGATAGAAGATGGTGGGCGGATCAATGGAAACCGCCATGCCGATAACCAGCCGGAATGCCGATCCCATGCCTGCCGGAAGCTCGCGCGCCGGCTTTCTTGCGATGGACGCTGAGATGGACTGGACGCATTGCATGCCGCAGGCTGCGACGAAGACGGCGCTTCAAATCGGGGGAACAGCATGAAGGCCGGACTCGACGCCATCACCGCGACGCTCGCCCGCTTTGCTGCCGAAACGACGATATCGAGCATCCCGCCCGCGGTTCCGCAACAGGCGCTGGCGCTGGCGAGCGACCTCGTCGGCTCGATCGTGCGCGCGGCGGCCGAGTCGGAATCTACGCCCGCCGTGCTGGCGATGCTGCGGACCCTGGGCATGGATGGCGAAGGCCCTTGCACCGTCTTCGGCCTGAACCGCCGCTATGGCGCGGCGGCAGCCGCGCTGCTCAACGGCACGCTCGGCCATTCGCTCGATTTCGACGACACCCATGCGGACTCCTCGCTGCATCCGAGCGCGCCGGTGGTGCCGGCGGCGCTTGCCGCGGCCGAGTTGACCGACGCTTCCGGCGCCGATCTGCTGGCGGCCATCGTCATCGGCTTCGAGGTCGCCTGCCGCCTCGGCATGGCGCTCGACCCGACCGCGCATTACGCGCGCGGCTTCCATCCAACCGCGACCGCCGGCAATTTCGGCGCCGCCGCAGCAGCTGGGCGGCTGATGAAGCTCGATGCCCGGCAGATGGAGTCGGCCTTCGGCATTGCCGCCAGCCAGGCCTCGGGATCGCTGCAATTTCTCGAGAACGGAGCTTGGAACAAGCGCTATCAGGTCGGCGAGGCGGCGATGAAGGGGCTGATGGCGGCAAGCCTCGCGGCGGAAGGTTTTCACGGCGCGGCGGAGGCGCTGGAAGGCCGTCATGGTTTCCTCAAAGGCTATAGTGACGGCGCCGACTTTTCCCGCGCGGTTGCCGGGCTGGGAGAGGTGTGGGAGACGTTGCGCATCGGCGTCAAACCCTATCCTGCCTGCCGCTACACCCATGCCGCCGTCGACGGGCTGCTGGCCCTGCGCGAACGCCATGGCCTTCGCCCAGATGAGGTGACGAAGATCCGCATCGGCCTGCACCGCAACGGCATGGCGCTGGTGGGCGATCCCGCCGCCGCCAAGCGCCGCGCGCGCTCGATCGTCGACGGCCAGTTTTCGATGCCTTTCGCGGCCGCTGTCGCGCTCACCCGCGGCGGTTTCGGCTGGGACGATTACGACCTGCTCGGCACCACGCAAATCGACGCCCTGTGCGACCGGGTAGAGACGTTCCGTGACGAAAGCCTGGAAGGCCTGATCCATCCGTTCGGCGCGACGCTCGCCGTCCAGGCCCGTGGCGCGCTTCATGAGATGCGCATCGCCGATCCATCGGGCGAGCCGGAAACCTTCCCCGACGCAGCCGCCCTTGCGGCCAAGTTCGATGCGCTTGCCGGCCCGGTGCTGAATTCCGGCAGCGCCGCGTTGCAGGCAAGGCTTGCCGCCCTTGCCGATGCGCCTTCCGTGCGCGCCCATTTCGCCAGACCCTGAAACCTCTTTCCGACAGGCAGCTCAGCCGTGACTTCATTTGCCGATCCCAAGGAAACCTATCCCGATATCCGCGAGGGCGTGCGCGCCCTGTGCGAGCAGTTCCCGGCCGAGTATCACCGCCGCATCGACCAAGCGCGCGGCTACCCCGAGGAATTCGTCGACGCGCTGACCAGGGAAGGCTGGATGGCGGCGCTGATCCCGGAGGAATATGGCGGCTCCGGGCTCGGCCTTTCAGAGGCCTCTGTCATCATGGAGGAGATCAACCGTGCAGGCGGCAATTCGGGTGCCTGCCACGGCCAGATGTACAACATGAACACGCTGATCCGGCACGGATCGGAAGCGCAGCGGAAAGAATACCTGCCGAAGATCGCCTCGGGCGAGTTGCGCCTGCAGTCGATGGGCGTGACCGAGCCGACCACCGGCACCGACACCACCAACCTGAAGACCA
>JBLJBS010000052.1:0-15384 GCA_047637695.1 Aquamicrobium sp. | reverse complement strand
GCCCGTGTCGGCGATCGCGACGAACAGCTTGAGCAAGGCGATTTCGGTCAAGTGCTACTCCTCCGCCGTTCCGTCGTCTGACTGGCTCGGTCCCAGGACGCACCGAGAGTTCATCACATATCGTCGCCGAGACGTAACCTGCAACTTTTGTATGATTTGGTTTACAGGCCGTGACCTGCCACTGAGTTTTTCCTCCAACTGAAATTAGAGTCCGGCCCTCGATTGAAGGACGGACTCTACTCAAATCTGGAGGAAGTTCAGGGGGCTCACGTCATCGCCTATCTGGCAATATTTCTGAAATCATTGCGCGATTTCGCGATTGCGTCCAACCACACTGACGGCAGCTGCACGGCGACGCGGAAAACCGCGTCGGAAACATCAGGAGGCCGCAGCCGGTGCCTTCGGTGTCGGCCGATCTACCCAGGCGAAATAACGGGTAGCGATGGGCCCAGCGAAGCCGCGCAGGAAGCGGGCTCCGGGCGGAAATGCGGGAAAGCCGTCGCCGGCGAAGGCGCTCTGCGGCCGCACACCCGTTGCCGCCCATTGTCCGGCAAGCCGCCCCAGATACGGGGCGAGAGCGAGGCCGGTGAAACTGAAGCCGACCGCGTAGTGGATGCCGTCATGCTCCGCGACATGCGGCGCGTAATCCAGCGAGGCGGCGCATCGTCCTGCCCATACGCGGGCGATCCTTGCCTCGGAGAGTTGCGGGAAGAGATCGACCATGTCGGCATGGATACGGCGGGCGACGACGCTGAGCGGGCCGGGCGGGCGGCGTCCCGTACGGCCGCCGAATACCAGCCGCCGGCCATCTGGCGTCACCTGGAAATACCGGTTGGCGCGCGTGCTGTCGACATAGGTCGAATTGGCAGGGCAAACGCTTTCGATCAGGTCGCGTGGCAGTTCGTCGGTGGCGATCATGTAGGCATTGATCGGCACCAGGCGCGCCGCCGCCCACGGCAGCTCGCCGCCGCCATATCCGTTGGTGGCAACCACGACGTTTCGGCACCGGATGACGCCCCGCGAGGTCGTCACCTCGAAGCCGCCCGCCGCACGGCGAACCCCTTTTGCCATCGTGTGACCAAGGAAGACCGCACCAGCCTTGCTGGCACGGGCGATCATCGCCGCCGTGTAGGCGGCGGGGTTCACTGCCGCGCCGTCGCGCAAGAGAACGCCGCCATGATAGTTCTGCGACCCGACGATACCTTCGGGCATGCCGCGGATGATCTCGACCTTCTCGCCGAGATTGTCGGCGCGCGCCTCATATTCGCGGATCAGGCGCTCCAGATGGTCGGGACGCAGCGCGCCGATGAAACGGCCGGAGCGGCGGAAACTGCAATCGAACCCCTCGGACTCGATCCGGGAAACCGCCTCGTCGTAGATCGCGCCGAGTTCGGCGAAATAGGATTTCGCGGCGTCCCGGCCCGCGGCCTTCGCGAGCAGGAGATAAGATTGCCGGCTGCCTTTTCCGAGCATTCCGGCGTTGCGCGAGCTGGCGCCATCGCCGATTCCGCCGCGGTCCAGCACCACGACGGACCGCCCTGCCGTGGCCAGTTCATGTGCCGCCGACGAGCCGGTCAAACCGGAGCCGATGACCACCGCGTCCACCCGCTCCGGCAACGCCACCGAGACCGTTGCGACAGAAGGCTGCGTAACGTCGAGCCAATAGACGGACGTACGAAAATCCGGCGCGAACAGTCCGCTGGGCATCCTCTTTCCTCCTTCGGCAGCGGGACGAACGCACGCCATCACAATGTTGCACTATATGCAACATGATGCGTATTCGTAGCGCATATGCCTATGGCGTCAAGCCGGAATTCCTGCTCTCGGCGCCTTCATCCGCCACCCGCCCACGATGCGCCTCCGGCATCATGTTGCATATTCGGCATCCGGCGTCCTATATCACCGATATCTATAAGGTGGCCGGTCGGCAGGCGACGCTTGGTCATCAACAGGCTGGCCGCTCAGGAATCCGGCTCGTCTCACGGAGCCGGCGCGGGACGGAAGCATTCGGCGCGAAGGACATATGGCGTGAAAGTTGCACTAAATGTGGTCGAGATCCTGAAGCTGTTGATCCGCTCCGATGGGGAAATCTCGGTTTCCGAAGCAGCCCAGCACTTGGGGTTGAATCGCAGTTCGGCATCGCGGCTGCTGGCATCGCTGCGCAATGGCGGTCTCCTGCAGCAGGACAGCAAAAACGCGAAATACCGTCTGGGCGTGCTTGCGATTCAACTCGGCGCGTTTGCGCAACGGACCTTCAGTCATCTCGAATGGGTTCAGTCGCAACTCGGCGAGGTCGCCGAAGCGACCCGCCACACGGCATGTATCGGGCTTCTGGACGAAGATACGCTGGTGATCGCGCACAGCCATCGGCTTCGGGAGAACACGATCAACCTGTCGTTCGACCTCGGCGCCCGCCTGCCCGCATGGCGCAGCGCGCTCGGCAAGGTGCTTCTTGCCGGCAAGCCCGATGCCGAGTTGCGCGCGACCTTGCGGCATGCGTCTTCGACGGGGATGAACGAGGTCAACGGCTTCCTAAAGGAAATTGAGACTATCCGCAGGGACCAGATTGCTGTCTCGCGCGACGAGATCGCGACGGGCGTGACATCCTTCGCGGTCCGTGTCGCCGGCGAGCCCGGTCTCGATCTCGCGGTCGGGGTGGCCATGATCTCCGCCCAGGCGCGGGAAGCAGAGGATCTGGTGCGCGACACGCTCCTGCGGTTCAAGACCCGCATGGAAGCCATGCCCCTGCGCTGAACCAACTTGCAACGGCTTGTGCGTTAAGGCCGGTCCGCGTAGGCGGGCCGGCTTTTTACGCCAGCGAGCCTGCCGGGTTCACCACAGCATTAATTGCACGCCAGCGCCGATCGCGAATTGACAGCCCCTTCGTGTTTAGTGCTAATAACGCATCATGTTGCATATATCGCAACTTAACTACGCACGTCCAATCCGATCCGCATGCCGGCCAGCGCAGTTCGACCGGCATCCAAGACCGAGGCCCTGACATGACAGCTCCCAGCTCCCTGCCCCGAAACCGTCGCTTCAAGCTTTCGGCGACCCGCCGCATCCTTGCGCGAGAGCTGGTTGTCGATCGTGGCAATCTGGCGTTTCCGATGGCGGTCGATGCGAATCTGGCCGAGTCGGTCGAAGTCGGGCAGATGCCGGGAACCTATCGCTATTCCATCGCGGCAGCGGTGGAGAAAGCGCGCGAGCTGGTCGAGCTCGGGGTGCCGGCCGTCTACCTGATCGGCGTCCCCAAGCACCGCGACGATGTCGGCAGCGATGCCTGGAACGACAACGGCGTCATCGTGGAGACCGTGCGGCGCATGAAGGACGCCGTCGGCGACAGGCTGGCGATCATCGGCGATTCGTACATGGGGTATTTCACAGATCACCAGATCGGCGGCGTGCTGGATGCGCAGCAGCGCATTCTCGATCGGGAGACCCTCGAGTCGGTCGGCAAGACGGCGATCGCCTGGGCTCGTGCCGGCGTCGACATCTTCTGCTGCTCGACGATGGTCGATGGCCGTGTGGCGGCCGCACGCGCCGCGCTCGACGCCGAAGGGCTTGACGACATGCTCCTGATGTCGTCGGTGAAATACAACTCTGCCTTCTTCAAGGCCGGCACCGGCACCACCGCCACCGGCGCCAGCTACGGTTTCGACAAGAAGGTGTTTTATCTCGAACCGACCAACTGGAAGGACGCGCTGCGCATCGTCGAGGCCGACGTGGCGCAAGGCGCAGAAATGGTCAACATCAAGCCTGCCCTCCCCTATATGGACCTCGTCGCAAAGGTTGCCGAGCGCTACGAGCTGCCGGTTTCAGCCTACAGCATCAGCGGCGACTACGCGTCGATCCATTTCGGCGCCAAATACGCCGGGATGGATGAGCTCGAATGCGCACTCGAGGTCGTGACCAGCCTGCGCCGCGCCGGCGCGGACCTGATCATCAACTACTGGGCGCCAGCGCTCGCCCGCATGCTGGATTAAGGGCGAGGCATCCCGAGGGCTTCGCTCCCGGCAACAGGAACGGCATTCGCCGGCGGGAATGGAACCGGCATGGAACATGCGATCATGCAGCAGGACATCTTCCTTCCCGATTTCACCGAGCGACCCTATTGGCTGACGTCGCTTCCTCCGCTTCCGGAGGCACTGCCGGCCGTCACGCCGCCGAGCGTGGATGTCGTCGTCGTCGGGGGCGGACTTTCGGGCCTCGCCGTCGCTCACGATCTTGCCGCCGCGGGACGCGATGTAGCGGTTCTGGAGGCCGGAAGCCCAGGCGAAGGCGCAAGCTCGCGCAATGCCGGCATGCTGGGGCGAAACACCAAGCATTCGTTCCTCGGGCTTCAGGCAGCCAATGGCCTCGACACCGCCAAGGCACATTTTTCGGATCTGGGTGCAGTGCTGCGCGAATGCCTTGCACGCATTGAAGCCGAGGCTCTCGATTGCTCGCTCCAACGCAACGGTCGCCTCATGATGGCGATGACGCATCGCCAGCTTGAAGGTTTCAAGCGCGAATATGAGGCACGTAAGACCCATGCGGGCGAGGAATCGATTTTCCTCGATCGCGCCGCGATCAGTGCCGAGGTCGGTTCCGAAAGCTATGTCGGCGGCGTCATGCTGCCCGACAATGCGACAATCCACGCCGGCGCTTACACCCGCGCGTTCCTGCGCCGGGCCGAAGCGGCGGGCGCGACCGTCATCGGCAACTGCCCGGCGCGCGCGATACGGCGCGAGAGCGCAGGATTTGCCGTGAAAACTGACCGGGGCGTCATCCTTGCCCGTGATGTCGTGATCTGCACCAATGGCTATGGAGGCGGGCTCGTGCCGTGGGCACGCCGCCGGCTGATCGCGATGGACAGCTATATGATCGCGACCGAGCCTCTGTCGCCCGCGATCCTCGAAGGTCTCCTGCCCGGCAACCGGAGCTATATGGACGGCAACCAGCGCCCCGTAAGCATGCGGCTTTCCAGCGACGGAACGCGGCTCCTCTTCGGGAGCCGCACGGGCGAGCGTCCCGGCCAGCTTCGCCGGACCGCGGCGATGGTCCATGCCGACATGGTGAGTATTTTCCCACAGCTCCGGGCGATCCGCCTCGCCAACGCATGGGGCGGCCGCTGCGCGTTGACGTGGGACTACTTCCCGCATGCCGGCAAGCATGACGGAATCCACTATTGCCTCGGCTATAATTTCTCCGGCATGGCGATGGCTCCGCATCTGGCCGGGATCGTTGCCGACGAGTTGCTGGGCAGAAGCAAGTCAACCAGCCGTTTTGCGACCCGGCCTTTCCCGAGAGCCTTCTGGCCGGCGCGGGCTTTCGACTCCGCCGCGACACGTCAGGTGATCCGGTATTACGGCAAGAGCGATCGGCGGCGGATCGCTCGCGAACCGTGAGCGTCAGGGCCGTCGATGGAGACGATTGTCGGGGATTTCGGATTGGTGCGGCATCTGCGGCTCCGCTTGACCCGGCAAACAAAGCGATGCACCATACGCAACATAATGCATTATACGCAACAAGAGAGATCCGGTCAGGATCCCACAGAAGCGTTCCAATCAAGGGATGAAACAGAGGTGAGAACATGAAGAGCTTTGTAAGTAAGATGTTTGCCGGGGCGCTGATGGCGCTCACGCTCGTCGGCGCCGTCGCCGCCCAAGCGCAGGAATCTATCTGGCAGCGCGTGAATGACACCAAGGTGCTGCGCCTCGGCGTCGCTCCCTATGCACCGTTCTCCTACAAGGACCCCATTGGCACGGCCCCCGGCGGCCTCAAGCAGGGCAACGATACCTGGCGCGGCATTTCCGTCAGAATGGGAATGAACCTGGCCGAGGCCCTCGGTGCCGAGGTCGAGATCGTCGAGCTGACCTGGGCAAGCGCCGTCGCCGCGATCCAGAACGGGCAGGTCGATCTGTTCTTCGGACTCGATGGCACCCCGCAACGCGCCGTCGCCGTCGAATTCGTACATCAGCCGGTGTACCGCTATGCTTATGTCTTCTATGGAAAGGACGAGGTGAAGGCCGATAGCTGGGCTGACCTCGACACCGCCGACATCACCATCGGCCTCGTCGTCGGCACGAACTTTGAAACCGTACTTGCCGAACTCGCACCCAAGGCTACGGTGAAGCGGTTCCAGAACTCGTCGGAAGTTCTGGCCGCCTTCCAGACCGGCCAGATCGACGGCACCATCGTCACCCCGGCCTCGGCCGATCTGTCGAGGGCCAAGCTCAAGTCCGGCAAGGTGAGCCTGATCGACGGACCGGCCATCTACCTGCCGATCCTGGCGACCATTCCTCGCGAATCCGACCAGCGCTGGCGCCACTTCCTCGAGACCTCGCTGCAGTATATGTCCGACACTGGCACCACGCGTCGGCTGTATCGTGAAGAACTGACGGCAGCCGGCGTTCCGGCCGAACAGGTCAACGCTCTCTTCATCCAGTGATTGTCGAACCCGCCCGGCCTGCCGTCGCGGGCCGGGCGGCCGCTCCTTGAATATGGCGTAGGCGGTCCCGGCATCCCGATAAGATGGGATAGAAGGGCATCCGACAGGGGTATCGTCGCGACAGGCGAGGCGAGATGTACGAATGGAACTTTGAACCTGTCCTGCGTTACAGGCATCTGCTGTGGGACGGCCTTCTGGGCACGCTCCAGATTTCCGCGACCTCGCTGGCCATCGCCGCTCCTCTGGGCCTGTTGTTCGCCGTCATGCAACTGTCGCGCCTGCAGTCATTGCAGTTCATCGGCACCGCGGCCGTCTATATCCTGCGCTCCACGGCGCTTCTGGTCCTGCTGTTCTGGTTCTATTTCGCGTTCCCCGCGATCCTGCGAACCGCGATCAGCCCCTATGTGGCGGCGGCTCTGGCGCTGGGCATCCAGAGCTCCGGCTACTATGCCGAGCTGTTCCGCGGCGGCATCGTCTCGATCGCACCAGGGCAGGCAGAGGCGGGAAAGGCGCTCGGCCTTACCCCGGGCCAGACCATGTGGAGCATCATCCTTCCGCAGGCCGTGCGGCGGATGCTGCCAGTCTTCCTTCTCACCACCATCGACCTCGTGAAGGCGACGAGCCTCGCTGCCATGATCACATTCGAGGAACTGACCTATCAAGCCACGCATATCGCCTCGCAGACCTATCGACCGATGGAGACCTACGCGGTCATCGCGGCAATCTATTTCGTGCTGTTCTCGAGCGCCTCCGGATTGACGGCCTATATCGAGCGGCGCCTGGCCGTCTCCGACAGATGACATCGTCGGCGAACATCGAGCGAGAGGGTCGGCCATGAGCCAGTATTTCGATCTCAACCTGCTGATGACGTACAACGCGCTGTTCCTGCGCGGGTTGGCGAACACCATGATGCTGACGGCTGTCGCCATGGCGGCCGGACTCGTGCTCGGCCTGCCCGTGGGCCTCGCCCGGCTTTCAGCCCCGCGTCTCGTCCGCTACCCCGCTACCGTATTCGTCGGATTGCTGCGCAACACGCCGATCCTCATCCAGCTATTCTTCTTCCAGGCTTTCGCGCCGCTGTTCCTCGGGATCAGCAACAATCCGGTCTTCGTCGCCTGCTTTGCCTTCGCGATCTACAACATCGCCTATTGCTCCGACATATTCAGAGGCGGCATCAAGTCGATCGAGATCGGCCAGGTCGAGGCATCACGGGCTCTTGGAATGAACCGTTTGCAGCAATTGCGCTACATCGTCGTTCCGCAGGCGTTCCGAAGGATGGTCCCGGCGTTCACCAACCGCAGCATCGAGGTCGCCAAGCTGACCACCGTCGCGTCGGCGGTCGCCTACGGCGATCTGCTCTACTACGCCAAGCTGGTCTCCGACATCGAGTATCAGCCGATCGAGACCTATACGGTGGTGGCGCTGCTTTTCATCGTCGTCCTCATCCCCTTCAGCGTTCTCGCCAAGCGGCTCGAGCGCCACCTTGCAGCCTCGAAGTAAAGGCCCCCTGTCATGGTAGAGCTCCTCCGCGTTGAAAATCTCCGCAAGTCGTTCGGTGCGGTCGAGGTACTCAAGTCGATCGATCTCGCCGTAGAGACGGGGGAAACCGTCGTGCTGCTGGGCTCCAGCGGTTCGGGCAAGAGCACGCTGCTGCGCTGCTTGAACTTTCTCGAGGTGCCGTCTTCGGGTCGCGTCTATTTCGACGGCCGCTCCGTCGGCCGCGAGATCGCAGGCCCGCAGGGCGCCACCACGACGATCTACAACGAGGCCGAGTTAACGCGGCTGCGGTCGCGGATCGGAATGGTCTTCCAGCAATTCAACCTTTTTCCCCATCTCACCGTGGCCCGCAACGTGATGGTTGCGCCGATGAAGGTGAAAGGCATGGGCAAGGAAGAGGCGCGTGCGCTCGCTCTGCGCATGCTGCACCGCGTCGGCATAGCCGAGAAGGCGGACGACTACCCGTCGCGCCTTTCGGGCGGCCAGCAGCAGCGTGTGGCCATTGCCCGCTCGCTGGCGATGGAACCGGCGCTGATGCTGTTTGACGAGGCGACATCGGCACTCGATCCGGAGCTGGTGGGAGAAGTCCTGGAGGTGATGCGCGAGCTTAGCAGCGAACGGGTGACAATGGTGATCGTCACCCATGAGCTCGGCTTCGCCTATCACGTCGCCGACCGCGTGCTTTTCCTGCATGAGGGCGCAATCCACGAGGAGGGCAAGCCCGGCGACATCCTGCTGTCTCCGTGCCGGCAACGGACACGCGAATTCCTGCGCGGCCACGACAAGTTCCGGCTCCCGCACGCTCCGAGCTGACCGAATTGTAAGCCAACCCCTTCGCAATGCGAACCGCCCGGACGAAAACCATGAAACTCTATCACTCCCCTCTCTCGCCGTTTTCCCGCAAGACGGTAATCGTTGCCGAAGTGCTTGGCCTTTCCGACAGGATCACAATCGTTCCGGGGCGCGGCAACGTCATGCTGCGCGATCCGGAATTCCGCGCGATGAACCCGGCCGGGCAGATTCCAGTGCTGCTTACCGACGATAGCGAGACGCTGTTCGACAGCCCGGTGATCTGCGACTATCTCGACGACTTGGCCGGCGGACGCAGCGTGATCGGGTCTGGGGCCGAACGATGGCGAAACCTGCGCGATCAGGCGCTGAGCGACACCATGCTCGACGCGGCGCTGCAATGCCGCTACGAGATCGGCCTTCGCCCGGAAGCGAACCGCTGGGCCGACTGGCTGGAGGCCTGGCGCGGCAAGATCGAGGACACGCTGGCCGCGTTCGAAAGCCGCGCCGGCGAACTCCACGGCCGCATGGATGTCGGCGTGATCGCGCTCTTCTGTGCCCTCGACTTCGTCCTCGCGCGGCTCGCCGACCAGATCCCGGCGCAGACGATCTGCCCGCGTCTCGCCGCATGGCACGCCGAGTTCGCGCAATTGCCGCAGGTGGCGGCCTCGGCCCCAGCCCGACTGGCGTAGCGGAACTGCCAAGGAGAATCCGATGAACGGCGCAGACCTTCTATGTTCGACTCTGCTTGCCAACAAGGTGGAGGTATGTTTCTCGAATCCCGGCACATCGGAAATGCATTTCGTCGCCGCGCTCGATCGACGGCCGGAGATGCGCTGCATACTCGGGCTTGCGGAAACCGTGGTGACGGGAGCAGCTGACGGCTATGGCCGTATGACCGGACGCCCGGCGGCGACGCTGCTGCACTTGGGGCCCGGCCTCGCCAACGGCTTTTCCAATCTCCACAATGCACGCCGCGCCGGGACGCCGGTGCTGAACATCATCGGAGATCACGCCTCCGCCCATCTCGGACTCGACGCGCCGCTGACGACGGACATCGACGCTGTGGCCGGAGCGTTGTGCGGATGGATAGGCCGTGCCGAGAGCGCGTCCGTCGTCGGCACGCGCGCCGCCGAGGCCATCGCGGCCACCCGCCGCGGAGCGCTCGGCAGGGTCGCGACGCTCATTCTCCCAGCCGACAGCGCCTGGTCTGACCTGCCGGACGAAACCATGCCGGCGACGGCGGCGCCAAACGCTCCCTCCTTGGCGCAACCGGAAAATATCCGGGCAGCCACGTCGGCGCTGCGGAAGGGAGCCCGCACATTGCTCCTGCTGGGCAGCGATGCTATGGACGCGCGATCCGCCAGCCTTGCCGCTCGTATCGCCATGGCAACGGGAGCCACGCTGATGTCGGACGGCAACAGCCGCCGCATGGCCGCGGGGGCGGGGCGGGTGACGATGCCTCGCGTGCCCTACGAACCCGCGCAGGCGCTGCAAGCTCTCGCTTCCTTCGATCATGTGGTCCTGATCGGAACCGTCGCGCCAGTATCGTTCTTCGGCTATCCCGGCCTGCCCGGCCGTCTGTTGCCGGAAGGCTGCAAGGTCGTGACGGCGGCGACGCGCGAGGAAGACGCCGCCGGAGCGCTTGCCACAATCGCCGACGAGCTTTCGATCCCTCCGACGCTGATCCCGACGCTCTCTCCCCACGAGCCGCCCCCGGCGCCCAGAGGTCCTATCAATGCCGCGACCTTCGGCGCGGCGGTCGCCCGCAATCTTGCGGACGGCACGGTGGTCGTCAACGAAGCCATCACCAATGGCGGCGGCTTCCTGAGCGCCGGCCGGACAGCCACGCCCCACGACGTCCTGTCGTTGACCGGCGGTGCGATCGGCATCGGCATTCCCCTCGCGACCGGCGCGGCCGTCGCCTGCCCCGACCGCAAGGTGATCACCCTGCAAGCCGACGGTAGCGGGATGTATTCGCTGCAGGGTTTGTGGACGCAGGCGCGCGAACAGCTCGACGTCGTGACGATAATCCTGTCGAACCGGCGCTACGAAATCCTGCGCGACGAATGGCGCAAGGTGGGTGCGGGCGAGGCAGGCGACAATGCCTCTCGCATGCTCGATCTGGACAATCCCGCCCTCGATTGGGGCCACCTTGCCAGGGGCATGGGCGTCGATTCAGTGAGGGTCGACACCGCCGAGGCCCTCGACCGCGAGCTTGCGGCTGCGATGAAGCGTACCGGCCCGTTCCTGATCGAAGCGATGATCGGCGGCTGAGCCGTCATTGCCGATCTGTTCCCCAGCACCCGCTTGCGCGACCTTGAACTGATATCTATTGCAGGGGTGGTGAGCAAAGGGCTTTGGCGTTGTTGCGTCATTTCATGCGGCTGATCGTGGCCGCGATCATCTTCGTTATTCCGGCACCTGTCTGGTCCGATACGCCGTCGGCCGCCGTTCTGCGCGCCATTCAGGCCGCAACCGGACAGGCGCAGGGTGGAGAACCGCATGCGGCCATGCAGGCGATGCTCGACCTGCTCGACAGCCCGCACTATGGCGGCGGCGATGGCTTTCCCGCTTCCATCGATCGCGCGATGCTTGCCTTCCATGCCGGTGTCTTCGCACAGATGATCCCGGATCATGAACGCGCGCTGACCTTCTATTTTCTTGCATCTGACGATTTCCGCGCGATCGGACCGGCGACCGCCATCGCTTCCGCGATCTCTCTGGAGCGGGCGGCGGGCGTGCTGCACCTGCTGGCACGAAAGCGGGAAGCATACGACACGCTGACGATGGCGCGCGACATCCGCCGCGATGCCCAGGCTCCCGTCGACGGCAACACGATCGACGCCTTGCGCCTTGCAGCGGTAACTGCGCTGGAACTGCGCGACCCCGAGCGCATCGTTGCCGAACTCAACGCTGCGGCGGCCATCGCATTCGGGCCCGAAGGCAGCAGCCAGCCGCTTTACACCGCGCAGGCCGCGGCACAGGCGGCCGAGATCGCCGGCTGGCTTGGCGCCTATCCGCTGGCAGACATCTTCGCGGACATCGTGGTCGGCAAGTCCGATACGATCGCTTTCGGTCTCTGGCACTGGACGCCGGATCGCGACGAGCAGCGGCCATATATCTGCAACGAATTGTCCGGCCTCTTGCGCCGGATGGCCGGCCTGCGCATCGACCACGCCAATTACGGCGGCGCGGACATGCTGCTGGGCAACGGCATGTCCAGCCTTGCCGATCCGATGGCCTGTGCCAACGCGTTGGCGCCAGAGAGCACGCTCTATACCAGCACCCTGAAGGCAAGGCTGTTCCTGCGCACCGGCGATCCCTTTTCGGCGCATCTGCGCCTGCGGGGCTATGCCGAAGGCGTAGCGGATGCCCGGCTTTCGGCAAACGAGCGCAAGGAAAGCGATGCGATCGTGCGGGTGCGGCAGGCGGAGGCACGGCTTGCCCTCGGGTTTCCAGGCGAGGCGGGAGAACTGCTGGCGCAGGCCGCAGCGGGCGGCGAACTGGCCGAACATCCGTCCTATGAGCGCGAACGCCTGCTTGCGGCGGCGACGAAGGCGCACATGGCGGGTGACGCTGCGGCATCACTCGAGGCGCTTGCCGCCGCGGAGGCAATGATGAAGGCACATGCGCCCCTGCACTGGTTTCCCCGGGCAGAAATTGCATTTCGCCGCGCGCTGGAGCTTCTGGAACAAGGCCGGCGCGAAGAGGCGCTCGTTGTGCGCAATGCCTTCGAGACCGAACTCGACGTGCTGGTCGCGACGATCCGCGCATTCGGACGGGAATTGCTTGCAGCGCAGGCACAGCATAACCAGCAGTCGCCGGCTTCGGGCAATTATGCCGAAAGCCCGGCGTTCCGTGAGCTGGACAGGATGCGCCTGCTATTCGACCTGTCGCTTGCCGCCCACGATGGTGATGCTGTCGCCGCCCGTGCAGCTTTCGGCGCGGTGCCACAGACCGGACTGCCGGGCAGCGTTGGCCTGACCGGCCACGCGCAACGCGCCTATCTGCTCGCCTGCCTGCTGGCAAACGGCGCCGGGCTGGAGTGCCCGACAGCGATTCGCTGGGCTTTCGACTACCCAACGGCTGTGCCGCACCGCTGCGTCGGCGGTTGCAGCTGGATTGGCGATGAGGCTGCCGGGCTGGCCGTCGACGCGGACATGTTCCGCCGCGCTCCGCTGCTTGCACGCTTTGCCGAACCGGTTCTGGCATGGCTGATACGGGCGGCTGACAAGGCCGCCGACAGGGATGCGCGGACCGTTGATCCCGCCGACCCCACGCTCCTGCGCGAAGCCGGTCGTACCAATGGAGCCGGCCTCGCTTTCGAGATGATCCAGCGCCTCGTCGAAGGCGGCGCCGCCGCCGCCGTCGGCCAGATCGGCTCGCGGCTGGCGAGCGGCTCCGGCGAGGTGGCGGGATTGATGCGGGAACGGCAGGACATAGCCCGGCAGATCGACGCGCTGTTCCGCGGCGGTGAGGCAGAGCCGGCGGAGATGGACCGCCTGTCCCGTCGGCTGAAGCAATTGTCCGAACGACTGGACGAACTGCGTCCCGATCATGGGGACCTGTTCGATCCGCGGCCGATGTCCGCCGAGGATGTTTCGGCGCTTTTGCCGGAAAGCTCCGCCTTGGTGCTAGTTTCCTCGACCGAGGCTGCGACCTATGTTTTCGCCGTCCGCAACGGCGAGATCGAATGGCATCGCGCCGAGCTGGGTGTGGCGGAACTCGAGAGCCGCGTTTCGAGGCTGCGTGCCTCGCTCGATCCCGAAGCGGCGAACCGTGGCGCGACGCCGCTCACCGGCAGCAGGGCGCCCCGGACCCGCGCCTTCGACCGCGGCCTTGCATACGCCATCTATCGTGATTTGCTGCAGCCGGTGGCGGCGTTCCTCGGGGAGGATGAACTCTACATCGTTACCGATGGGCCGCTGGCCTCGCTGCCGCTTTCCGTGCTCGTGCGCGGCAAGCCGGAAGGGGCGGATAACGATCCGGTCGCTTTGCGCGAGACCGACTGGCTGGCAAGCGCCCATGCGATCACCCTGTTGCCCTCGCCGGCGGCACTGCGGCTCGCCGAACTGCAGCGCAAACGCCCTCGGGCGGATTGGCCGTTCATCGGATTCGGCGATCCGGTATTCCGGCCAAAAGACGAGGAAGAGGCTCCATTCGGCATTCTTGCCGCCCTGCCCGGCACCCGAACCGAGATAGAGCGGCTTGCCGTGCTGCTGGAAGCCGATGATGATGGCGTCTTTCTTGGCGACGCGGCGACCAAGGCGGCGATCGTCACCCAGGATCTTTCGCGGGCGCGGGTTCTGGCTTTCGCAACCCACGGATTGCTGGCGGGACAGGTTTTGCAGGCGCGTGAACCGGGACTGGTGTTCACGCATCCCCGCGCCGGTGCGATGGCTGACGAAAGCTACCTTTCCGCATCGGAAGCGGCAACGCTCGACATCAATGCCGACTGGGTGCTGCTTTCCGCATGCAATACGGCGGGATCGGACGGCCGCCCCGATACCGAAGGCCTTTCCGGCCTTGCACGCGCGTTTCTGTTTGCCGGTGCGCGCTCGGTGCTCGTCTCCTACTGGCCGGTGCGCGACGATGCGGCAATGTTGCTGACCACGGAAGCGCTCGGCTGGCACAAGGCGCATCCCTCGGCTTCGCGCGCGGCCGCCCTGCGCCACGCCATGCTCAATCTGATGTCGCGCGAAGATGTTCCCGATCTGGCGCATCCATCGGCATGGGCACCGTTCGTGCTCGTGGGCGACGGCTGACCGGCCAGCAATCGTAAGGCACTTAATTATTCGAATATTTTCAAATTCTTAGGATTGACAGCCGTAGCGGCATATCAAGCCCATCTCGCCTATCAATGCAGGATCTGGCTGAGGAATAGCCTTGTTCGTTCGTGCTGGGGGTTGTCGAAGAACTCGTTGGGCGTGTTCTGCTCGACGATCTGGCCCTGATCCATGAAGATCACCCGGTTGGCCACCTGCCGCGCGAAGCCCATCTCGTGGGTGACGCAGATCATCGTCATCCCCTCTTCGGCGAGCCCGACCATGGTTTCCAGCACTTCCTTGACCATCTCCGGGTCGAGCGCCGAGGTCGGCTCGTCGAACAGCATGATCTTCGGTTTCATGCACAGCGAGCGCGCGATCGCCACGCGCTGCTGCTGGCCGCCCGAAAGCTGGCCCGGATATTTGTGCGCCTGCTCCGGGATCTTGACCCGCTCCAGATAGTGCATGGCCGTCGCCTCGGCCTCCTTCTTCGGCACCTTGCGCACCCAGATCGGCGCCAGCGTGCAGTTCTCCAGGATGGTCAGATGCGGGAACAGGTTGAAGTGCTGGAACACCATGCCGACCTCGCGCCGGACCTCGTCGATCTTCTTCAGATCGTTGGTCAGCTCGATGCCGTCGACGATGATCTTGCCCTTCTGGTGCTCCTCCAGACGGTTGATGCAGCGGATCATCGTCGACTTGCCCGAACCCGAAGGCCCGGCGACGACGATGCGCTCGCCGCGCATGACGCGAAGGTCGATGTCGCGCAGCACGTGGAAGTCGCCGTACCACTTGTTCATGCCGATGATCTCGACCGCGACATCCGTGTCCGAAACCGTCATCTTCGAACGGTCAATCTCCGCAGCGCCAGCCGGCGCCAATGCCTGGATTGCCATG
>JBLJBS010000051.1:0-9654 GCA_047637695.1 Aquamicrobium sp. | reverse complement strand
TGCCGGTCAAGGGCATGCTGACCGGGCCGGTGACCATCCTCAACTGGTCGTTCGTACGCGACGACCAGCCGCGCGCCCAGACCTGCCGCCAGATCGCGCTGGCGATCCGCGACGAGGTCGCAGACCTCGAGAAGGCGGGGGCTGCGATGATCCAGATCGACGAGGCGGCGCTGCGCGAGGGACTGCCGCTGCGCAAGCGCGAATGGAAGGCGTATCTCGACTGGGCCGTCGAGTGCTTTCGGCTCACCGCCTCGGGTGTCGCCGACGTCACCCAGATCCACACCCATATGTGCTATTCGGAGTTCAACGACATCATCGACGCCATCGCGGCGATGGATGCGGACGTGATCTCGATCGAGACCTCGCGCTCTCAGATGGAACTGCTCGACGCCTTCAGAAGCTACAAATACCCGAACGAGATCGGGCCGGGCGTCTACGACATCCACTCGCCGCGCGTGCCGGCGGTCGAGGAGATGACCGAGCTGATGCGGCTTGCCCGCACCCGCCTTTCCGACGGCCAGCTCTGGGTCAATCCCGATTGCGGCCTGAAGACCCGCAAATGGGAAGAGGTGCGCCCGGCCCTCGTCAACATGGTGGAAGCGGCGCGGCAGCTGCGCGACGCGGCCTGACGCTGCGCCGGTTTCATTATTGACGCTGACCGACAGGGCGGGGAGTTTTCCTCCCGCCCTGTCCGTTTTCCCGGATCGCGACGCCCTATTCGTCGGTGATCCCGGACGTCTCGCCCTCGAACCCGACCTGCCGGGCAAAGGTGACGGCCGCGCGCGGCGTCTCGTCGACCATGAGATCGAACACGTCCGGCCGCGAATAGTGTCCGGTCGGATCGAGGTCGAACTTGCCGCGGATGGTGTCGTCAAGGTCGATGTCGGCGGCGATGACTGCCTCCGCGCCGTAGACCGGGCCGGCCAGCACCTCGCCCAGCGGGCCGACGATGACGCTGCCGCCGCGGATCAGCACGGCCGACGGATCGTTGCCCTGGATGCAGTCGTAATCGGCCGGCGCGTCGGCGCGCGTCATGTACTGGCAGGCGCTGAGCACGAAGGCGCGGCCCTCATAGGCGATGTGGCGCATCGACGCCTGCCAGATGTCGCGCTCGTCGACGGTCGGCGCGCACCACAATTCGATGCCCTTGGCATACATCGCCTGCCGCAGCGCCGGCATGTAGTTCTCCCAGCAGATCGCCGCGCCGATCCTGCCGATCGGGGTGTCGAGGACGGGAATGGTCGAGCCGTCGCCCTGCCCCCAGATCAGCCTTTCGCTGGCGGTCGGCATCAGCTTGCGGTGCCTGTCCAGAAGCGCGCCGTCCGGACCGAAGAACAGCGCGCTACAATAGAGCGTGCCGCCGTCGCGCTCGATGACGCCGGTGACGAGATGCGCCTTCATCCGTGCCGCGAACGAGCCGATGGCGGCGCATTCCGGCCCCGGCACCTCGATCGCCGAACGCCAGTAGCGCAGGAAATCGTCGCGGCCGGCGGGCGAGCGGCTGCCGACGCGGGCGCCGAAATCGAGCCCCTTGGGATAGCCGCCGACATAGGCCTCGGGAAAGACCGCCAGTTCGACGTCGCCGCGCGCCGCCTCCTCGCACAGCGCTTCCATCCGCGCCAGAGTGGCGGGGGTATCGAAAAGGGTCGAACCGGCCTGGACGACGGCGACGCGATGCTTGACCATGTGTTGTTCCTCGGCAACGGGCGACGAAAGCAGGGTGGATCGTTCCTTGGCCCCACCCCGATCAATGCAGATAAGCCCGTCGCCGTCCAGACGGATCAGGCGTCTTCCAGTTCGGCGACCTTGTCCGCCATGGCTGCCGCATCGTCGAGCAATGCCGCAATCGGCTCCAGCTGCGCCTGGAAATGGCGCAGTACCGGCGGTTCCCATATGATGCGATAGCCGCGCGCGATCGCATGGGCGCGCGCCTTTATCTCGGCCAGCGCCTCGGCGATGACGTCGAGATGGGACTGGGTATAGACCCGGCGCGGGATCGCCAGCCGGGTGAACTCGAATTCCGAGCGCAGCTGGCGGCCGGTATCGGGATCGTTGCCGAGCATGAACGAGCCGATGTCGCAGGCGCGGATGCCGGCTTCGCGATAGAGCTCGACCGCCAGAACCTGCCCCGGATACTCCGTATAGGGAATGTGCGGGAACATCGCGGCGGCATCGATGAAGATGCCGTGCCCGCCCGCCGGCGACTGGTAGACGATGCCGGCTTCGTCCAGCCGCGCGGCGAGATATTCGATCTGGCCGATGCGGTAGCGCAGGTAATACTCGTCTATGCCTTCATAGAGGCCGATGGCCAGCGCCTCGAGATCACGCCCCGAAAGCCCGCCATAGGTATAGAAGCCTTCATAGGAGATGCAGGCGGCCTTGATCCGGCCGACCAGCGGCGAGCCGGCATCGCGCACCCCGACCAGCCCGCCCATATTGACGATGGCGTCCTTCTTGGCCGACATCGTGAAGGTGTCGGCATAGCTGAACATCTCGCGCACGATGTCCTTGATCGAACGGTGCCTGAATTCCGGTTCGTCGCGCTGGATGAAATAGGCGTTCTCGGCATAGCGGGCCGCATCAATGTTGACCGGAATGCCATGCCGGGCGGCGACGGCCGCCACCTTTCTTATATTATCCATCGACACCGGCTGGCCGCCGGCCGAATTGTTGGTGACGGTGATGACGATCAGCCCGACCCTGTCAGCGCCGTGTTCGGCGATCGCCGCCTCCAGCTTGCCGATATCCATGTTGCCCTTGAACGGCGCGCGGCGCGACGGTTCCTTCGCCTCGTCGACCACGCAATCGACGCAGCGGCCGCCGGCCAGTTCGACATGGGCGCGGGTGGTGTCGAAGAAGGTGTTGGAAATCGCGACCATTCCCCGCGACAGGAACAGCGGGAACAGCACCTTCTCGCCCGCCCTGCCCTGATGCACCGGCTGGATATGGTCATGGCGGAAAATGTCGCGTCCGGCCTCGACGAGCCGGAAATAGGACGCGCCGCCGGCATAGGCCTCGTCGCCGCGCAGGACACCGGCCCATTGCTCGCCGCTCATCGCGCCGGTGCCGGAATCGGTCAGCAGGTCGATGTAGCAATCCTCGCTGCGCAGGTTGAAAAGATTGTAGCGCGCTTCCTCGATCCTGCGCGCGCGCTCGACTTCGGACAGAATGCGTATCGGTTCGACGGATTTGATGCGGAAAGGTTCGGCAACATATTTGACGGCCATGACGAGCTCCTCTGGCAACGGTCATGACACCCCGGTCATCGTCCCATGTCGTGTGCCCCACGTCACATGGTCCCGACTGGCGGACAGCGTCGGCGTCACGCGCGAATGGCGTGGCGCCCCTAGTTAACGCGAGAATTCTCCCTCATTGTTGCAGAAAGTCAAACTTAATGCGAAAATCCGGCACAATTTGTGAGAAATTAGCAATAATTATCACTTTATTCCTGATATGATATGTTTTATTGCAAATCCGGGCGATTTGCGTTCCTGTAGTGCCGTCAGCGTCAAGGGAACAGGACATGCCGACCAACCCCACCCGCCGACAACCGCATGCCGCGCCATGGATTGCCGGCCACGCCCGGCTGGTCGAGTTTCTCGGCCTCGTCCTCGGGCCGGATTACGAGGTCGCGCTGCATGATCTCGGCCTGCCGGACCGCTCCATCATTGCCATTGCCAACGGCCATGTCAGCGGCCGCGCGCCTGGCGCCCCGCTGAGCTCGCTGGCGCTTCAGGCCATCGTCAACCACAGCCGCGAGACGCCGGACAGCCGTCTGAACTATGCCGGCATCGCCGCCGGCCGGCTTCTGCGCTCTTCGACCTTCTTCATCACGGACGAGAGCGGAACGCAGGTCGGGCTGCTGTGCATCAATTTCGACGACAGCCGCTATCGCGAACTCAGCGACCGGATTCTCAAGCTGCGCCATCCCGATATCTTCGTCGACAGCAACTTCGCCTATGACGACGGGATCGGCACCGTGGCGGCGGCTCCCGATGCGGCGCTGGCACAGCCGCTTTCCGAGTCGCTGTCCGCCCCGACCGAAGCGCTGCTGCGCCGCACCCTCGCCGCCTTCGCCAATCCCGGAGAGCGGCTCGCCCGCAACAAGCGCAACCAGGCGATCCGGGAACTGCATGATCGCGGCTTCTTCCGCATCAAGGGCGCGGTCAGGGAAGCGGCCAAAGCCCTCTCCTGTTCGCAAGCGACGCTCTACCGCCACCTCGCCCGCATCGAAGATGGCGGCTTCCCGGAATAGTGAATTGCGCCATAATTAAGAATAGAGAGCGGACAATGCAGACCATGGCGCCAGCCGGGATGACAAATGAGGCCGCCACTATCGGCGACCCCCTGGACGTGATTCCCCCGTTCCAGGCCGGTAAACGACGGAATCAGACCCGTGCCGATCTGTTTTCGACGCCATCCTCGCCGCAAGGGTTAACGGTTCCTTTCCAGCCCCCGCGAAATCGTGTCATTTGTGCAACAGGCATTTCCGATAGCGCCCCAACAGTCCTGAACCCAAGGGGATTGCAGTTGAACGCAGCGCATCGCCGAGTATTGTCAGGCTCGAAGAAGGGGCGCATGCGTGTCTTTTTCGAGCATTGGGGATGGGGCAGGGAACGCTGTCCTTCAGCAAAAATACCCAGACCCGTTTTTAACTTTTGACTGGAGGTCAGAAATGAACATCAAGAGCCTTATCCTCGGCTCCGCCACCGCGGCCCTCGCCGCCACCGGCGCCCAGGCGGCCGACGCCATCGTCATCGCCGAGCCGGAGCCCGTCGAATACGTCCGCATCTGCGACGTCTACGGCGCCGGCTTCTTCTACATCCCGGGCACCGAGACCTGCCTGCGCATCGGCGGCGAAATCCGCGCGCAGTACGGCACCGCGGACAATGATGGCGTCGGCTACAACGCCTACGGCATGAACCAAGATCGCTGGAACACCCATGCTCGCGCCCGCATCTTCTTCGACGCCCGTTCGGAGACCGAATACGGCCAGCTGCGCGGCTTTGCCCGCATCGACATGACCCGCACCAATGGTGCCAAGGGTGTCGGCAATGGCGCGACCACCAACCATGCCTGGCTGTCGCTTGGCGGCTTCCGCACCGGTTGGACTGATTCGGCGTGGGTCTCGACCCCGCAGGGCGGTGTCGCTGCTGGCGGTTCGCATTCCGATACCGGCTTCTTCTACGGCTACCACCAGACCCACCTGATCCAGTACAACTTCTCGGGTTCGAACGGCTTTTTTGCAACGGCCTCGGTCGAATTCGACGATGCTGCTGGTACCGCAAACTACACGCCTGACTTCGTCGGCGTCGTCGGCGTCAACCAGGGCTGGGGTGCTGTCTGGGCCAAGCTCGGATATGATGAAGAACTCGGCGCTGGCGCACCGGTTGGTGCTGATGGCTGGGGCGCACAGCTCGGCTTGCACTACAACATTGCGGGCGCTCCGGGTTCGTCGTTCCGCCTGTTGGGCTTCTACGCCGACAGCAACAACAACTACAACCCGAACAACTCCGAGTGGTCGATCATGGCGTCGTACTACCACCAGTTCAACGCGCAGTTCGGCGCGTCGCTGGCGGTCCAGTACTTCAACGACTTCTATGCTGCTGACCGCGTCACCAGCACCGGACGTGACGGTTGGGCGCTCGAGCTGAACGCTGTCTGGACCCCGGTTCAGAACTTCGTTGTCCGCACTGAGATCGTCTACACCGACTTCGACAACGGCGTTCCCGGCCTCGACGACAACAGCGTTGCCGGCTTCGTCCGCTTCTCGCGCTTCTTCTAATCCTTCCGGGATTGGATAAAAGGAACCCGGCGGGCAACCGCCGGGTTCTTTCTTTTAGGGCATCATGGATCTCTGGATAGCGCTCACGCTCGCCGCCGCCTTTCTGCAGAATCTGCGCTCGGCGACGCAGAAACATCTGAAATCGGTGATGGGCACCACGGGCGCGACCTTCGTCCGTTTCAGTTTCGGCCTGCCTTTCGCATTGCTGTTCCTCTCGCTCGTCATCGTCTTCGGCGGATACCGCCTGCCAGGCCTGAACCTTCCATTCCTGATATGGTGCGGGATCGGCGCAGCCACCCAGATCATCGCAACATTCCTGCTCATCCACCTGTTCTCGTTCCGCAATTTCGCGGTCGGCACCGCCTATTCACGGACGGAGCCGGCGCAAGCTGCATTGTTCGCCCTCCTGCTGTTCGGCGAGAGGGTCAGCACCGGCGGACTGCTTGCCATCGGCATCAGCGTGTTGGGCGTCATGTTGATCTCGGTCGCGCATATGACGATGACGTGGCGCAACCTGGTTGCCTCCGTCCTGGCCCGGAACGCCCTGATCGGACTGGCCTCGGGCGCGGCCTTCGGCGTGGCGGCGGTCGCCTATCGCGCCGCGTCGCTCGCGCTCGGCGGACCGAACTTCATCATGCAGGCGGCAGTGACCCTGGTTTGCGCGCTCGCCCTGCAAACCGTCGTCATGGGAACATGGATGCTGTGGAAGGACCGCTCGGAGATCGGCCGGATCGGCCGCGCATGGAAGCCGTCGCTGTTCACCGGCCTCGTCGGCGCCAGCGCGTCATTCGGCTGGTTCATGGCGATGACACTGCAGCAGGCCGCGCTCGTCAAGGCGCTCGGTCAGATCGAGATGCTGTTCACCTTCGCCGCATCTGTCTTCTTCTTCCGCGAGAGAATCAATCGCGTCGAGATCGCCGGCTGCGCCCTGATCGTGCTCGGCATTCTGGTGCTGGTATTGGGGAAATAGGGGATGTCGCCGGAAAGCGAAAACCAGTTTCGGGACAACGACATGCGCAAAGACAAGAGCTTAAAGCGTAGGGCGTGAATCTGAAGGATCGCGGCTCGCTTTAGACCGTTTCCGCTGCAGGCCGAAGCTGTCTGCATCCCCTTGCCACCCCCTTTCGCAACACGGAGACGAGGAGGAAGGGGTGCCGCCGCCGGCGCTCCCCTTTTCCTGCCTGCGGCTGGAGGGACAGGTGAGGAACAGTTCGCTCGGGGCAAGAAACGCTGCAGCTCTTCCAGTCAAGACACGTCTCAGCGGACGATCAGCGTTCCCGCACCGTGCTCGGTAAAGAGTTCAAGCAGAACCGAATGCGGTGTCTTGCCATTGAGGATAACGACACCTTCGACGCCGCGCTCGATGGCCTCGATGCAGGTCTCGACCTTGGGGATCATGCCGCCGGAAATCGTGCCGTCGGCGATCAGCGCCCTCGCCTCGGCCACCGTCAGTTCGTCGAGCAGGTTCTTGTCCTTGTCGAGCACGCCGGGCACGTCGGTCAGGAACAGCAACCGCGTCGCGTTGAGCGCCCCGGCGATCGCCCCGGCAAAGGTGTCGGCATTGATGTTGTAGGTGTGACCATCGCGGCCCGGGGCCACCGGCGCGATCACCGGTATCATCTCAGACCGGGCAAGAAGATCGAGAAGCGTACGGTCGACCTCGACCGGCTCGCCGACGAAGCCGAGGTCCAGCACCCTCTCGATGTTGCTCTCGGGGTCCTTCACCGTCTTGCGCGCCTTTTCGGCGAACACCATGTTGCCGTCCTTGCCGCACAGGCCGATGGCCCATTCGCCCTCGGCGTTGATCAGCGCGACGATCTCCTTGTTGATCGAGCCGGCGAGCACCATCTCGACGATTTCCACCGTCTTGCGGTCGGTGACGCGCAAGCCGCCCTCGAATTTCGATTCGATGCCCATCTTGGTCAGCATGGCGCCGATCTGCGGCCCGCCGCCATGAACGACGATCGGGTTGACGCCGGACTGCTTGAGCAAGGCGATGTCGCGGGCGAAAGCCTTGCCGAGTTCGGTATCGCCCATGGCGTGGCCGCCATATTTCACCACAACGGTCTTGTTCTCGTAGCGCTGCATGTAGGGCAGCGCTGCCGACAGCAGGCGCGCCTGCTCCTCGGCGGTCGCGAGATTGTCGGTCGGCCTGGCGTCCGCAGTGGTGTCCATGGTCATGAGAAGCGTTCCTCGGGGCTTGCGAAACAGCGTCGTGCCGCGTCTCATAGCGGCAACGGCCGGACGAGACAATCGGCAACATGCGACGGCGAAGGATGCGCCTCGCACGTGCCGGGCATACAAGAAATACATGGCAGCCGGTTCGGCGACTGCATAGAAATGCAGCCTGACGAGACCAGACACCTTGCAGCCAGCCGGGATCTTCCGACGTCGCAAAAATGCGACAAAACAGATAGATAAAGCGGCGGCCTGGATTTATCCGGACACTCATAGCTGCTGTGCGCGCGACAGCTGCATGACTTTCGTTGAACGCCTTTCACATCGGTCCGAAGTCGAGGCGAGGGAACCGCAATGACCATCGAACGGCCGCACGGCGCATGGGCCGAAATCTTCGGCGCCTTTCTCAAGCTCGGCCTTACCTCGTTCGGCGGCCCGATCGCGTATCTGGGCTATTTCCGCGACGAGTTCGTCGCCCGCCGCAAATGGATCGACGACGCCACTTATGCCGATCTCGTGGCGCTGTGCCAGTTCCTGCCGGGACCAGCTTCGAGCCAGGTCGGGTTCGCGCTCGGCATCATGCGCGGCAACGGCATTGGCGGCGGGATCGCCGCATGGCTGGCCTTCACCCTTCCCTCTGCACTTGTACTGTTTGCCGGCGCGCTGGCGGCGGCTTCCTTTGGCGGCCCGCTCGCGGACGGTCTCATCCACGGCCTGAAGGTGGTTGCGGTCGCGGTGGTGGCGCAGGCCGTCCACGGCATGGCCCGCAGCTTGACGCCCGACAAGCCGCGTCTCGCCATCGCGTTCGCCGCCATGTCGCTGGCGCTGATCACCGGGGGGACATATGGGCAGGTCGCGGCAATAGCTGGCGCCGCGGTCGCCGGCCTCGCTTTCTGTCGCGAGGCACCCGTCGCCGTCGCTGGCCGGCTCGATTTTCCGGTATCGCGAGCCGGCGGGATCGCAGCGCTCGGCTTCTGGGCCGCTCTGCTCATCCTGTTGCCGCTGCTGGCGCTCGCCGTCGACAGCCAGTCGCTGCGGCTGTTCGACTCCTTCTATCGCGCCGGGGCGCTGGTATTCGGCGGCGGACATGTCGTTCTGCCGCTGCTGGAAGCGGAAGTGGTGGCGCCGGGCTGGGTTTCCGAACAGACGTTCCTTGCGGGCTATGGCCTTGCCCAGGCGGTTCCGGGTCCGCTTTTCACCTTCGCCGCCTATCTCGGCACTGCCGCTGCCGCGTTTCCGAATGGCGCCACGGGCGCACTCATCGCACTCGCGGCGATCTTCCTGCCGGGATTGCTGCTGGTCTACGGCATGCTGCCGTTCTGGGATGCCCTGCGGCAAAGGCCCCTGGCGCAGGCAGCGATGCGGGGAGCCAATGCCGCTGTCGTCGGCATCCTCGCTGCGGCGCTCTACGATCCCGTCTGGACAGGTTCGATCCTCTCCGGGATCGATTTCGTCCTGGCCGTCGGCGGATTTCTGCTGCTTGCCATATGGCGCGTGCCGCCATGGATCGCCGTCGTTGTGCTTGCCGGAGCCGGCATGGCCCTGACCGCTATGCCGGCATGAGGCTTATGTCCTGATCCCGTGAAGCAAGATAAATGGCTATCCGGAGTGTTGGAGGTCCTGCTCAATTCACGCTCTGAACCGCGCGGGGATTTCCGGAGGCTCCCACTCTTGAGAGTAAGGAGCCATTA
>JBLJBS010000050.1:0-7668 GCA_047637695.1 Aquamicrobium sp. | reverse complement strand
TCAACAAGCCGCTCGCCGGCACCCAGCTCTACCAGAAGAAGCTCGCCGACATGCAAACCGAAATCGCGCTCGGCCTTCAGGGCTCGTTGCGCGTCGGGCGGCTGATGGACGAAGGCAGGTTCGCGCCGGAAATGATCTCGCTGGTCAAGCGCAACAATTGCGGCAAGGCGCTCGACATCGCCCGGCAGGCCCGCGACATGCATGGCGGCAACGGCATCCAGGTCGAATATCATGTCATGCGCCACGCCCAGAACCTCGAGACCGTCAACACCTATGAAGGCACGCATGACGTCCACGCGCTGATCCTCGGCCGGGCGCAGACAGGCATTCAGGCGTTCTTCTGATCGGTCACGGCATCGCGGCGATGGACATCGCCGCGATCGCGCTCTACCTCTCGGGGCCACCTTCTTCCCCGAGAGGCTTTCATGACTCCGTCCAAGGACATATCGCGGCTCATTGAAATCATGACCGCGCTGCGCGCGCCCGGCACCGGCTGCCCGTGGGACGTCGAGCAGACCTTCGCCACCATCGTTCCCTACACGATCGAGGAAGCCTACGAGGTTGCCGACGCCATCGAGCGCGGCGACATGGATGACCTGCGCGACGAGCTGGGCGACCTGCTGCTTCAGGTGGTGTTCCATGCCCGCATGGCGGAAGAGGAAGGCGAATTCGCCTTCCCCGACGTGGTAGAGGCGATCACGAAGAAGATGATCCGCCGCCACCCGCATGTCTTCGGCGATTCTGCCGCGCGCTCGGCCGGCATGGCCAAGGGGATGTGGGAAAAGATCAAGGCCGAGGAAAAGGCGGAGAAGCGCGCGGCGCGGCTGGCGCGCGGGCTCGACGCGGAAGACCACGGCAAGGGGTATCTGGACGGCATTCCACATGCCCAGCCCGCTTTGGTGCGGGCGCTGAAGCTGCAGCAGAAGGCGGCCCGCGTCGGCTTCGACTGGAAGGAAGCGCGGCCGATCCTCGACAAGATCGAGGAAGAGATCGACGAATTGCGCGAGGCAATCGACGGGATGGAGGGGGACGGAACGGAAGAGGACAGGATCGCCGACGAGTTCGGCGACGTGCTGTTCGCGCTGGTCAATTTCGGCCGTCATCTCGGCATCGATGCCGAGGATGCGCTGCGCCGCACCAACGCCAAGTTCACCCGCCGCTTCCACCACGTCGAGATCGCGCTGGCGGCTGAGGGCCGCACGCTGGAGGCCGCGAGCCTCGACGAGATGGAAGCGCAGTGGCAGGAGGCGAAGAAGGCCGAGTAGCCGCCCTACTTCGCAGTCTTGCCAAATCGCTGGGCGATGTCGTCGCGGATCGCCTCGGTGGCGCGGATGGTCAGATCGATGCCGCCATCGTCCCGGTCCTTGCGCGACACCACGTCGCCATTGCGATAGAGCCAGTCGACCTCGCCGGCGCGCTGCGGCGGCAGGCTGACCTTGACCGTCGCCAGGCTGCCGGCAATGCGTTCCTCGACCAGCGCCGCCAGCCGCTCGACGCCCTCGCCGGTGACCGCCGAAATCACCACCTGCGGCGCGCTGCCGGCTTCGAGAAGCCGCTCGCGGTCGGAAGCGGCAAGAAGATCGACCTTGTTCCAGACCTCGATCACCCGCTTCTCGTCCTGCGCATCGACGCCGAGATCGCGCAGGATGCGCGCGACATCGTCGGCCTGCGCCGCGGTGTCGGGATCGGAGATGTCGCGCAGATGGATGACGAGGTCGGCCTCGATCACCTCCTCCAGCGTGGCGCGGAAGGCAGCGACGAGATGCGTCGGCAGATCGGAAATGAAACCGACCGTATCCGACAGGATAACAAGCGTGCCGTGCGGCAGCCGCACACGCCGCAGCGTCGGATCGAGCGTCGCGAACAGCATGTCCTCGGCCAGCACGCCGGCGCCGGTCATGCGGTTGAACAGGGTCGACTTGCCGGCATTGGTATAGCCGACGATCGAGACGATGGGGTACGGCACCTTGCGGCGCTTGGCGCGGTGAAGATCGCGGGTGCGGCGCACCGTTTCCAGTTCCCGCTTCAGCTTGACGATCTTGTCCTGAAGGATGCGCCGGTCGGCCTCGATCTGGGTTTCGCCGGGACCGCCGAGAAAGCCGGCGCCGCCGCGCTGGCGTTCGAGGTGAGTCCAGCTGCGCACGAGGCGGCCGCGCTGATATTCGAGATGGGCGAGCTCAACCTGAAGCGCGCCTTCGCGAGTGCGGGCGCGGCGGCCGAAGATTTCGAGAATGATGCCGGTGCGGTCCAGCACCTTGGCGTTCAGGGTCTTTTCAAGGTTGCGCTGCTGCACCGGCGTCAGCGGGTGATCGACGAAGACCAGCTCGATGTCGCGTTCCCTGACGATCTCGGCCAGCTCGTCGAGCTTTCCGGTGCCTATGAGCGTCGCCGGGCGCGGGTCGGCGACGGTGACGATCTCGGCAAGGACGGAATCGAGGTCGATGGCGCCGGCAAGCCCGACGGCTTCATCGAGCCGCGCCTGGGGGGAGCGCGTCGTGCGCGGCCGGATGTCGTCGGCATTGCCGCGCGGCTGGCGCGTCAGGACGGGAACGATGATCGCGGCGCGCGCCGTTTTACCGCCATCGACAGGGGGTGTGGCCGCAGCCTTGTCAGGTCGGCGCGGCTGCTCCCCTTCCCGTCGGGATCGCGTCAATCAGGCGTCCTTGTCTTCGGTGTCGAAAAGTTGAACCGGCTGGCTCGGCATGATGGTCGAGATCGCATGCTTGTAGACCAGCTGCGAATGTCCGTCGCGGCGCAGAAGCACGCAGAAATTGTCGAACGAGGTGACCACGCCGGTGAGCTTAACGCCGTTGACGAGGAAAATCGTGAGGGGGTTCTTGCTCTTGCGAACCGAGTTCAGGAACACGTCCTGGAGGTTTTGCGTCCGTTCCGCCATTTTTCTTGTCTTTCGCCGATCCCAACGGTGTACGGTTAATAGCGCCTATTTGCGCATGCCCTGTCAAGCATGCAGGCCGTGTTCCTCCCCGGGCCGGGCGAACGAGTCGTCCGTCCCGTCACGGTGGCGGTTATCAGGCCGGTATCTTTTCCGCAACGTCAAAAAACAGCTGGCGCAGGGAAAGCGTCACCTTTCCCGGCTTTCCATCGCCGATCGCGGTGCCGTCGATGGCGACGACCGGCATGATCACCGTCACGGCGCCGGAGATGAACGCCTCCGCCGCCGACTTCGCCTCCTCGACCGAAAACGCGCGTTCCTCGACGGTGAGGCCGAGCTTTGCGGCCGCGTCGAAGATAGTCGCGCGGGTGACGCCGCGCAGGATGGCGAAATCGGCATGGCGGGTGACCAGCCGGCCATCCCCGGTGACGATCCACGCATTGGTGGCGGCGCCTTCGGTGACCATGCCTTGCGCATCGACGAACCACGCTTCCTGGGCGCCGGCGTCGCGCGCCTGCTGGCGGGCGAGCACGTTGGGCAGCAGGCCGACGGTCTTGATGTCGACGCGGCCCCAGCGATTGTCCGGCGCGGTGACGACCCTGATGCCGGCGGCGGCGCGGCGGTCGGCAAGGACCGGATCGTAACGCTTGGCGGTAACGACGAGCGACGGACGCGTGTTCGCCGGCGGAAAGAAATGATCGCGCGGGGCGACGCCGCGCGTCACCTGAATATAGACCATGCCGTCTGAAACGCGGTTGCGGCGAGCGATCTCGGCAACCACGCCTTCGAGCGCCCGCCGCGCTATCGGCCAGCGGATGCGCAGTTCGCCGAGCGAGCGGTCGAGACGGTCGAGATGGCGGGTCATGTCGATGATGCTGCCGCGCGCCACCTGACAGACCTCGTAGACCCCGTCGGCGAACTGGTAGCCGCGATCCTCGACATGAACGGCTGCCTGCGCGTGCGGCAGGTAGCGCCCGTTGACATAGGCGATGCGCGGCATGACCCCTCTTTCATTCCTGATCGGACGTTCCGTTCGGCGCGAACCCGAGGCAATGACAGCCGGCAGGCGCGGCTGTCAAAAGAATTCGAGGCTGACCCGGAACATCTGCTCGACCTGGCGCACCGCCGCCGCCTTGGCGAAAATCACCACCCGGTCTTTCGGCTTGATCGCGAGCGAGCCGTCGGGGCTCAGCACCTTGCCGCCGCGCAGGATGGCGCCGAAGCGCATGCCGTCGGGCAGTTCGAGATCGCGCAGGGGCTGGCCGACCAGCGGCGAAGTCTCCAGCGCCTCCGCCTCGATGACTTCCGCCGCGCCCTGCTGCACCGAATGAACGGCGCGGATGCGGCCGCGCCGCACATGCTGGAGGATGCGCGAGATCGTCACCGAGCGCGGGTTGACGAAGGCGTCGATGCCGAGCGAGTCGGTGAATTCGTGATAGGCGGGATTGTTGAGCAGCGCCATGTTGGCCTTGCAGCCCAGCCGCTTGGCCAGCACGCCCGACAGGATGTTGACCTGGTCGTCATTGGTCAGCGCGATCATCAGATCGGCCTCGTCGACGCCCGCCTCCATCAGCAGCTTCTGGTCGAGCGCACTGCCGCGCAGCACGACGGTATGATCGAGTTCTTCTGCGGCGTTGGTCGCACGCTCGCGGTCGGATTCGATGATCTTGACGCGGGTCCGGCCCTTGCGGTTCTCGATGGTGCGGGCGACGTAAAGGCCGATATTTCCCCCGCCCGCGATAATGATCCGTGTCGCTTCTTCCTCGTTGTGGCCGAACAGGCCAAGCGTTCGCCGCACATGCTCCTTCGCCGCCACCACATAAGCGAGATCGCCGGCATGAAGCTGGTCGGATGAATGCGGCACGAACAGCCTGCCGGCACGCGAGACGCCGACCACGGTGGCGTCAAGGTCGGGAAACAGCTCCGTCAGCTGTTTCAGCGGCGTGTCGACGATCGGGCATTCTTCCATGCACTCGATGGCGACCATTGCGATCTTGCCGTCCGCGAACGAAACGACATCGGTGGCGCCAGGCATGGCGATCCGCTTCAGCACCATCTCCCCGACTTCCAACTCGGGTGAGATGATGACGTCGATCGCCATGTGGTCGCGCGAGAACAGGTCCATGTAATGCGGCTGGAGATAGGCTTGCGAGCGGATGCGCGCGATCTTGGTCGGCACGTTGAAGAGCGAATTGGCCACCTCGCAGGCGACCATATTGACCTCGTCGAACAAGGTGACGGCGATGATCATGTCGGCGGATTCCGCGCCGGCGGCCTCGAGCACGTCGGGGTGCGAGCCATGGCCGACGAAGCCGCGCACGTCGAGCGTGTCGCGCACGTTGCGGATCAGGTCGGGCGAGACGTCGATGACCGAGACATCGTTCTTTTCCGAGGCAAGCTTCTCGGCGATGCCGTACCCCACCTGACCTGCGCCGCAGATGATCACGCGCATGATAGGGTCAGACTCCCAGGGACTTCAGCTTGCGGTGAAGCGCCGAGCGCTCCATGCCAATGAATTCGGCGGTGCGCGAGATGTTGCCGCCGAAACGGTTGATCTGGGCGAGCAGATATTCCTTCTCGAACAGCTCGCGCGCCTCGCGCAGCGGCAGCGCCATGATGTGCTGGTCGGACTGGTTCGGCGCACGCGGCATCACGTCACCGATCTCCTGCGGCAGCAGGTCGGCGGTGATGGGGGTATCGACATCATCGCCGCGCGCCAGGATCATCAGCCGCTCGATATTGTTCTTCAGCTGGCGGACATTGCCCGGCCAGCCATGGGCCTGGAGCACGGCGAGCGCATCGTCGCCCATGCGCCGCATCTTGATGCCGGCCTGCGCCGCGATCTGCCGCATGAAATGGTCGACGAGATAAGGAATGTCCTCGCGGCGCTCGGAAAGGCCGGGAACCACGACCGGCACGACGGCGAGGCGGTGATAGAGATCCTCGCGAAACCGGCCCTGCCGGATCAGGGTCTCGATGTTCTGCGCCGTGGACGAGATGATGCGGACATCGACCTTGACGCGGCGCGAGCCGCCGACGCGCTCGAACTGCTGGTCGACCAGCACACGCAGGATCTTGGCCTGCGTTTCGCGCGGCATGTCGGCAACCTCGTCGATGTAGAGGATGCCGCGATGCGCTTCCTCGAGCGCGCCGACCTTGCGTTCGCCGCCATTGCCTTCGGTCCCAAACAGCTCGATCTCCATGCGCTCGGGCGTGATCGAGGCCGCGCCGACGGTGACGAAGGGGCCGCCGCGGCGCGTCGAGAGAGAATGGATGGCGCGGGCCGCCAGCTCCTTGCCCGAGCCGGACGGGCCGATCATCATGATGCGGCTGTTGGTCGGCGCGACACGCTCGATGGTCTGTCGCAGCTGGTTCATCGCCGACGAGTTTCCGATCAGGTCGTAGGTTTCGCCGCTGCGCTTCTTCAGGTCGGACAGTTCGCGCCTGAGCTTCGATGTTTCCAGCGCGCGCTCGGCGATCAGGATCAGCCGGTCGGCCTTGAACGGCTTCTCGATGAAATCGTAGGCGCCCCGGCGAATGGCCGAGACGGCGGTCTCGATGGTGCCATGGCCGGAAATCATTACCACCGGCAGGCCGGGATGCAGCTTCTTGATCTCGTCTAGCAGTTCGAGGCCGTCGAGCCGCGAACCCTGCAGCCAGATGTCGAGAAAGACCAGCCGCGGCACACGCTCGGCAATCGCGGAAAGGGCGCTGTCGGCATCGTGGGCCGTGCGGGTCTCATGGCCCTCATCGTCAAGGATGCCGGCCACCAGCTCGCGAATGTCCTCTTCGTCGTCAACGATTAGAATATCAGACGCCATTTTCAGCCTTTTCAGTCTTCTTGTCGTTCGCGCCGCCGGATGCCGCCGGCAGCACGATGCGGATCATGGCCCCTCGCCCACCATGGAAATCGGCCGGAGCATCGTGCAGTTCCAGCCGCCCGCCATGGTCCTCGACGATCTTCTTGACGATGGCGAGCCCGAGCCCGGTGCCCTTCTCGCGCGTCGTCATATAGGGCTCGAGCAGCCGCTGGCGATTCTCGCGCGGCAGGCCCTTGCCGTTGTCGAGCACCTCGACGACGATGTCGCCTCCGGCCCGGCGCGCGCGGATCAGGATCGCCCCCTTCACCCCGCTTTCGCGTTCGGCGGCCTCGATCGCCTCGGCCGCGTTCTTGATCAGATTGCCGAACGCCTGCGAAAGCAGCCGGGCGTCGAAGGTGCCCGTCAGAGGATCAGATCCGAAATCACGCGAGAACGCGATGTCGGCCCGGCTGACCTCAACGAGGAACGACGCCTCGCGCAGCGGCTCGCGCAGGTCGATCGTCCGCATGTCCGGCTTCGGCATGCGGGCGAAGGCTGAGAACTCGTCGACCATGCGCCCGATGTCGCCGACCTGGCGGATGATGGTCTGGGTGCATTGCTCGAAGACCTCGCGATCCTCGGTGATGGCCGAACCGAAGCGGCGGCGGATTCGCTCGGCCGAGAGCTGGATCGGAGTCAGCGGGTTCTTGATCTCATGGGCAATGCGGCGCGCGACGTCCGCCCATGCCGACGAGCGCTGCGCCGAGACAAGATCTGTTATGTCGTCGACGGTAACGACGTAGGAGGCTTCGCCATCGGCGACGCTGGCCTCTTCCAGTGTCACCTGAACATCGAAGGTCCGTTCCGATCCACCGCGGAAAAAGGTCACCTGCTCGCGGTGGACCTCGCGTCCGGCCTGTCGCGCGGTCTCGAACACCTGGCCGATATGGGGCAGCATTTGGGACAGGTTTCGCC
>JBLJBS010000049.1:0-16172 GCA_047637695.1 Aquamicrobium sp. | reverse complement strand
TGGCGCGCAGCTCGGCCGAGGCGCGCTCCAGCGCCTGCGAATGCTCGATCGCCTGCTGAGTCTCGTCGGCCATCTGCATCACCTCCTCCAGCGACACCGCGTCGCCCGAGACCACCTTGGACAGCATGACATGGGCGGACGCGGCGCCGACGGACCCGGCAAGCTCGCGCTCGAGACGGTGAATGAAGGCGGGGCTTGGCGCCAGCGTCGACCATGGCATGCCGGCTTGCTTGGCTTCTTCGGAAAAGAGGTCGACCGCGCGCTGATGGCCGAGCACACGGCGGGCAACGAGGAACAGATCGTCGGCCGTCGCCGAACCGCGCAGCGACGAGGCTTCACCCGATGCCTTGCGGAACACGTTGAGGAACAGCGCCGCCTGCACATGCTCCAGCGCCGACTGGCTGGTGACGAGCGAGCCGAGGATCAGGATGCTGGTGTTGAGGAACAGGCTCCAGAACACCGCATGCGCCAGCGGGTCGAGCTGCTGCAGGCCAAACAGCGCCTGCGGCCGCAACCAGGCGATGCCGAACGGCCCCTCGGCCATGATCGCCGCCACCGCCGGCGAGGACGAGGCGAAGGACGGCATGAAACTCGACCACACCCAGACGAGGAAGCCGGCGAGGATGGCGGCGATCGCCGCCTTGGCCGAAGCGTCGCGCCAGAACAGGGCGGCGAGGATCGCCGGCAGGAACTGCGCCACGCCGGTAAACGAGATCAGGCCGATCGGGGCGAGCGCATCGGAGGCGCGGGTGAGATAGAAATAGCTGAAGCCGAGGAACAGGATCAGCACGATCGACAGCCGGCGCGCATTGAGGATCAGCCGGCGCACCCCCTGCCCGTCGCCGATGCCCTCATTGGCGGTCAGCTTGAGCATGATCGGCACCACGATGTGGTTCGACACCATGATCGACAGCGCGATCGATTCGAGGATGATCATCGAGGTCGCCGAGGAAAAGCCGCCGATGAAGGCGAACAGCGCCAGCCCGTCCTGGCCGCCGGCCAGCGGCAGGGTCAGCGTGAACATGTCGGGGTTGGAGCCGGGCGGCATCACCGTCAGCCCGTAGAGCGCGATCGGCAGGATGAACAGGCTCATCGCCAGCATGTAGGCCGGGAAGGCCCAGCTTGCCGTACGCAGATGGCTTTCGTCAGAATTCTCGACCACGGCGACCTGAAACTGGCGCGGCAGGCAGATGATCGCTGCCGCCGCCAGCAGCATCGAGGCGATCCAGCGGTCGCCGAATGTCTCTGTGGCATGGATCGACAGGCCCTTTTCGGCCGCGCGGGTATAGATCGCGTCGAGCCCGCCGCTGAAATAGATGACGGACATGCCGACCGCGACCAGCGCCGCGAGCTTGACCACGGCCTCCAGCGCGATCGCGGCGACGACGCCGTGATGCTGCTCCTTGGCGTCGACGTTGCGGGTGCCGAACAGGATGGTGAACACCGCCATGCCGGCGGCGACGCCGAAGGCGAGGCCGACCTCGTCCCAGCCCTCGAGACTGCCGCGCCCGAACTCGGACGCGCCGGCGATGGTCTCGATCGACGACGTCACCGCTTTCAGTTGCAGCGCGATGTAGGGGGCGATGGCGATCACCGCCAGGATGGTGACGAGGACGGCCAGCCGGTTCGATTTGCCGAAACGCGACGATAGAAGATCGGCGATCGAGGTGATGCGCTGGTCATGGCTGATCCGCACCAGCCGGCGCAGGATGAACCACCAGCCGACGAACACCAGCGTCGGCCCGAGATAGATGGTGACGAATTCCAGCCCGGTACGTGCGGCCGAGCCGACCGCGCCGTAGAAGGTCCAGCTCGTGCAATAGACGGAGATCGACAACGTGTAGACGAAGGGCGAACGCAGAAACCCGCCATCGCGATTTCGGGTGTGCCTGTCGCCGAGGAAGGCGACGAGGAAGAGCAGCCCGACATAGGCGACCGCAGTTGCGATGACGAGATCGGCGGTCAGCGTCACGGCATTGCCCCCGGCCGGCTTTCAGGCGCCCTCTCGGGCAGCTTTTCCGGCGGCGCCCTGTCGTCGGGCATGACGCGGCTGAACCAGCGCGCGCCGATGACGAGCGCGATCCACAGCACGAAGACATAGACGGTTTCGATCGGTACGCCGAAAATGCGCATGTCGAAGCGAAACAGCAGCACCAGCGGCGGCATATAGGCAAACGCACCGAAAGCGGTGAAGAACAGGGCGGCGGCGATGAGCTTGCGCCGGGTCATGGCGCGGCCGCCCTCATCGCGCTTCGAGAGCCGCGCGCGAATCGAACAGCGCGCGCACGGCATTGACGACATCGGCATTCGAATAGGGCTTGGTGACGAAGCAATCGGCGCCGAATTCCTCGGCGATGCGGCGATCCTGCTGCTGGCCCTTGGCGGTCAGCACAAGAACCGGCAGCGCGGCCGTGTCTTCATTGGCCCTGATCTGCTTCAGCACCTCGAAACCGGAGCGCTTCGGCAGCATGATGTCGAGCACCAGCACGCGCGGCTGGTCGCGCCGCACGGCGTTCATCACCGCTTCCCCGTCGGTGACCGTGTGAACCGACCATCCCGCCCGGCGCAGGACAAAGGTCAACGCCTCGAGAATGCTCGGCTCGTCCTCGGCGATCAGTATGTCGACAGCCAAATCCGTTCCTCCCGCCCCTTCCTCCAAAGGAGACGGCGTCACTTAACCGCAACGGGAGGCTTTCGCCAACCCCCTCCGTTCCCCCCGTTTCCCAATGCGGTGCGGTCAGGTCCTCAGCACCCGGTAGATCGCCGGGATGACCAGCACGGTGAGCAGGGTCGACGAGGCCAGCCCGAACAGCAGCGAGATCGCCAGCCCCTGGAAGATCGGGTCGGCGAGGATGACGCCGGCGCCGATCATCGCGGCCAGCGCGGTCAAAAGGATCGGCTTGAAGCGGATCGAGCCGGCTTCGATCAGGATGTCGCTCAATGCCCGGCCGGCCGGGTCGGTATGGCGGATGAAGTCGACCAGCAGGATCGAGTTGCGCACGATGATGCCGGCGAGCGCGATGAAGCCGATCATCGAGGTGGCCGAGAACGGCGCCGAGAACAGCCAGTGGCCGCCGAGGATGCCGATGAAGGTCAGCGGGATCGGCGTCAGGATGACCAGCGGCACCTTGAACGAGCCGAACTGCGCCACGACGAGGATGTAGATGCCGAGCAGCGCCACCATGAACGCCGCGCCCATGTCGCGGAACGTCACCCATGTCACTTCCCACTCGCCCTCCCACAGCAGCGTCGGCGCGCGCTCGTCCTGCGGCTGGCCGTAGAGCGAGATGACCGGCTTCGGCAGGTCGCCCCAGTCCTGCGCATCGATCGCCTGCTGCACGGCCAGCATGCCGTAGAGCGGAGCCTCGAAATCGCCGGCAAGCTCGGCCGTCACCATTTCGGCGGCGCGGCCGTTGCGGCGGAAAATAGAAAGCGACGTCCGCTCTTGCGCCATCCGCACCACGTCGCCCAGTTCGACCACGCCGCGCTCGCCCGGCAGCACGTTGGCGGGGATCGGCGTCGTCAGGAAACGCTCGTCCAGCCGGCGCTCGCCTTTCTCCCGCTCGATGCGGATCGGGATCGGCTGCCTTCCACCGTCGCGATGCGAATAGCCGACGGTCGCCCCGCCATTCAGGATGGCGATGGTGTCGAGCACGTCGTTCTCCTCGACACCGAAGAATTCGAGATCGTCGGTCGAGACCGTCGCCCGCAGGCGGCGGGCGGCGACGCCGTAGGAATTGTCGACGTCGACGATATAGGGCACCGAGCGGAACGCGGCTTCGACCCGTGCCGCCACCGCGCGGCGGGTATCGGCGTCCGGCCCGTAGATCTCGGCCAGCAGCGTCGCCATCACCGGCGGGCCGGGCGGCGGCTCGACCACCTTGAACACCGTGCCTTCCGGCAGCACGGCTTCGGCGGCGATGCGCCGGCGGATGTCGAGCGCGATGTCGTGGCTGGCGCGCTCGCGCTCGGCCTTCGGCTTGAGGTTGATGGCGACGTCGCCCATCTGCGGCTCGGTCCGGTAGAAGGAATGCCTGACCAGCCCGTTGAAATTGTACGGCGCGGCCGCGCCGGCATGGGTCTGCACCGACTTCACCTCGTCGAGCGCCAGCACGATGGCGGCGATCTTCTGCACCACGGCGTCGGTCGCCTCGACCGAGGCACCCTCCGGCAGATCGACGGTGACCGACAGTTCCGACTTGTTGTCGAAGGGCAGCAGCTTCACCGTCACGTCCCGGGTGTAGAACAGCGCCAGCGAGGCCAGCGTCAGCGCGCCGACCGCGAGCAGGAACAGCCAGCTCCGCGCCTTCGAGGCGAGAACCGGGCGCGCCACCGCGGCATAGAGCCGGCCGAGCCGGCCGCCCCCGACATGATCCGGGGCATGATCCGGGGCATGATCCGGGGCATGATCGCCGCCATGGCCGTGCAGCGGGGCCTTGCCGGCCACCTTCAGCATCAGCCATGGCGTGACCATGACCGCGACGAAGAAGGAGAAGATCATCGCGGCGGAAGCATTGGCGGGGATGGGCGACATATACGGCCCCATCATGCCGGAGACGAACAGCATCGGCAGCAGCGCCGCCACCACCGTCAGCGTCGCGACGATGGTCGGATTGCCGACCTCGGCCACGGCCTCGATGGCGGCGGTGCGGCGGTCGCGGCCGTCGGCCATCGCCCAGTGACGGGCGATGTTCTCGATAACGACGATGGCGTCGTCGACGAGGATGCCGATGGAGAAGATCAGCGCGAACAGCGAGACGCGGTTCAGCGTGTAGCTCATCGCCCAGGAGGCGAACAGCGTCAGAAGGATGGTGACGGGAATGACGACGGCCACCACAACCGCCTCGCGTCGGCCGATCGCGACCCATACCAGCAGGATGATCGACACCGTGGCGAGGGCGAGATGGAACAGCAGTTCGTTGGCCTTCTCGTTGGCGGTCTCGCCATAGTCGCGCGTCACCTCGACGGCGATCTCGCGCGGGATCAGCGAACCTTCCAGCTCGGCGACACGGTGCAGGATCGTCTCAGCGACGGTGACGGCGTTGGAGCCGGCGCGCTTGGCCACCGCCAGCGTCACCGCCGGCACGCGCACGCTCGCGCCGCCTTCTCCACGCGTCACGGTCGCGACGGCAGCCTCGCCGGGATCGGCCGCGAACTCCACCGTCGCCACGTCGCGGACATAGACCGGCCGGCCGTCGCGCGAGGTCAGCAGGAGGTTGCCGATGGCGGAAGGCGTGGCCAGCGTCTCGCCGGCCGCCAGCATGATCTGCTCGCCGCCGTCGCGAACGCGACCTGCAGGAAATGCGCGGTTGGCGCCTTCGACCTTGCCGGCCAGCTGCTGCAACGTGACGCCATAAAGCGCGAGCCGCGACGGATCGGGCGCGATGCGTATCATCTCGTCGACCGCGCCGACGAGATAGGTAATGCCGACATCCTCGATCTTGGCGATCTCGGTCTTCAACTCGCGCGCCACGCGCGTCAGGTCGTTGGGGCCGATATGGCCGACCGCTTCCGGCTTCGGCGTCAGCGTCAGCGCGACGATGGCGACGTCATCGATGCCGCGCCCGATGATCTGCGGCTCGGCGATTCCCTTCGGCATGCGGTCGATATTGGCGCGCATCTTGTCATGGACGCGCAGCACCGCCGCATCGGCCGAAGTGCCGACGAGGAAACGCGCCGTCACCATCACCTGATCGTCGCCGGTCTGGGAATAGACGTGCTCGACACCGTCTATGCCCTTGACGATGATCTCCAGCGGCTCGGTGACGAGCTTGACCGCATCGTCGGCCTTCAGGCCGGCAGCCCCGACCAGAATGTCGACCATCGGCACCGAGATCTGCGGCTCCTCCTCGCGCGGCAGCGCCGAAAGCGCGACCAGCCCGAAGACGAAGGCCGCGACGAGGAACAGCGGCGTCAGCGGCGAGGCGATGAAGGCGCGGGTCAACGCCCCGGCGATGCCAAGGCGGGACACGCCCGAACCTTGGCCGGAACCATCGGAAGAAGACATCACGGAACGACGATCGTTTCGCCGGCGGCAAGGCCGGTCAGGATTTCGACGAGGGTTTCGCCATCGCGGCGCAAGGTCTCGCCGGGCACAACTACGCGCTCGACCTCACCATCGCTCGCGACGACGCGCACAAAGTCGAGGCCGGAGCGGGTGGTAATCGCCGCCTTGGGCACCAGCAGCGCCGGGCGGCTGCCCACCGGCACCTCGACCGGCACGCGGGCGTCGACGAAGGCGCGGTCGAGCGTCTCGACCTCGACATCGGCGACGACGCGGCCGTTCTCTATCCGGGGATAGATCTTGGCCAGCCGGCCTTCGCTCTCGGCCCCGGCGGCGGCGATGCGGATGGCCGCGCCTTCGATCAGGTCGCGCGAATGGCGCTCGGGAATCGCGAGCCGAAGGAAGAAGCCGCCGCCGCCGATGGTGGCCGCCGGCTCACCCGCCATGATCACCGCGCCCCGCGTCACCGGAACCGTCAACACCCGGCCGAAGGCCGGGGCGAGCACCGCCCCCTCCTCGCCCTGCTGGACGACGACGGAGCGCTGCGCCCGGGTCGCCGCGATCTGGTTGCGGGTGACATCGACATCGGTGCGCAGCTGCTCCAGCCGCTGGGCGGTGATGACGCCGCGCTCGACCAGCGACGAGCCGCGGGCGAGCTCGGCCTCGGCCTTTTCGAGCTGCGCCTCCAGCGCCCGCAGCTGGGCGTCGAAAGCGGCAATCTGGAAGGCGATCTTGTCGTCCCGGACGACGGCGATGCGCTGCCCGGCCTCGACCTCGTCGCCTTCGGAAACGAAAAGCTCGACCACGGTGCCGCCGATGCGCGCCCGTGCCGGCACGAGGTCGCGCGCCTCGACGCGGCCATAGACGGCCTTCCATTCAGGTATGGACTGCGGCGAAAGCACCATGGTTTCCGCCGCAAGTGCGGGAAGCGCCGTCGCCAGCGCGGCGGCGAGAAGGGCAATACGCATGGTCGGGGTCTTTCCGGCTGGCGCGGCAGCAACCCGCCGCCTGGCAGAACTAGCGCAATTCCAGCAAAAGTGCGAAGCGGTTTTGCGTCCGGAATTGCGTAAAAACAAAGAGATAGATAGTTCACCGTTTCTGTGAAACGGTGAACTATCTAGAAGGCGCAACCGGGCTTGATGCCGAAACGCTTGAGCACGATCGCAGCCGGGCAGAAGCCGGTGAAGGCCGACTGGATGAGGTTCAAGCCGACGAAGACGGTGAGCCAGACGAACAGCGGCGACACCCAGACGGTCAGCACGACGGACAAAAGCACCATGAAGCCGGCGAAGGCGAGAACGGAACGGTCGAGGGTCATCGGTATCTCCAGTGGCAGGATTGTTTATACATATATACGTAGATACGTATATTAATGCAAGAGGATTTTCCCCCATCCTGACAGGTTTGCCTGCGATGCCGCTTCAGGCGGCGGCTGGCGCATTTCGCAGTCAGACGGTTACGTCTGGCGTCGCATAAATGCGGGCAAAACAAGCAGATAGTGCGGCGGCCCGGATTTGTCCGGGCGTCCGCCGCTCTATCGTGCCGCCGCCGCGGCCGGCTGACCGCCTCTTTCCTTGTCTCACTGTTGCTGTTGGCTGCGCCGGCGGATGATGGTGACGCAGAGCGGCACCAGCACGGCGGCGACGATCGGGAAGATCATCCAGTTGACGGCCTCCCAGCCGGACGCCGTCAGCAGCGAGCCGGAGGAGAACGACGCCACCGCCACCGTGCCGAAGACGATGAAGTCGTTGGCGCCCTGCACCCGGCCGCGCTCCTGCGGCGTGTGGCAGTCGGTGATCATCGCGGTCGCGCCGATGAAGCCGAAGTTCCAGCCGATGCCGAGCAGGATCAGCGAGATGAAGAAGTTCTCGATGTCGAGCCCGGCCAGCGCCACCGCGCCTGACGCCGCGATCAGGACGAGGCCGAGCGCGGTGATCTGCTCCTTGCCGAAGCGCGCGATCAAATTGCCGGTGAAGAAGCTCGGCGCGAACATCGCCAGCACATGCCACTGGATGCCGAATGCCGCCTCGCCGACGGTGAAGCCACAGCCGACCATCGCCATCGGCGCCGCCGTCATGACGAAGCTCATCAGCCCGTAGGAGACGACGCCGGCCGAGACGGCGAGGATGAAGCGCGGCGTCTTCATGATCTCGCCGAGCGGCCGGCCGCCATCGGCCTGCGCCGCGCCGCCCGCCGCCGGCTTCGGCGCGCGCAGCAGCATCAGCACGGGAATGGCCAGCAGCGCCAGCGCCGCCTGGCTGAGAAACGAGCCGGCGAAGGGCGCTGCCGGCAGCGCCTCGCGCGTCCAGATGACCAGCTGCGGCCCGATCACCGCCGCCGCGAGCCCGCCGATCATCACCCAGGAGATCGCCTTGGCCTTCAACGGCCCGGTGGCGGCGTCGGCGGCGGCGAAGCGGTAGCTCTGGACATAGGCGCCGTAGAAGCCGGCCATGAAGGTGCCGAGGCAGAAGATGAGGAAGGTGGCGCCGACGATGCCGAGCGTGGCGACGAGACCGGAGACGACGCCGATCGATGCGCCGATCAGGTAGCCGCTGCGCCGGCCGAGCCGCTTCATCACCATCGCCGCCGGGATGGTGCCCATGGCGAGACCGAGATTGTAGAGGCTGACCGGCAGCGTCGCCAACGCCGGAACCGAGGACAGCGTCTGCCCGACAATGCCGCCGAGCGAGATGATGATCGGCGGGCTCGCCGCACCCAGCGCCTGCGCCCCCGTCAGGACAAGAATGTTACGCCTGGCTGTCGTCTGGTCGGTCATGTCGCATCTCGTCGTTGCCGCGCCGCGGGAACCGAGCGACCGGCTGTGGTTGGAAAACTGTTGCGGGGCAAAAGGCTGGATGCGTCGCGAAGACCGTCTGGCCGGGCTCGCCTGCCCGATCTCAGCATTTCGGCGAGCAATAGGTACCGTAAAGAACCTCCATCACCGCGCGCGCCGGTCCACTCTCGATCCGGTACCAGATCGTCTGGCCGTCGCGGCGGCCGGCAATGATGCGCTCGCGGCGCAACAGCGCCAGATGCTGCGACACCGTCGAATCGCGGATGCCGAGGAACTCGGCAAGCTGGCCGACGGATTTCTCGCCCTCGATCAGCTGGCACAGGATCAAAAGCCGGTGCTGGTTGGACAACGCCTTCAGAAGCTCGCTCGCTTCGTCGGCGGCTTCGCGCATGACATTCGGGTCGATGGCCATATCGATATTCATAGTTGCGTATCTACATTATTACGTATATATCGTCAATGCACAAGGTGCCCCCGACTGCCGGCAGGCTGCGTGAGGCGCATTTCCGGTTTCAGGAGTAGCATATTAATGCCCGCCAGTCGCCAGATCGCCAGCCGTCAGATCGTCTGTCCCCAATGCGCCGGCATCAACCGCGTGCCGGGCGACAGGCCGGCCGGCGCTGCGCTGTGCGGACGCTGCAAGGCGCCGCTGTTTGCCGGCAAGCCGGTCGAGGCGGACGCAGCGATGTTCGACCGGCAGATCCAGCACAACGAAGTGCCCGTCCTTGTCGACGTCTGGGCGCCGTGGTGCGGCCCCTGCCGCATGATGGCACCGGCCTTTGCCGCCGCGGCGGCCGAGCTGGAGCCGGAGATGCGGCTACTCAAGCTCAACACCGAGGCAGAGCCTGCAATCGCCGCCCGGCTCGGCATACGCAGCATTCCGACGATGATCCTTTTTACCGGCGGGCGCGAGATCGCCCGCGTTTCCGGCGCGATGGCCGCGCAGCAGATCGTCGCCTGGGCGCGCGACAGGCAACCGGCCGTCACATGACGGGAAAGCGTTTCACTGGGGAGGAAGAACGCAGATGAACAGACGCAGATTTCTTTTGGCGAGCGGTGGAGCGGCGGCACTCGCCGGTCTCCCGACGGCGCTGTCCGTGAGGCCGGCCGCCGCGCAGACATCCGATGCCCGCGCCCGCATCGTCATCGCCGGCGCCGGCGCGGCAGGGCTTGCAATGGCGGCGCGGCTGAAACGCGGCATGCCCAACGCCACGATCACCATCATCGACGCCAAGAAGGAACACCATTTCCAGCCCGGCTTCACGCTGGTCGGCGCCGGCCTGTGGTCGCCCGGCAAGGTCACCGAGCGCAACGCCGACTACATGCCGCGCGGCGTCGAATGGATCGAGGAGGCGGTTGCCGAATTCGACCCAGACGGCAATGCCGTCGCAACCAGTTCGGGCAGGAAGGTCGATTACGATTTCCTGATCATCGCCACCGGCCTGAAGCTCGACTACGCCGCCATCGAGGGCATGGATGCCGGTCTGATCGGCAAGGACGGGATCGCCTCGATCTATGCCGGGCCGAACGAGGCGGCGGCCTCGGCCGCGGCGATCGACCGCTTCATCGAAAGCGGCGGCACCGGACTGTTCGGCCGCCCCGCAGGCGAGATGAAATGCGCCGGCGCGCCGCTGAAGATCACCTTCATCACCGACGACAAGGCCCGCCGGCAAGGCCGGCGCGGCGCGGTCGAACTGATCTACAACGCCCATGGGCCGGCCGTGTTCGCGGTGCCGCCCGTCAACGACAAGGTCAGGGAGATGTTCGCCGACCGTGATGTCGCGGTCAATTACGGCCATGTGCTGAAGGCGATCGAACCGGGGGCAAAGCGGGCGACTTACAAGACCGAAAACGGCGACGTCACGCTCGATTACGACTTCATCCATGTCGTGCCGCCGATGCGTGCCCCCGACGTCATCCGCGACAGCCCGCTGCCGTGGCAGGAGGGCAATCTTGCCGCCGATGGCTGGGTCGAGGCCGACAGGGCGACGCTGCGCCACCCGCGCTACGCCAATGTGTTCGCCGTCGGCGACATCGCCGGCGTGCCGCGCGGCAAGACGGCCGCCTCCGTCAAATGGCAGGTGCCGGTCATCGCCGACAACCTGATCGCCGAGACCGCCGGGCGCGCAGCCTCGGCCGCCTATAACGGCTACACCTCCTGCCCGATGGTCACCGGCTACGGCAAGGCGATGCTGATCGAGTTCGACTATGACGGCACGCTGATCCCCTCCTTCCCCTTCATCGATCCGCTGAAGGAATTGTGGGTGTCGTGGCTGATCGAGGAAAAAGGCCTGCTCGGCGCCTATCGCGCCATGCTGCGCGGCCGGGCCTGAGGAGAAGAGCAATGAGCGATTTCAATCCCGTCACCCTGTTCTTCATCCTGTCAGAGGCCCTGGGCGGCTTTCTCTGGCTGCTGGCCGTCGTTGCGCTCCTCCTGCTCGGAGGCATCGCCTTCGGCCTGTCGCGGCTGCGCCGCGCCGGCCGCCCGGCAAAGCGGCCGCTGATGGCCGCAACCATTGTCGGGCTGGTGGCGACGACGATCTTCACCCTGCTGATGCCGACATGGACGCTGGCCGGCATCGACGCCTTCGCCTCTGCTCTCGACGTCGCCGGCGCGGCACTGCTGGCACTGATACCCGGCGCGATGATCGCCGCGCTGGCTTTCACCATGGCGTCGCTGCGCTGCGCCTCGCGGGGGCCGCGCCTGCAGCCATCCTGAGGACCTCTTTCAATGCCCGGCGGACAGACCGCCGGGCAGCGAAAATCCCCGGAAAATCATGTCCGGGTCGTCCTGCCTTGCAATCGCCTCACTTAATGCCTAAGTTACGGCCATCGAACTTGGTTACGAACTTCCATTTGCGCTTTTGCGCTCACGAACTTCCTTTCAATTTCGACAAATCGACCGTCCGGCATGGTGTCGGAAGGTTACATTCACTTATTCCGAATTGAGAGGAATTATCATGGCTATCGGAACAGTTAAGTTCTTCAACGCTACCAAGGGTTTCGGCTTCATTTCCCCCGACACGGGCGGCGATGACGTGTTCGTCCATATCTCCGCGGTCGAGCGCGCCGGAATGCGCACTCTCGTGGAAGGCCAGAAGGTCTCCTTCGACGCCGTCATGGACCCCCGCAAGGGCAAGAGCGCGGCCGACAACCTCCAGGCGGCGTAATCCAAATTGCGCTGATGGTCTTTGACCACGGATGTACTGGCATCGACCATTGCAGCGCATAGAGAAGGCCGGGGCAGCCCGGCCTTTTTGTTTACGCCCGGCCCTTCTTTTCGATCGGCGAAAGGATCGCGACATGGACAACGCGGACATGGACAGCACGATTGCGGCGGGCAACGTCATCAGGCCGAAACCATCCCGGGCCGAGACGAAGGCCGACATCACCGACCATGCGGCACGGGCGATCATCACGGCGGAAGCGGAGAGCCGCGAGGCGAAGACCGCGAAGCTTCGCCAGGCAAGACTTGAACGGCAGGCCGCGCAGCCGGCCGCCGCTGCGCCCTCAGGGGCGAAAGCAACGAAAAACCGGAAAGGATAGGGAATGCAGGTACTGGTTCGGGACAACAACGTCGATCAGGCACTGCGGGTGCTGAAGAAGAAATTGCAGCGCGAAGGCGTGTTCCGCGAAATGAAGGCCCGCCGGGCTTATGAGAAGCCGTCGGAGAAGCGCGCCCGGGAAAAGGGCGAAGCCGTCCGCCGCGCGCGCAAGGTCGCGCGCAAGAACGCCCAGCGCGAAGGACTGCTGCCCGCTCCCCGCAAGGCCGCGAGGCCGGCCCGCCGCGCCTTTTCCGCCCCGACCGCCGGCGCGCCCAGCCAGACCAGCGAAAGCTGACGCCGTTCGCCTGAAGCCGGTTTTCCGGTTACGGGACAACGGCATTTGCAATCGATGCAAGCGGATCGTTTCGCGCAAGCCGCGAAGCGGTCCGTTGTCGTTTTTGCCGCCGCAACGCGGTCGCAGGTTTTCGCAGATCGTGTCGCGATCTTTCAGATTCGTTCTGTACGCTTTAAGCTCTTGTTTTTCCGCATGTCGGTGTCCCGAAACCAGTTCCCACTTTCGGGCGACATGCTCTGGCCGTCTCAGTCTATCGAAGGAAAGTAATCCGCCGGTGAAAGCCGGATTTCCTTCTCGGCCTCGTCGCCGGTGATGAGGCGGATGCGGGGTCCGATGAAACCCTTGCCGACAGCCCCGGCGCCGAGCGCCACCTCTATCGCCATCGCCCCCTGACCCTGCGGGTCGTCGTTGGGGGCGGCGAGCACGCGCCCGTTTATCAGCCCCCTGCGCACGCTGTGGCTGACATAGGTCGCAACCAGCCTCGGCGCAGTGCGTACGGCGGAAGCTTGGAACAGTCCCATTGCCGCCTCGATGGCCGGCGCCGGGCCGATGATGTAATCGGGGTTCGGATAAGCCGCCAGCGCCCTTTCGAGCGCATCGAGCTGTTCGCTCTGGCCGGTATCGGCCCGGAACACTTCCCTGATCTCCAGAACCGCGCCCGCGAGCGCCGCGCGCAGCCCGGCCTCGAGCGGTCCGACCCAGCCCGACTCGGCCGGCCCCGACAACAGCACCGCGCTCTTCGGCGCCGTGCCCGCCGGATGGCGCTCAGCCAGAAACCGCCCAAGCTCCAGGCCCATGTCGCGCCAGTCGACGCCGACAGTGGCCTTGAGGGCATCGGAGTGCAACTCGTTGGACAGCGCTACCACCGGCGCCGCGCGCGCGGCCCGCTCAATCGCCGCCAGCAGATCGGGATGATCGGATGTGACCGTGCCGATCAGGATCGCATCGACGCCCGAATGTTCGCACGCCTCGATCTGGCCGATCTGCCGTTCGTGCGACCGGTAGCCGCCCGCTTCGAAGAAGTGGGGCACGACCTGCAACCGCTTCGCGGTCTGCTCGATGCCATAGGCGACGGAGAGCCAGTACTCGTCCTTGAAGTGGGGAACGAGAACGCAGACGCTGAGCGTCTGCATGCCAGCCGGTTGCGCCGGGCCGCCGCCCGGCAACACGAGGACGATCAGCACCGCATACAGAATTGCGCGCATGGCGGCCGCCGGGTAAAGCTCGGCCATGCGTCCAGGACGTTTCGACACGCAGCTGCAAGTCGTCTTCACGGCTCTCTCCGCCATCACGCTCGCGGTGGGCCTCGCTTCTATGGGCGTTAACCGCCACCTTATCAACACGTATGGCGCGCTTCTCGACGACACCGTGCCGGCCATGCAGCTCGCCGAGCGGGTCGGGGCAGACGCCGAGATGGCGTGGAGTGCCGCCGACCGGCTGCGCAGCGTCGACAGCGAGGACGAGATCGAGGCCGCTTCCGGCCAGCTCCAGAACCTGATCGGTGACATCGGCGAGGGCGTCGACGCGCTGCGGCTTCGCCACGGCGGCGACGAAGCCGGCGATGGCGGCAACGATGGCGATGGCGCGGACCGCTCGCGCGAGCACGCCGAAAGGATGCGGTCGGGCGCGCTGAAGGCTCATGAGATCAGGGCCGGCCTGCGCATCGCCGAGGAGGGCATCGAGGCCGCGGCGTCACGCCTCGGCGCGATCGTGACCACCCAGAACCAGCTGGCGAGGCTGCGCATCACCACCGGCATTTCCGAGCTCTACACGGCCGGCAGCTTCGCGATGCGTCCGGGCCTCGACCGCCTCGCCGACCGGGATTTCTTCGCGTATGAGCGGATCGGCGAGTTGTCGGAAGCGGTCACAGGGCTCGGGCGGGCGCTGAGGCGGGTCGCCGTGGCGCGGGACCTCGACGAACTCGCGGAGCTGCGCTCGCAGATCGCGATCGCCCTTGCGCGGGCCGAAGCGCGCTTGCCCTTCCTGCCCTCGCCGGATGCGGGTCGCACCGCCGGCGCGGAGCTCGACGCCTATGCCGCAGCGCTGGCCGATGGCGGGCTGCTGTCGTCGCGCATCAGGCTGATCGAGGCGGAAGCCGCGCTCGCCGCGGTTTCGTCGGCGCTCGACCGCGAGCTCAGCGCCTTGACCTCCGAGGCGCAGCGATTGCGCGATCTGTCCCACACCATGACGCAGGAGCGCATAGCCGGGGTGTCGCGCCTGTCCTTCCTGCTCGCCAGCGGGCTGGCGCTGTCGACGGCTCTGGCCGTTCTCGGCGGAACCCTGATCTGGCTCTATGCCCGCCGCCGCATCGTCGGCCGCCTCGGCGCCGTCGCCAGCCGCATCGTCCATGTCGCGCGCGGCGATTTCGGCGAGCCGGTGGCGATCACCGGTCTCGATGAGATCGGACGGCTGGAGAAGGCGCTGAACGTGCTGCGCAGGCGCTCGCTCGAGGCCGCGCGCCTGCGCGAAAGCCTCGAAGAGGCGGTCAAGGCGCGCACGGCCGATGTGGTGGAGGAAATGCGCGCTTCCGATGCCGCCCGCATCGAGGCGCAGCAAGCCGACCGCGCCAAGACGCATTTCCTCGCCCGGATGAGCCATGAGATACGCACGCCGCTCAACGGGGTGATCGGCATGCTGCGCCTGCTGACCGCCGACGAGGAGCGGCCCGCATCCCGGCAGCGGCTTCAGGCCGCCCTCGCCTCGGCCGACGACCTGCGCGAGCTGACCAACGACATTCTCGCTTTCGCGAGCGGGGAGGAAAGCATCCGCGAGGAAAGCGCCGTCGCCTTCGATCCCCGCCGGCTGACGGCGCAGCTCGGCGATCATCTGCGCGCCCTCGCCGCCGAAAAGGGACTGGCGGCCGATGTCCACGCCGCCGAAACGCTGCCGGCGGCGCTGATCGGCGACGTGCTGCGCATCAGGCAGGTCCTCGGCAACCTCATCTCCAATGCCGTCAAATATACCGAGCAGGGCATTGTCGTCCTCGATGTCGACCATGTGCCGGCGACGCAACCCGGCCGCCATGTCGTCAGCTTCGCGGTCAGCGACACCGGCGCCGGCATGACGCGCGAGGAAACCCAGTACGCGTTCGACGTCTACGGTCGCACCGACGAGGCTCGCCGCAAGGGGATCGAGGGCACGGGATTGGGCCTCGCCATCGCCCGCCAGCTGACCGACGCCATGGGCGGCGGCCTGACGGTCGAGAGCGAACCGGGAATCGGCAGCCGTTTCACCCTCAGCCTTCTTCTCGACGAAGCGACCGAAGTTGCGCCCGCCCCCGAGGAGGCGCTGCCCGGCGCCGGCATCGCCGCCGGCCGCAACGTGCTGGTGGTGGACGATCACCCGGTCAACCGGCTGGTCGCGCGCAGCTATCTGGAGCGGTTCGGCGCAAGCGTCACCGAGGCATCGACCGGCGTCGAGGCGCTGGTCTGCGCCATGCGGGCGCGGTTCGACCTCATTCTGCTCGACCTGCACCTTCCCGTGATCCACCCCCATTGAACGGGTCCACCTTGAAGTATGGTTTTGACCATGAAG
>JBLJBS010000048.1:0-11180 GCA_047637695.1 Aquamicrobium sp. | reverse complement strand
CCCGTCAGCGACGATCAGGACGTGCGCTTCGCCATCCGCCAGAAGGTCGAGATCAAGCCGGGCTCCTGTCTCGCCGGCGTGCTCGGCGCGGGCGAGATCATGATCAATTCCGTCCACCGGCAGGCGGTCGGCCGTCTCGGCGACCGACTACAGGTCGAGGCTGTTGCGCCTGACGGTACTGTCGAGGCGGTATCCGTGGCCGGGGCGCCGGCCTTCGCGGTCGGTGTTCAGTGGCACCCGGAATACTGGGCAAAAACCGACGATGCCTCGGCCCGGATATTCCGTGCCTTCGGTAAGGCCGCTGCCGCGCGCGCGGCGGCGCGAGACGGCAAGCGCCGCGCCGCCGAATAGCCTCAGTCGAGAGCGATCAGCGTCATCACCGGATAGGGCGGATCGTAGGATTCGTAAGCAACCCCGTCCCCGAGCATGAACGCGGCAATCGCCTTGCCGTCGTCGCCGGACAGCACCACCGACCCGTCGGGTCGCTCGAGCCAGTAGTGAGCGGCGGAAAGCATCGGGGCATCCGCGGCACAGCCCGGCGAAAGACGCAGCAGCCGCTTCTCCCCCGCCTCCATCGGCGCGGCAGAGACCCGGCAATCGCCCCCCTCGCCCGAGGTAGAGACCAGCCGGAAGCTGTCTTCCGGCGCGGTCGGCGGCGCGATCGAGGCGGTTGCAGTCATATCGAGGCCCGGCCGGGCGGAGAGCAGGCCGAGCGCCACGAGCGGAATTGCCAGAAGCATGGCCTTGCCGGCATGCGCGATATTCATGGGCGATTCCCTGCCACTGCCTGTCCAGAGACCGAAAATGCGCCGGCTTGGTTAACGGACCGATAATGCTGTCGGCCCGGTCTTGCCGGGCCGCTCCGGCGCCTTAGAATGAAACCCGGGTCGCGGCCCAGGCTTCCGGCACGGGGGTTAGCGCGCCGTTGCCGGCAAACCAGCTTTCGAGATTGTCGGCGACGAGATCGGCCATCGCGCGGCGCGTGTGTTGCGAGGCCGAGCCGACATGCGGCAACAGCGACGCGTTTTCTGCCCGCAGCAGGCTCTCGGGCACGTTCGGCTCGTCGGCGAACACGTCGAGACCAGCGGCCAGGATCGTGCCGTTAGCCAAAGCGCTGGCAAGCGCGTCTTCATCGACCGTCGAGCCGCGCCCGATATTGACGAACACGCCGTCCGGCCCAAGCGCGGCGAGGATTTCCGCATTGACCGCCTTCTCGGTGGCCGCGCCACCGGGCGCCACCGAGATCAGCGTGTCGACGTCGCGGGCGAGATCGAGCAGCGTGGGATGATAGACGTAGTCGCCATCCATGACCTTGCTGCGGTTGTGATAGGCGATGGAAAGCCCGAACGCCTCCAGCCGCCGGGCAATGGCGAGGCCGATGCGCCCCATGCCGAAGATTCCGGCACGGCGGCCGCGCAAAGTGCCGCGCGTGAACGGATAGTTGCTGACGCTCTTCCATTTGCCGGCACGCAGCCAGTTCTCCGCCTTCGGCAGTTCACGCACGGTGTTGAGAAGAAGACCAAGTGCGGTATCTGCGACCTCCTCGGTCAGCACGTCAGGGGTGTTCGTCACCATGACGCCCTTGCGCGCGGCATGGGCTGCATCGACCGCATCGTAGCCAACGCCGAAATTGGCGATGATTTCAAGGTTCGGCAGCGCATCGATGAAGGCGGCGTCGATCCGGGTCATCGCGGAGATGCCGCGAATGCGCTGGCATTGCGCAGGCGACAGCAGCGAAGCGTCGGCATGCTCGATCTTCACGAGATCGAAAGCCGAGCCGATGCGCTCGACCGCATGCTCGTGCAGCCGGCCCGGAATCAGGATGGCGATGTCTTTTCCAGATGTCACGGCGCGGGCTTCCTCGATGCGGTCCGGGAGAAAATTTGCGATGAGACGGCTCAGCCGCGTTTCGGCGCGCCGGCCGGCTTTCCGGTCGACTGGCGCACATGCAGTTCGGGCCGGATCAGTTCCTGCCCGCCATGCACCTCGACGCCGTTCAGCCGGTCGAGCAGCGTGCGCGCCGCGCGACGTCCGACCTCGCGCTGGCCGTTCCACACCGTGGTCAGCGCCGGCGTGGCGATGGCCGCCTCCTCGAGGTCGTCATAGCCGACCACGGAGATGTCGACGCCCGGCGTCAGCCCGGCGCGGGCGATGCCGTTCATCAGGCCGATGGCGACGAGATCGTTGAAGCAGACGGCCGCGGTCGGCTTGTCCTTGTGGGCGAGGAATGCCTGCGCCGTTTCGAAGCCGGCCTGCTTGGTACGCGGGCCGGGCATGCGCCAGCCGGGCTTCGGCTCGATCCCGGCCGCGCGCATCGCCGCGACATAGCCCTGATAGCGGTCGCGGCCGGTCGAGGTCTGGTCGGTGCCGCCGACCATGGCGATGCGTTCATGGCCAAGCGAGATCAGGTGGTTGGTGGCAAGGCCGGTTCCGTAGGCATCGTCGCCGCGGAAGACCGGAACGTCGGCACCCTCGACCGAGCGCGCGATCAGCACCACCGGCAGTCCGTTGTCCTCCGCCAGCCTGATGTCCTCGGAAGGCGTGCCGATCGCCGGCGACATGATGACGCCGTCGGCGCCGAGCTGAAGCAGCGTATCGACGAAGGTGCGCTGCTTTTCGAGCTTGTCGTAATGGTTGGACAGGAGGAAGGTCTGGCGGCTGCGGTCAAGCTCGCCCTCGATCGAGCGCAATATCTCGGCGAAGAACGGGTTCATGATGTCGTGGACGACGACGCCGAGAATGCCCGAACGCGAGGTGCGCAGCGAGGCGGCGCGCCGGTTGTAGATATAGCCGATCTCGCGCGCATAGGCCTTGATCCGGTCGCGCGTCGCATCGGCGACCAGCGGACTGTCGCGCAGGGCCAGCGACACGGTTGCGGTGGAAACGCCGAGCGCGTCGGCGATCGTCGAAAGCTTGATCTTCTGTGCCAGAACCCCGCCTCCCCGCGGCCGATCCCAATCCTGAACAAGTCGGATTTTAAACTGTTTAAAGCTTGTTATGCCATCGCCGGCCCGGAATTCAAAGCTTTTTTGCCAGCTCGCGCTCGTCCGCGCCGAGTGCCGCGCGGCTCGCCAGCCGCAACCTGTGCTCGCGATGGACGATGTAAAGGCCGCTGGCGACGATGATCGCCGCGCCGACGATCGTCCACGTGTCCGGCAGGTCGTTGAACGCGATCCAGCCGAGGCCGACCATCCAGACGATCTGCGAATAGGGATAGGGCGCCAGCGCGGCGGTCGTGGCCTGCTGATAGGCCTTGATGAGCAACCAGTGACCGACCAAGCCGCAGATGCCGGTGAAGAGCAGCAGGCTCCACTGCACCGCCCCTTGCGGCACCGAGCCATAGAACGGCACCACCGGTAGCATGAACAGCGCCGGCGTCAGCGCCGAATAGAAGATCAGGCTTTCCGAGCTTTCGCTGGCACCCATCCGCCGCGTCATCAGGATGTAGAGCGTCTGGCAAAGGACGAAACAGAACGAGAAGATGTAACCGGCCTTGAACTCGCCGAATCCGGGCCGGGTGACGATGACAACGCCGATGAAGCCGACACCGATGGCGAGCCAGCGCCGCCAGCCGGCCCATTCGCCCAGCAGCGGGCCGGCGAGCGCGATGGTCAGCATCGGCGCGAAGAAGGCGATCGAGATCGTCTCGGCCAGTTGCAGCGTCTGCAACGCGAGGAAGTTGAATATGGTCGAGCCGGCCATGAACGCGCCGCGCAGGACCTGGCCGGGCAGATTGGCCGTGCGCCAGACGCGCGTGCTGCGCCACATCCGGAACATCACGGCGACGAGGACGACGTGAATGGCGAACCGCGCCCATGCCACGAACGGCGCGGCCATGCCACCGAGGACCAGATATTTGGCGCTGGCGTCGAGAAACGAAAACAGGAAGTAGGACGAAAGCACGAGCAGGATGGCGGACGCAGGCGCCGCGACTTCAGGCGTGCTTGTTCTTGGGTTCAACGCGATAGACCGAAGCGGGAAGAGAAAGAGAGTGAGCTATCGGCCAGCCCGGACGGCATGGCAAGCGGAAACTCCCGCTCGCCGGCGGATCACCGGAAAAGCAGATCAGACGTTTCGGCCCCTTCCGCGAATCGCCGCGCTCAAGCCATCGAAGATGAGAACCGGCTTCGCCAGAACGGCGCTCGTCGCGAGCTTGAAGCCCCGCACGTCATGCGAGCCTGCCCGATGACAAAGCGTGTCAGACCGGCTCCAGCACCTCGGCCCCAGCCTCGTCGCGCAGATCGTCGTCTTCGTCGGCCTCCGCGACATTGGTTTCGCCGAGATTGACCTCGATCCGGGCGAGAAGATCGAACAGCGCCTTGCGCTCACTCTTCTCGAAGCCGGCGAAGGCGATCCGGTCGGTCTTGCGCACGGCCTTCTCGATATCGCGTATGGCGTTGCGCCCTGTCTCTGTCAGGAAGATGTTCGCCTGGCGCGCATCGATCTCGCTGCTGCGCTTCTCGACATAGCCCTGCGCCTGCAACCGGCCGATGGTCTTGGTGACGGTGGGCGGGCGCACGCCGAGACGGTTGGCGAGCTGGCCCGGCGTCTGGCCGTCCTCGCGGTCGAGCGAAAGCATGATCTGTTCCTGCCCGGCGTAGAAGCCATGCGCCAGAAGCCTTGCCGCCAGCGCCGTGCGCGACAGCCGCGCCGCAGCCTGAAGGCTGTTCATCACCGCCTTGCGCTTCACCTTCGCCATAGGCACATTCTCCACTTGCGCGTTGCCTGTCATCAAGGGCCGCGTGCTTCCGCATCCCATGCGCCAAAACATGACACGGCTACATAACGAGACCATGACAGCCAGCGAAGCACCCCGCCTCACCGCAGACCGGATCGCCATCCTGCCGCTCGGCGCGACCGAGCAGCACGGACCGCATTTGCCTTTCGAGACCGATACCATCATTGCCGAAGGGGTGGCGGCAAGGGCGAAATCGCTCCTCCCTCCCGATTTGCCGGCCGACTTTCTGCCCGCCGAGCCGGTCGGCTATTCCGTCGAGCACATGGACGTCGCCGGGACGAGGACGCTCGCCTTCGATGAGGCAGTGAAACGCTGGGCCGGGATCGGCGAGGACTGCCTCGCCCGCGGTATCCGCCGTTTCGTGATGCTGAACGCCCATGGCGGCAACTCGCCGCTGATGAGCGTCGTCGCGACCGAGCTGCGGGTGCGCCACTCGATGCTGGCGGTGGCGACGAGCTGGACCCGTTTCGGCTATCCGCCTGAGATCGTCGACCCGCGAGAGAAGGCGTTCGGCATCCATGGCGGGCTGATCGAAACCAGCGTCATGCTGGCCCTGCGGCCCGATCTGGTCGATATGGGCAGGGCGCGCGACTTCGCCTCGGCCCAGGAAGGGTTCGAGCGCGATTTCCGCCATTTGCGCGCCTATGGCCCGCACGCCTTCGGCTGGAAGATGTCCGATCTGTCGCCGGAAGGCGTCACCGGCAATGCCGCCGCTGCATCGGCAGCCGCCGGCGAGGCCATCCTGACCCATGCGGCAAGGGGATTCGCCGAGCTTCTCCTCGACGTGGCGCGCTTCGACATTTCCACCCTGAAGTAGCTGCCCTGCCCCGTGCATTCCAGGGCGGCACCTCCTATATTGGGGATCACGATCATCCGTTCACGTTTCAGGACAATCCCATGACGCAGGCGCAAATCCCGGTCACCGTGCTGACCGGCTATCTCGGCTCCGGCAAGACCACGCTGCTCAACCGCATCCTCAGCGAGAGCCACGGCAAGCGCTACGCCGTCATCGTCAACGAGTTCGGCGAGATCGGCATCGACAACGACCTGATCGTCGAATCCGACGAGGAGATCTACGAGATGAACAATGGCTGCGTCTGCTGCACGGTGCGCGGCGACCTGATCCGCACCGTCGAGGGCCTGATGCGCCGTCCCGGCCGCTTCGACGCCATTCTCGTCGAAACGACCGGGCTGGCCGACCCGGCGCCGGTGGCGCAGACCTTTTTCATGGACGACGACGTCCGCGCCAAGACCCGGCTCGACGCCGTAGTGGCGCTGGTCGACGCCAAGCACCTGCCGCTTCGGCTGAAGGATTCGCGCGAGGCCGAGGACCAGATCGCCTTCGCCGACGTCGTGGTGCTGAACAAGACCGATCTGGTCAGCCCGGCCGAGCTGCGCGACGTGGAAGCCGCCGTGCGCGCCATCAATCCGGCGGCGAAAATCCACAAGGCCCAGCGTTCCGACGTGCCGCTGGCGGAAGTGCTCGACCGCGGCGCCTTCGACCTGAAGCGCGCGCTCGACAACGACCCGCATTTTCTCGATGCGCACGATCATGACCACGACCACGATCATGAGTGCGGGCCGGATTGCGACCACGATCACCATCACCACGATCACGGCCATGACCACGTCTCGCCGATCCACGACCTTACCGTGAAGTCGATCTCGCTGCGCGGCGGCGAGATGGACCCGAAGAAGTTCTTCCCCTGGATCGACAAGATCACCCAGATGGACGGCCCCAACATCCTGCGGCTCAAGGGCATCGTCGCACTCGCCGACGATCCCGACCGCTATGTCGTGCAAGGAGTGCACATGATCGTCGAGGGCGATCACCAGCGGCCGTGGAGGGACGACGAGAAGCACGAGACGCGCATCGTCTTCATCGGCCGAGAACTGGACGCCGAGCGCCTGAAGCGGACTTTCGAAGCCTGTCAGGCGGCATAGCATGCCGCTGCTCGTCGACCTCGCCGGCGATGCGCTCGGCACGGGCGACATATTGCGCCTTTCGGACGATTACGACACCGGCCCGGGAAGCGGGCCGGTCGACCTTCTGGTCTATGACCCGCGCCATGACGATTGCGGCCTCGGCATGGTCGTCGCATCGGGCCGCAAGGCCGGGCTGATCCTGCATAACCTGCCGCTCGCCAGCCGCTCGGAAACTGGCGGCCTTTCGGTGGACTGGCTGATTGCCAACTGGGACGACTGGTTCGTCTTTACCTATCACGGCGACGCGCGTATTCCCGTCGGGAAGGCGCGCATACTGCGCTGGGATTCACGCACAATGCCCGAGGAAATCTGACCCTTGCCCACCGTCGCTCCGCTCGATCTCGAAGGCCATTGTGTCGCCGCCGCCTGGATTTCCGGCCTCCCGCACTTCGCGCTGGCCGACGGCGCGGTCCACCGGCTGGACGACGGCCACAAGACCGTCCAGGCCCATGACGGATTGCTCTGCGCCGTGCCGGCGCTCGATGGTAAGTCTCTGCTTACCGGAGGAGAGGATGGTCGCGTCTGCGCCGTCGCTGCCGACGGTTCGACAACCGAACTCGCCGCCATCGGCCGCAAATGGGTCACGGCGCTCGCCGCCGGCCCGCGCGGCGCGCTGGCCTTCGCCAGCGGCCGCATCGCCTACGTCCTGGTTCCGGGCGCGCAGATAAAGGAAATAGCCCATCCGCGCAGCGTCGAGGGGCTGGCCTTCGCGCCCAAGGGCCTGCGGCTCGCGGTCGCCCGCTACAATGGCGCGACGCTGCACTTCCCCGCTGCCAGCGGCAAGCCGGCCGAGCTGGAATGGGCGGGCGCCCACACCGACGTCACCTTCTCGCCGGACGGCAATTTCCTCGTCACCGCCATGCAGGAAAACGCGCTCCACGGCTGGAAGCTCGCCGACGGCAAGCACATGCGCATGGCCGGCTATCCCGCCAAGGTCAAGAGCCTGTCATGGAGCGCCAAAGGCCGCTGGCTCGCCAGCTCCGGCGCGCCGGCGGCGATCGTCTGGCCGTTCCAGTCGAAGGACGGGCCGATCGGCAAGGCTCCCACCGAGCTCGGCACGCGCGGCGACGCCATGGTCACCTGCGTCGCCTTCCACACCAGCGACGAAATCCTCGCCATCGGCTATGCCGACGGCATGGTGCTTGCCGCCCGCGTCGCCGATGGCAAGGAAGTGCTGCTGCGACGCCCCGGCAACGGCGCCGTCACCACGATGGCATGGGACGGCGAGGGCCGCCGCATCGCCTTCGGCACAGAGGCGGGCGACTGCGGCGTCATCGACGTCGCCGGCTGACGTCCTCCCGGTTGCCGCCACGCATTCGCAGCGATAGGGATGATGACGGCAACCTGCCAGGGGGAAGGATTGGGTCGCAACGACAATGCGGTTGAGCCGGCGATCGGCGGCGTGAGCCGCGCGCGCATCGCGGCATTCCGTGCCAGGGAGGCGGAAACCTATCTGCGTACCCGGCCGCGTTCGCACCAGCACATGGCCGGCGGCGCGGAAGGATTCCTCGCCGGCGTGCCGATGCACTGGATGCGCGACTGGCCAATGCCGTTCCCCTTCGTCGTGGAGAGCGCAAAGGGCGCGACCATCGCCGACATCGACGGCAATGCGCTGGCCGATTTCTGCCTCGGCGACACCGGCTCGATGTTCGGCCACTCGCCCGCCCCTGTCGCGAGGGCGATCCGCCGGCAGGCCCGCAAGGGCCTCACCTATATGCTGCCGAGCGAGAACGCGCTTGTCGTCGGCAGGCTGCTGACCGAGCGTTTCGGCTTGCCGCTTTGGCAGATCGCCACCACCGCGACCGACGCCAACCGCTTCGCGCTGCGTGTCGCCCGCGCGGTCACCGGCCGGGACAGGATACTCGTCTTCAACGGCTGCTACCACGGCGCGGTCGACGAGACGATGGTGAGGCTGAAGAAAGGTCGCCCCATCAACCGCCCCGGCCTTGCCGGCGAGTTCCGCGACCTGACAAAGCGCACCCGCATCATCGAGTTCAACGACATCCCGGCGCTCGAGGCGGCACTTGCCCATGGCGACGTCGCCAGCGTCATCGCCGAGCCGGTGATGACCAATTCCTGCATGGTGCTGCCCGATCCCGGTTTCCATGCCGCCCTGCGGGCGGCCACCCGCCGCCACGGCACGCTGCTGCTGATCGACGAGACCCATACCATCTCGACAGGCCCCGGCGGCTATACGCGCGCCAATGGCCTCGAGCCCGACCTTTTCGTGCTCGGCAAGCCGGTCGCCGGCGGCGTTCCGGCAAGCGTGTGGGGCATGACCGCCGAAACCGCGCAACGCTGGGCCGCCTATCAGGAAACCAGGGACCCCGGCTATTCCGGCATGGGCACCACGCTTTCGGCCAATCCGCTCCAGTTCGCGGCGATGCGCGCGACGCTGGAAGAGGTGATGACCGAACAGGCCTATGCCCGGATGGACAGGCTGGCAGCCCGTCTCGAAAACGGCCTGTCCGCATCCATCGCCAGGCATCGCCTGCCCTGGCATGTCGCCCGTGTCGGCGCGCGCGTCGAATTCATCTGCGCCCCCGGCCCGCTGCGCAATGGTACCGACGCCGAAAACGCCCACGCGCCCGAACTGGAGGCGGCAATCCATGTCGGCCTCGTCAATCGCGGCTGCCTGATCGCGCCGTTCCACAACATGATGCTGGTGTCGCCGGCGACCACCAAGGGTCAGATCGAGCGTCTGGTCACGGCTTTCGACACCATCGCGAAAGAGCTTTCCCGATGACCGTTTCCCCTTCCGGTTCCAGCGCCGACGAGGCGCGCGAATTCCTCTACAACCATGCCGGGATCGAGGCGTTCGACATCGTGCTGATCGACGCCAACGGCATCGGCCGCGGCAAGATCATCCGCCGCCACGAACTGCTGGGATTCTACGAGAACGGCCGCCACCTGCCGATTTCGATCCTCGGCCTCGACATCACCGGCGAGGACGTGCACGAGACCGGGCTGATCTGGGACACCGGCGACGGCGACCTGCGCGCTTGGCCGATCCCGGGCACGCTGAAGCCGCTCCACGGCACCAACCCGCCGCGCGGGCAGGTGCTGATGTCGATGTACGACCTCGCCGGCAACCCGATGGGCAGCGACCCGCGCCACGCCCTGAAGCGGCAGGCCGATGCCTTCGCGGCGCGCGGCCTTTACCCGGCCGGCGCGTTCGAGCTGGAATTCTTCCTGCTCGCCAACGACCGCGACGGCGAGGGCCGTGTCCAGCCAGCGCGCGCCGTGCTCGACGGCAGGGCGAGCGGCAAGACCGAGGTCTATTCGGTCGATCATCTCCATGGCATGGAGCCGCTGTTCTCCGACATCTACAAGGCTGCGGAAGCTCAAGGCATCCCCGCCGAGACGGTGATCTCCGAGTACGCGCCCGGCCAGTACGAGCTGACGCTCGACTACCGCACCGACGTCATGCGCGCCGCCGACGATCTCATCATGCTGAAGCGGCTGGTGCGGATGCAGGCGCGCCGCCACGGCGTCACCGCCTGCTTCATGGCCAAGCCGATCGAACGCTATGCCGGCTCCGGCATGCATTTCCACGTCTCGATGCTGGATGCGCAAGGGCGCAACGTCTTCGCCGAGGAACGCGACGGCGAGTGGAAGCCTGAACTTCTCCACGCGCTCGGCGGGCTGGTCGCGACGATGGGCGAATCGATGCTGGTCTTCGCGCCGCATGCCAATTCGTGGCGGCGCTTCGTCTCGCAATCCTATGCCCCGGTCGCTCCGACATGGGGCGTCAACAACCGTTCGGTGGCACTGCGCGTGCCGGCCGGCCCCAAGATCGCCCGCCGCATCGAACATCGGCCTTCCGGCGTCGACGCCAATCCCTACCTCGTCGCCACCACCGTGCTCGCCGGCATCGCCAGAGGGCTGGACGGGAAGCTCGACCCCGGCCCGGAGACCACCGGCAACGGCTATGACAGCGGGGCCGAGAGGCCGGCGATGCCGGGCGACTGGCTGAGCGCGATCCGCGCGGCGGAGAAGTCGGAATTCCTCAAGACCACTCTCGGCGACGAGATGCACCGCACCTTCGCCGCGATCAAGCTGGCGGAATATCTGCGCGTCGCCCGCACGGTCAGCGAACTCGACTATCATCTTTATCTGCATGAGGTCTGAGCCCGGCAAGAACGGATGAAGCCGCTCCGCCGGAGAGAAATTCCCGAAACGGCTTGACTGCGCCCTTCGGTCTGAAATGATGCCTCTTGATCACGCTGCGACAAAGACGGCGGATGAGGGTGAGCAATGGTGAATGCGCATGAAGCGACCTCCCCCATGGAGGTGCGCAACCCATATGGCAAAGGCCCTTTCCTTCTCGTCTGCGAGCATGCCTCGAACTTCATCCCGTCCCGCTACGCGGCGCTCGGCCTCGATCCTGCCGCGCTGGAGAGCCACATCGCCTGGGACCCCGGCGCGCTGGCCGTCGCCGACGAGCTGACCCGGC